>CAVACW010000003.1:0-63943 GCA_963587345.1 uncultured Oscillospiraceae bacterium | reverse complement strand
CGCGATTCCTCCCGCGACTAAAGTCGCGGGTTTCCTCGCGTAGTTTCTATGACGACGAAGCTTTCCGTGCGCGCTGCCTTGAAGCGCGCCGCCCAGTTCAACCACCCCGAGATCACGCACCAGACGGAAGAAGCGGCGCAGCTTCTGCTCGCTCTTGCTGACACCGTCGCGGAACTCAACATCGAACCCGCCCAGTGGACGGCAGACGACGTTTTGAAGGCCACCGTCTCTGGCAAGCCCCTTCTTGCTCGTCTGACGCCCGCCGTCACCGCCGCGCAGTTTGCTCAGGCGGCGCAGAAGCTCACGGACGTCTACTGCCGCACCGTGAAGCCCGCCAAAACGATTGAAGACGCTGTCCGCGCCGTGGACTGGACGAAGCTCACGACGGATGATGCGCTCGTCAAAGGTCTCGCCAGCCCAGCGGAATTCGTGGAAACGATCGTCGAAAAGACGGACGTGCGAATCGAGCCCATCACGCTCCTCATCACCGCGCTCTCCGTTCGCGCCCTTTTGGAAAGCTCCGCTGCGCGCGCTTCAGACCTCTTGAATCAGAAGCAGAAGGACACGGTGCACTTTGACCGTCCGGTCGCCTGCCCCGTCTGCGGCACCCCGGCCGTCATCGCCTCCGTCTCCGGCACGGCGACCCACGGCAACGTGAAGAACCTCTACTGCACGACCTGCGGCGCGCACTGGCTCTTTGAGCGCATTCGCTGCGCCGCCTGCGGCGACGAAGCGGTTTCGGACCTCACCTACGTGCATGACGAAAAGGATGAAAGCCGCCGGCTTCACGTCTGCAAGCACTGCAAGGCGGCCTTCCCCACGGTCTTCGTGACGGACGCCGAGCAGTTTGATCCAGACATCGACGGCATCGCAATCGCGGACCTCGTCGAATGGTACGAGGAGCACCGCGAAGAGGAAGAGGCCAAACTCGCCTCCGAAGCGTAGGCGAAAGACCGCCCTTGGCGAAAAAGCCCGGAGGCCCTGCCGTCTTCGGGCTTTTTTCTTGGGCCGCGCCGCTCCTTTTGCGGCAAAACCGGCTAGACTGCGCGGCATTGTCTGTTTTTACGAAAAAACTCACTTCACTCATGGCACGCAAGCTTCATTCTGCCGACGATGCAGAACCCGTCATCACCACCGAGGGCGACGCCGATGAATTCCTTCGCCTCGCGCTCCTCGCCATTGACTCCACCTCGCGCTTTGAAGACCGTCACATTGACGACACGCTCGAGGCCCTTTGCCGCAAGCACTTGGACCGCGGCGAAGACAGCGACATCGAAGCGGCCCTGAGCCGTCTCAAAGCTTCGGACTCCCCCGCCTACGACGAGCTTCTCTCCATGGCGGAGGACTGCGCGCAGACGCGCCTGGACAAAAAAGGCGCCCATCTTCTCGTCCTCATTCCCATCCTGGGCTGGAGCCGCTACCACATTCCGTTCGGGCCCGCCGATGCCGCCTCCTTGACGGACATCGCCGCGCTTTACCAGAAGCACTGGGCCCCGAACGCCGACGAAGTGACGATCGGCAACTGTCTTATTTCCGCGGACTCGCTTCCTGAAGGGCTCACGGACGTGAGAAAGCTTTTGGACGCGCTCATCGAGGGCCGCCAAAAGAACCAGATCGCCTCGATCACGTCCTTTTTGAAGGCGGATCCTCCGCCGGACTTTGCGGACGTGCGCTACCTCGCCGTCGCGGTGTCAGCGTCCGAACCCGAAAAGCTCTTTCCGCCCCTTTCGCAGGACTATCGGGAGCACGCCCGCCGCATGATGAACTTCTGCCTTGAGGCGCGCGAGATCCTCATGACGCCGATGGCAGGCACGATGACGGACGTGCAGCCTCCCGCTGCGTTCTTCTCGGCGTGGCGCCAGGCGGACGCCGCCATGCGCGTCTTCTGCATCCGAGCGCTCGTCAACTACACGTCCTGCATGGGCTACGACCCCGAAGAATTCATCGCCACGACGGCGGTCTTCACCCGCGTCGGGAACCTCGTCAACACCATGGACACCGACGAAGTGCGCATCGGGATCTCTCTCAAGTCACAGCCCTCGACCGTCGTCGCCGGCATCGTGCTGCCGACGATCCCCGAGGAGTTCGAGCAGAACCAGGCCTTTGCGGGCGAAGTGCTTCGCGACATGGGCGTCACCACCATCGTCGCGCTCCCGCAGACCTTCCCCATGGAATGGTGCGAAGACTGCGGCGCCCCTCTTTACGCAAATTCGGAAGGGTACGTGCGGCACCTTGAAACGCCCGAAGGGCTCGATGAGAAAGCCTTCGCGCCGACGTTGAACTGACGCGTCAAGCGCCTTGCGAAAAAACCGGATCGGAACCCATGAGCTCCGACCCGGTTTTTCTTTGCCTCCAAGGGCGAGCGTCAGGCCTTGGAGGCCTTTTTCACATCAAAGGTGAAGATGTCGCCTTCAGCGTCCACAACCACCACGTCCTTCGGTGCGGCGCGGCCTTCCAAGAGGATGCGGGCGACACCGTTTTCAATCCGGTCCTGCACCGCGCGCTTCAAGGGCCGCGCGCCGTAGAGAGGATCAAAGCCCACCTTGGCGATTTCTTCCACCGCAGCGTCCGTCACCTCAAGCGTCACGTCCTGCGCTGCGACGCGCTGCGCGAGCTTGGCGATCTGGATGCGGGCGATTCTCTGAATCGCTTCAGCGCCGAGCGAATTGAAAACCACGATCTCGTCGATGCGGTTCACGAACTCCGGACGGAAGTGCTGCTTCACTTCCTGCATCACCGCGTCCTTCACCTTGTCGGCGGGCTCGCCCTGCATCGCCTGAATGTCCGCCGACCCCAGGTTGCTCGTCATGACGATCACGGTGTTCTTGAAATCCACCGTGCGCCCCTGGCCGTCCGTCATGCGGCCGTCGTCCAACACCTGCAACAGCACGTTGAAGACGTCAGGATGCGCCTTTTCGACTTCGTCGAGCAAAATCACCGAGTACGGATGGCGCCGAACGGCTTCCGTCAAGTAGCCGCCCTCTTCGTAGCCGACGTACCCCGGAGGCGCGCCGATCAAGCGAGCGACCGAGTGCTTCTCCATGAATTCGCTCATGTCGATGCGGATCATCGCCTCGTCACTGTCAAAGAGAAATTCCGCCAGCGCCTTCGTGAGTTCAGTCTTGCCGACGCCCGTGGGCCCCAGGAAAAGGAAGGAGCCGTAGGGACGGTTGGGGTCCGAGAGCCCCGCGCGGCTTCTCAGAATGGTCTCGGTAACGCGCTTTACGGCTTCATCCTGTCCGATGACGCGCTTTTCCAGAGCCGCTCCCATGTTGAGAAGCTTCTGCCGCTCGCCTTCCATCATCTTTGAAACCGGAATGCCGGTCGCGCGGCTCACGACTTCCGCAATCTCCTCGGCGCCCACGCTCGTGCGCAAGAGCTTCGGACGGGACTTCGCTTCGGTCTTTTCCTGCGTTTCCGCTTTCTTCAGCTTCTCTTCGAGCTTCGGCAGGACAGCGTACTGAAGTTCCGCCAAACGCTCGTACTTTGCTTCGCGCCGGCAAGCCTCCATCTCACGGCGCACGCGATCGATCTCGTCGCGAGCGTCCTTTTCTCCCAGCGCCTCGCTCTTTTCAACCTTCCAGACTTCTTCCAAGTCGGAGTACTTGCGCGACAAGGTTTCAATTTCCGATTCGATCGCCGCAAGCCGCTTCTTGCTTGCTTCGTCCGTCTCCTTCTTCATCGCCTCACGTTCAATTTTGAGCTGAATGAGACGGCGGTCGAGCTTGTCCAATTCCTCGGGCTTGGAGTCAATCTCCATCTTCACGCGGCTCGCGGCCTCGTCGATCAAGTCAATTGCCTTGTCGGGGAGGAAGCGATCCGTGATGTAGCGGTGCGAAAGCTCGGCCGCGGCTACGATGGCGGGGTCGGTGATCTCGACGCCGTGGTGCGCCTCGTACTTCTCCTGCAGGCCGCGAAGGATGGCGATCGTGTCTTCAACGGAAGGCTCGTCCACCAGCACCTTCTGGAAACGGCGCTCCAAGGCTGCGTCCTTTTCGATGTACTTGCGGTACTCGTCCAAGGTCGTGGCGCCGATCACATGAAGTTCGCCGCGAGCGAGAGCGGGCTTTAACATATTGCCCGCATCCATCGAGCCCTCGGTCTTTCCGGCGCCCACCACCGTGTGAATTTCATCGATGAAGAGAATGATGCGGCCCTCAGACTGCGTCACTTCCTTTAAAAGCTTCTTCAAGCGCTCCTCAAATTCGCCGCGGTACTTGGCGCCCGCGATGAGGCCCGCCATGTCAAGGGTCAGCACGGTCTTCCCGCGCAGGGTGTCCGGCACTTCGTTGTTGACGATGCGCTGCGCGAGGCCTTCCACGACGGCAGTCTTCCCAACGCCCGGCTCGCCGATCAGCACCGGGTTGTTCTTCGTGCGGCGCTGCAGAATCTGCATCGTGCGGCGAATCTCATCGTCGCGGCCGATCACGGGATCCAATTTTCCGAGGCGGGCGCGCTCCGTTAAATCCACCGTGTACTTCTTGATCGCCTCGCGACCGTTCTCACCCTCGGCATCCGTCACTTTTTCGCCGCCGCGCACCGCCGTGATGGCCGCTTCCAAGAGCTTCTTCGTGACGCCCGCCGCCGCGATGAGGCGCGACACGTCAAGCGACGCGTCCGTCACCGCGAGAAGGAACATTTCGGACGAAATAAATTCGTCGCCATGCGCCATCGCCTCCTTTTCCGTGAGGTTGAGGGCGCGGGCGAGATCGCGGCTGATCTGCACATCGCCGTTCGTTCCGGTGACTTTCGGGAGGTTCTTCACCGCGCTCTCGGCCTCGGCTTTGAGCTGCCGGGCGTTGCCGCCCGCACGCTCCACTAGGCTCACAGCGCCGCCTTCCGCGTCCTCGAGCATCGCCAGAAGCACATGCACGGGCTCAATGAACTGGTTGTCGTTGGCAAGCGCGAGCGACTGCGCCTGAGAGAGCGCCTCTTGAAACTTCGTCGTCAGTTTGTCTTGTCTCATAGTCTTCCTTTTTGGGCAGTCCGCGCGTTGTCTTTTCCAAGGAGGAAAAGTTCGGTGCGCGTCCGCCTCGATAAAGGCTATATGCGGCTCCCCCGCCTCGTTTTCAAGCGGCGTGTTACCTCCGATCACAAGACGACGGCCAAGAGGCGCCCGCCCAGCGCAGGCGACGCGTCTAAGTACTCCTCCCTACGGTGTTTGCTTTCCCCAAACAACAGGCATAAAGTGAGCGGCAGTTTTTCCAATTTGAAAAAAAACGGCCGACTCAATCGCGTCCACTGCGAGGGAGCCGGTGCTTCAACCTATAGGAAGATGAAGTGGCCAATTTCAATCGTCGCGCGCTCGTAGGCGCCGCCCTCCTTACTCCCCTCGTCGGCTATTCCGGGCTTTCCCTCGCTCAGATCGGCACAGGGTCCAATCCCATTCGCATCGTCGTTCCCTACCCGCCCGGAGGCCCGCTTGACGTCGCCGCCCGCGCGATTGCGGAAGCCGTGCGCCCCGATCTCGGCAACGTCATCGTGGACAACAAGCCGGGCGCCGGCGGCAACATCGGCGTCTCGTACCTTGCCAAGCAGCCCGGCGACGGCATGACGATGTGCGTCGGCGCCGTCGCCACACACGCCATCAACCCGAACCTCTTTCGCAAGCTCCCCTACGATCCCGTGAAGGACTTCCGCCCCGTGTCGCTCATCGCCCACGTGCCGAACGTTCTCGTGATCACGCCGGAATTCTCGAAGAAGACGGGCATCAAGACCGTGAAGGATCTCGTCGCCTACTGTGAGAAGCATCCCGACGAATTGAACTACGCCTCGGGCGGCAACGGCTCGGGCGGCCACATGGCGGGCGAACTCTTGAAGGCGCGCGCCAAGATCAGCATGGTCCACATCCCCTACGCGGGGGCGGCCGCCGCGCAGCTCTCCGTGCTCGCCGGGCAGACGGACCTCATCTTTGACAACCTCGCTTCCTGCAAGGCGAACATCGAGGCCGGGAAGCTCATCGCGCTTGCCGTCACCACGACAACGCGCGCCAAGGCGCTTCCCAACGTGCCCACAATGATCGAAGCGGGCGTGCCTGACTTCAACATCTCCACGTGGTACGGGCTCTTCGTGCCGGCTTCGACCCCGGACGACAAGCTCGAAAAGCTCAATGCCGCCGTCACCAAGGCCTTAAAGAGCCAGGCGCTGCGTGACCGTCTGGCGCGTCAGGGCGGCGAAGCCGCGCCGTGCTCCCCCGCGGAATTCTCGGCGCTCATTCGCGATGAGCTCGCGAAGTACGCCGAAATCGTGAAGGTGTCGGGCGCCCGCGTCGACTGACGAAAGCCGCCGGATTCACTCGCCGACTTTCCAAAAAAGCGCCTGCGCCCATCCAGCGCGGGCGCTTTCTGACGCCGCCGGCGTCGTTTTTTTCCCAATTCATCATGACTTTACGCAACGCCAAGGACTTCTGGTCAGGAGTTCTTTTCGCCGCGGTCGGCCTTTTTTTCATCGTCACCGTGCAGGAACTGCGCCTGGGGACGGCCGCCCGCATGGGCCCCGCCTACTTTCCGACTATTCTGGGCGGCATCCTCACGCTGCTGGGGCTTTTGCTCATCGCCCGCGGCTTTTTCTCCCGCACAGCGCTTTCCGCGCCGGACGCCGGGCGCGTCGAGCCCTTTCACTGGCGCATTCTGCTTCTCATTCTGGGAAGCGTCCTCGCCTTCTCGCTCCTTTTGCAACCCTGCGGCGTGCTCTTTGCGGTGGGCGCGATGATTTTGATCGCAGCACTCGCGGAAAAGAAGGTGCACGTGAAAGAGACGATCGCCGTCATCGTGGTTCTGGACGCCATTGTCTGGGTGACCTTCGTCTACGGGATCGGCATGCAGATTCCGGTCTGGCCCAAGCTTTTCTAGGAGACGCACGATGGATCTCTTGAACAATCTCCTGCTGGGCTTTCAGACGGCGCTCTCCTTTCAGAACCTCCTCTACTGCTTCTTTGGCGTCACGGTGGGAACACTCATCGGCGTTCTGCCCGGCATGGGGCCCGTCGCCACGGTGGCGATGTTGCTCCCTATCACCTACGCGCTTGACCCCGCCTCCGCCCTCATCATGCTGGCGGGCATCTACTACGGCGCGCAGTACGGCGGCTCGACGACCGCGATTCTCGTCAACATCCCGGGCGACGCCTCCGCGGTCGTCACCTGCATCGACGGCCACAAGATGGCCCGACGGGGGCGCGCTGGCGCGGCGCTTGGGATCGCGGCGCTGGGATCTTTCTTCGCGGGCTGTGTCGCAACGCTTTTGATCGCGGCCTTTGCGCCTCCCTTGACTGCCATCGCCTTTCAGTTCGGCCCGGCGGAATACTTCAGCCTCATGGTGCTGGGCCTGATCGGCGCCGTGGTGCTTGCCACGGGGTCGCTCTTAAAGGCCGTCTGCATGATCATCACGGGGCTACTTCTGGGGCTTGTGGGCACCGACATCAATTCGGGCGCCATGCGCTACACCTTCGGCTTTGACGAACTGCAGGAAGGCCTTGACTTCGTCGCGATTTCGATGGGCATCTACGGCTTTGCGGAAATCATGGCGAACCTTGAGATCAACGAAAAGCGCACGCTCGTTCCAGGGAAGGTAGGCTCCGTTCTGCCCTCGTGGGCGGACATCAAGGCAAGCGCCGGCCCCATCGTGCGCGGCACGGCGCTGGGCTCCGTTCTCGGGGTGCTCCCCGGGGGCGGCGCACTTTTGAGCTCCTTTGCGAGCTACACCGTCGAAAAGAAGATCGCGGGCGCCAAGGCGGATCCCAAGTTTGGCGACGGCAACATCCGCGGCGTAGCGGGCCCCGAGTCCGCGAACAACGCGGGCGCCCAGACGAGCTTCATTCCGATGCTTACGCTGGGCATTCCCTCAAACGCCGTGATGGCGCTTTTGATCGGCGCCATGATGATCCACGACATCGTGCCGGGGCCGCAGGTGATGAATACAAACCCCGCGCTTTTCTGGGGGCTCATCGTCTCGATGTGGATCGGCAACTTGATCCTCATCGTTCTCAACCTCCCCATGATCGGCATGTGGGTGCAGCTGCTGAAGGTGCCCTACCGCTGGCTCTTCCCGGCGATTCTCGTCTTCTGCTGCATCGGCGTTTATTCGATCAACAACAGCATCTGGGACGTGTGGGTGACGATCTTCTTCGGGCTTGTGGGCTACGTCTTCCGAAAGCTCGACTGCGAAGCGGCGCCCCTCATTCTGGGCTTCATCCTGGGGCCCATGATGGAAGAGAACCTCCGTCGCGCGCTCCTCATCAGCCGCGGCGACCCGACGGTCTTTTTCACGAGCCCCATCTCGTGCGGCCTCCTTGTCGCCGCCCTGCTCATGGTGGCAGCCGTGGCGGCGCCCGCGATCCGAAAAGGACGCGACGTCGCCTTCAAGGAAGACTGACCGGCCTTGCCATCCGTTTCCGGCCGCCTTCGGGCGGCCGCTTTTCTTTCTCAGGCATCCTTGCGAGCAATCCAAAGGCGAAAGAAGGGATCCTCGATTTCGTAGACCGTCTCTCGAATGACGTAGCCCAGGCGAGCCAGCTTGGCAAGGGCGTCGTACTTCGTGCTGCTAGACACATCCGTCATGGGATCCGCCGGATTTTTCGCAAGTCCCTGCAGCAAGCGGCGCTGCGTGAGATTGAAGGTGTCCCACAGCCGATTGAAATCCAGGTCTCGGTCATTGACAAAGTCATCGACGGCCTTCTCGACCACGCGCTCCGTTTCCTTTCCCCAGACGAGTTGCTCCCAGACAAGGCTCGCGAGCTGCTGCGTGTAATAGGGATGACACGCCGTCACGGAGAGGATGCCCTGCACACACTCCGTCGTGAGCCTCCCTGCCACAGGACGCAATCGTTCCGTGAGAAACTCCTCAAAATCAGTCGCCGGGATCTTCTTCAAATGCATCAGCAGGCCGAAGTGATAGAAGGGCGACTTCACCCGCTCGAAAATCGTTGTCATCATGCTTTCCTGACTGCCGAGAAACACATAATTGACGTTCTTCTGCAACTGCATCTGTGCTCTCAGACGCTTGTCGATGCCGCCGCCCAGCCCGAGGACTTCTTGAAACTCATCCAACACCACAATCGTTCGATTTTTGGGATCGCTCTGAGTTTCCAACAGATCGATCGCGTCTTCCAAAGCCACCTGACCGTCAACGCCTGGGGCAAAAGCAACCTCAAAGCACCCGGTCGTCGGGTTGTACGACACCGTCGGCACCACCCGCAGCTTTCGCAGCCGATCGGCCATCATTTTCATGGGGTGCAAGCGCAGCAGCTCCTTGTGGATCATCTGCGCCAGCTTGACTTCGGAAACCGCCATCTGCAGGTTGATGTTGATTGACGGGCGCTGAAGCTGCAACAGCGCCTTGGCGATCAGGCTTGACTTGCCATAGCGTCGGGGACTTATCATCACGAGGTGATTCGGGCCGCAGAGATGCTGCTTGACCTTCTCAAGCTCCTCCCGTCGATCCGTAAAAAACTCATCGCTCACGACCGAGCCGTATTTAAATGGATTTTCCATAATCCCCCTCTTTCAAGACACAAAGCCAGCAGACGTTCAGAGATTCCGGAATTATACGGACTATTTAGTCCGGAAATTTCCGTTCCGTTTTTTTACGGACACGAGCCTTTTTCCCCACTTCGCCATGACATTCCACCAGTTTGCTTCCGCCATCCTCGACAGTCTTCCTTGGAACGGCACGCTTCGCTGCCCTCGAACGCTGCCGCCGGACGACCTTGTTCGCGCCGCTCGCCGCGCCGCGCCCGATCTCGCACAGGGCCGCGGCGGCCGTACTGGCGCGCTCGTCGTGGAAAAGGACGGACGGTTCACGGCGCACTACGCCTTCACGGACTTTGCTTCGCACAACGCCCTGCTGCCCGGCCCCGGCAAAGTGCAGACGGCGTGGCCCGCGCTCACGGAGCGCGCCGTGCCGTTTCAGTCCTTCACGGACGCCGCTGGCGACGCGTTCACCGTATCAGACCTCTTGGCCGAGCTCTTTGCGCCCTATCCCTTAAAGCCTGCCCTTCAAGGCGGCGCCGAGCAGGAGGCGCGGCGCGCCCTGTGGCGCAGCGCCATCGTGCACGCTGCGGAGGATCCGCTCGTGAAGCTTCTTGCGGCCTTCAATCAGTCGAGGCGTCCCGGACGCCTCGCCGCTTTTGGGGAATGGTGGTGCGGCGCGTCTCCGGCGCACGACATCCGCTTTGACGGCACCTTCTGCGGTCCGGAGAAGTGCGCCACCTACTTATTGGAGCGTCTGCTGCGCGGAGGCAGCCCTATTTATCCCGAGCCCCTGCCGCGCTGGCCCGACACAAAGCCCGTGACGCTCGAAGTTCTCTACGAAGACCGCGACCTCATCGTCATCAACAAGCCTTCGCGCCTCACGTCCGTCCCCGGCATCCGGGAGAAAATCTCCGCCATGACGGAGCTCATGAAGACCGTGGGCGAACTGCACGTTGTGCACCGCCTTGACGCCGACACCTCGGGGATTCTCCTCTTCGCGCGGCACAAGGCGTCGCTCGCGGTCTTGAACGCGAGCTTTCGCGAGCGGCGCGTCGAAAAGCGCTACCGAGCGTTGCTCGACGGCTGGGTGAAGGACGACGCGGGGCGCGTTGAACTTCCGCTCGCGCTCAACGTCTTTGACCGCCCCCGCCAGTGCGTGCTCCCCGTGGCCGCGGGCGGCTCGCCCTCGGCGACCGACTACCGCGTCGCCCGACGCCTCACCGACGCCGAGGGACGAGAAAAGACGCTCATCGACCTCTACCCCGCCACGGGCCGCACGCACCAGCTTCGAGTGCACTGCGCGCATCAGCTGGGGCTGGCGTGTCCGATTTCAGGCGACCCCCTTTACTCCGCCCTCGGACTGGAAGCCGAGGACGAGCGCTATCGGCTTTGCCTTCACGCGGCGGAGATCACCTTCTCTCACCCGATGACAGGCGAAACCATGCACTTTGAAAAACGGGCGGACTTTGATTGCGAATGACTTTTCGCGCCGCGCGTTTTGTCCTTCGGCGCGGCATTCGCTATGATTGACGGATTGACGCCGCGCCGAGGGTTCTCCCTATTGGCCCTGCAGAAAAACTGCAGCGTGCGTCGTCCGCCGTTTACCTCTATGTCAGACGACCAAAAACAGCCACCCCCTGCACTCGATTTCTCTTTGTTCCGGAGCCACTCTCATGCGCGCTGAGCTTGAATCCTGGCTTCACGGACAGTGGTCTAAAAAAGGCCTTCTCTCCCTCGTTCTCTCGCCCCTGAGCCTCGCGTACCTCGCGGTTTCGCGCGCTCGAATGAAGCGCATCCGCCCGGTGAAGCTTCCCGTCCCCGTCGTCGTGGTGGGGAACATCTATGTGGGCGGCACAGGAAAGACTCCCGTCACGATTGAGCTCGTCAAGGCCTTGAAGGGGCTCGGCTACCGCCCCGGCGTCGTCAGCCGCGGCTACGGCCGCAAGGATTCGGCCCCCGTCATCGTGACGGAGGAATCCTCGGCTGCTGTCGTAGGCGACGAGCCGCTTCTCATCGTGCAGGCGACGGGCGTCCCCGCCGCCGTGGCGCGCGACCGTGCATCCGCCGGGCGTGTTTTGCTTCAGATGCACCCCGAGATCAACGTCCTCATCAGCGACGACGGCCTGCAGCACCTGCAGCTTGCGCGCGACGTGGAGCTTGCCGTGATCGGCGCCCGCGGCATCGGCAACGGCTGGGTGCTCCCGGCCGGCCCCTTGCGGGAGCCGCCGTCGCGTCTTGACTCCGTGGACGCCATCATTCTCAACGCCACAACGGACACCATCGCAAGCCGCACGCCCCGCTTTGCCGCGACGAGCCAGCTGGGGAGCTGCCACAGGCTTTGCGACGGAAAGGAAATGGACATCGACGAACTCGCCCAGTCGCTTCGCGCGAAGAAGGCGAAGGTAGTCGCCGCCGCCGGCATCGCCTCCCCGGACCGGTTCTTTGCAATGCTGCGCGCGCACGACATCGAGTGCGAGGAGATGGAGCTGGGCGACCACTTCAGCTTCGACACGAATCCCTTTGCGTCCGCTCAGGCTGACTGCATCATCGTCACCAGCAAAGACGCCGTGAAGTGCCGCCAGAAGCCCGAATTAGCGAACGATCCGCGTCTCTGGACGGCGGACTTGGAAATGCATTTGGATCCCTATCTCGTGGAGCTCGTCGTGCAGAAGCTGAAAACCGCTTCTCCCGCGGCCGCTCCGCTTGCCTGATCTTTGGAAAAAAACAACATGGACACCCGTTTGACCGACGTTCTCGTCTGCCCCGTCTGCAAGGGGCCGCTCTTTTTTGATCATGAAAAGTCGGAGCTTCAGTGCGCCAAGTGCGCTCTGGGCTTTGAAGTCAAAGACGACATCGCCCGCATGATCGCCAAGGACGCCCGCACGCTCTCCCGCGAAGAATGCGACAAGGCGCGCATCAAGGCGGCGAACTGAATCATGAGCTTTACTGTCATCATTCCGGCGCGCATGCATTCGACGCGCTTGCCTCGCAAGCCCCTTTTGGACATTGCAGGGAAACCCATGGTCGTGCGCGCCGCCGAGCGCGCCCTTCAGTCGGGCGCCTCGCGCGTGGCGGTCGCGACCGACCACGAAGACATCCTGAAGGCCTGTGAAGCGCACGGCATCACCGCCGTCATGACGAGCGCCGATCACCCCACGGGCACAGACCGCTTGTCGGAAGCCGCCCAAAAGCTTGGACTCGCCCCCGATGAAATCGTCGTGAACGTGCAAGGAGACGAGCCCCTCATTCCCCCCTCGGTGATCGACGCCGTGGCGGAGGCTTTGAAAAAGGCCCCCGACTGCGCGATGGCGACGGCGGCACACCCGATCGACTCTTTGGAGAGCTTTTTGAACCCCAACGTCGTGAAGGTGGAGATTGACGCCAGAAACCGCGCCATGACCTTCTCGCGCGCGCCGATTCCCTGGCCCCGCGACGCCTTCAAGGAGGGCGCAAAAGAACTCCCCGCCGGTCTCACGGCGCTGCACCACATCGGCATCTACGCCTACCGTGCGTCGTTCTTGTCGGACTTCCCGAAGCTCTCCCGCGCCCCGATTGAAGCGCAGGAAAGCTTGGAGCAGCTGCGCGCCATGTGGCACGGCTACGGCATCACGGTGCTCACCTTGGCGGAGAATCTTCCCGCGGGCGTCGATACCGCGGAAGACCTCGAGCGCGTGCGCCGCGTCTGGCAGGACTGACCGCCGCGAAGGGCCTGTCACAAGGCCTTCTGAGGGGTGTTTTCGCTGGGCTGATGGGCTACAATAAGCCGATCGGCTCCAACCCAAGGCCGTTGGCGACTTTCCTTGTCGCCGGCGGCTTTTTCGTGTTTCAGCTTCATTAGTTACGCAAACATTTCGGGAGACAATCCATGCGTTTGATTCTCATCGGACCGCCGGGCGCCGGCAAAGGCACGCAGGCTGCCTACATCAAGGAACACTTCGGCATTCCGCAGATTTCCACGGGCGACATGTTGCGCGCCGCGGTGAAGGCGGGCACGGAGCTCGGCAAGGCCGCGAAGGTGATCATGGATCAGGGCGGTCTCGTGAGCGACGACATCATCATCGGCCTTGTGAAGGAGCGTCTCACGCAGGACGACTGCAAGAAGGGCTTCCTCTTTGACGGCTTCCCCCGCACCATTCCGCAGGCTGAAGCGCTGCAGGCCGCGGGCATCCCGATCGACTTCGTGCTCGAAATCGCGGTGCCTGACGCCGAAATCGTGGAACGCATGTCCGGCCGCCGGATTCATCCCGCTTCCGGCCGCAGCTACCACGTGAAGTACAACCCGCCCAAGGTGGAAGGCAAGGACGACGTGACGGGCGAGCCCCTCGTTCAGCGCGACGACGACAAGGAAGAAATCGTCCAGAAGCGCCTTGACGTCTACCATCAGCAGACGGAAGCTCTGGTGAAGTTCTACAGCGACCTCGCCAAGAGCGGTGAAAAGGGCGTCCCGCAGTACCGCACGGTCTCCGGGATCGGCGCCATTGAAACGATCCGCGACCGGATCTTTGACGCTTTGAAGTAATCCTCACCGCTTCATGAAAAAGGAGCGAGCCTCGAAAGGGTTTCGCTCCTTTTTTCGTCCCTCGGAACGGACGCCGGCTTTGCGGCACCCATCGACGACAAAGCCCCCGATCCTTGCGGAGCGGGGGCTTCAAGCCTCTTCGTCTTCGGCCCTAAGCCGTCAAGCGATTAGAAGTTGTGACGCAGACCGAACATGGCAGTCGTAGCAGACGGCTTAACAGTTTCATCCGCGAACTTAATCTTGTCCTGCATGTAGGACACAACACCGTACACGTTGGTGCGCTTGCTGAGGTTGTAGACATAGCCGGCCGACACAGTCCAACGAGTGAACTCGGGGAGTTTGATCTTCTCATCAATCTCAATCAACTCACCAACGTCCTTAGCAAGATCGTCCATGGCATCGGAGGAATCAGCATCCACATAGCCCACGCCAAACATCGCCGTGCCCCCCGCCACCGGAGCGCTGACGGAAGCGTTCAAACCATAGCCCTTAACCTTGTAAAGTGCATTGATTGCCGAACCACCAAGCCAAGTTTTTGCAAAATCATCATCTTCAACGAAGGTGTTGACCGTGATGTCTTTGATCAAAGCATTCGTCACACCGCCAATGGACTTGAGCGTCACTTCATCAAAATACTGGGCACCAAAGTAAACCTTAGCCACTTCAAAGTCATAGCTACCGCCCAACGTAACGGTCCAGCTGTCATCAACGTACTTGCCAAAGGCGCCGAGAATTTCAGAATCATAGGTCTTATAATTCGTAGAATCAACGGCAAGATATGCAGCGGCCGGCCCATTATTGTATGTTACACCAACAGCATAATAGCGATCAGAGGACGACTCATTTTCATTGTTGTTCACCCCCATTGCATACTGTGCGTAGACCTTAAATCCAGCAAAATCAGGCGATTCATAGGAGAGCATATTGTCGTACGTCGAGCTCAAAGAGAACGTATTGCCAAGCTGAGCAACATAATCGCCGTAAGACGTACCGAAAGCGGAAAGCATGCCAACCTTGCCCCAGGAACTCACACCCTGATTGATGGAGCCCATCTTGCCTGCCGCAATCTTACCGAAGCCGCCTTGAACCCAAAGAGTCGCTTCACGATCGAAAATAGAGCCGCTCGTACGGAACGTACCCGTATCAGAGTTGAAACCGCTTTCGAGATTGAAGCCAACCTTCACGCCGTTGCCGATTTCTTCAGCACCCTTGAGGCCGAAACGGGAGCCCGCCTGCTGGCCAGACTTCATTTCAAACTTGTTAACGGCATCAGGAGTCACCAATCCTGCATCGGCAACCGGAGACCCCTTCTCCACATCGGAGTCAACACGGGAATAGTTGAGACCAGTGTCAACCACACCATAAAGCGTAACGTCGGCAGCGACAGCAGAGCCTGCGAAGGCACCGAGAACTGCAACAGCAGCTAAAGTCTTTTTCATTTGAGAATTCTCCAAAACTCGAATACCACCGCCCTTGCTAGTTTTAATAACTCACAAAAAACGGCGACCAGTAAGATCTCTCGTAGATTTCTGGTACGGGCATTGTCGGGTAGTGCGTTCTGATTACCCAACCAATTTGTGAAAATTTATATCGTCGGGGGGGGTAAACCCTGAGACAAAATATGCAACAAATCATCTTCTTCTCGCCCAACCGTCTCTTCTCGAACCCATTTTCAGGCCTCTCAACTCGGTGTTTCACCGCCCGACCAAGGCTGGTTTAGCCGCTACAATCGGCGTCTCTTTTTTTGGATCCGGACTGTGACATTGATTGACGAACTCCGGGCGGCAGCGGGCCCTGCGGCCGTAAAGACCGATCCGGCCCTGCTCGCGCCGATGCTTCTCGACAACCGCCGTCGCTTCACGGGACAGGTGCTCTGCGCCGTGTACCCCAAGACGACGGAAGACACGGCCCGCGTCATGGCCGTTTGCGCTCGTCACAAAACGCTCGTCTTCCCTCAGGGCGGCAACACGTCCAACGCCGCCGCAGCGACGCCTGTTGTTAACGAGGAAGAAGCGCAAAACAGCATTCTTCTTCGCTTTGACGCCATGCAACACTTTGAGATCGACCGCGTGAACGGCACGGCCACCGTGGAAGCAGGCGTCATCCTTGCTGACCTCCAGCAGGCAGCCGACGCGGCTGGACTGCTTTTTCCGGTGAGTCTGGCGGCCGAAGGCTCCTGCACTATGGGAGGCGCCCTCTCCACTAACGCAGGCGGCGTGCATGTCGTGCGCTACGGCAACATGCGCGAACAGTGTCTGGGGCTGGAAGTGGTGCTCGCCGACGGCCGCGTGATGTCGATGCTCCGAGGCCTCCGAAAGGACAACCTCGGCTTTGACTTGCGCGACCTCTTCATCGGCGCCGAAGGCACGCTGGGCGTCATCACAAAGGCGGTCGTAAAGCTCGCCGCCAAACCCGCCGCGCGCCGCGTCTTTCTCGCGGCGATCGATTCGCCCGCAAAGGCCGAGCTTCTCTTTGAAGCATTGCAAAAGGAGGCCGCTTCGAAACTTTCCGCCTTCGAACTGATGGCCAAGCCCGCCATCGAGAAGGTGACGGAAATGATGCCCGACGTGCCCGTGGGCTTTCCTTTGGAAAGCGACTGGTACGTCTTGGCGGAGCTGCGCTACGACTCGGTGAAGGAATGCGACCTTCTTGCTGACGCCTTTGAAGAATTCCTAAGCGGCCTCTTTGAAAAGAGCATCATCACCGATGCCGTGCTCGCCAAGAGCGAAAAAGAAAACGCCGCCCTCTGGCGCATCCGCGAATCCATTCCCGAAGCCCACAAAAAGGCGGGCGGCAACGTAAAGCACGACCTGAGCGTGCCGAGGTCGTCGCTTGCCGCCTTCGTGGAAGGCTGCACCGCGGAGCTCGTAGCCGCGTTCCCCTGGATCGCGCCGAGCATCTTCGGGCACTTCGGGGACGGCAACCTGCACTACAACATGGGCGTAAAGCCAGGCTTTGACGCTCGGCTCCCCTTTGACAACGAAGACGCCATCCACGCCATCGTCTACCGCTGGGTGGAGGCGCTTCACGGATCCCCCGCCGCCGAGCACGGCGTGGGCCGCATCAAGCGCGAGCTTCTCGCCAGCGGCAAGGAAGGCGCCGAATTTGACACGATGGTCGCCATAAAGCGCCTTTTGGATCCTGACAACCGCATGAACCGCGGCGCGCTCTTTCTCCCCGAAGCGCTCGCCCGCCAAGCCTGACAACTACACAGAGAACCTACTATGAAACTTCTTCCGCTTCTTGCGATCCCCGCTGCGGCCCTGATGCTGTCAGGCTGCGCCACGGCCCCCGCAGACACGACGCCGCAGTACGAACCGAAAGCCGCCTTCAGCGACTTCAAGGACGCCACATGGCTTCCCGAAACCACAGTCCGCGCGCCTTACAACGCGCGCGAAGTGACGGTGAACGCCGCTGCCGCGCTCAAGGAAGGCCTGCATGTCTTTTACGGCACGCACGACACCCGCTTTGCCTTGGAAGGCAATGCCGGCATTCAGACCGTAACGGAAAACGCCGTGCGCGAAGATGAGAACGCCGTGAGCTGGGGCGCCGGCGCCGACACGGTCTACCGCGACGGCCTGGCGGTCGCCAACCGCAGCGGCGGCGCCACGGCACAGACCTTGGAAGACGGCCGCATTCTCATCCGCTCCGCGGGTGACACGAACATGTTCGTCGCCGTTGCGCTGAAGGCCTACAACGTTTCAGGCCTCCCCGTTCGGCAGCTCTTGCGCGACGGCAACAACCGTCCGGCGCCGCACGCCTGGTTCGTGAAAAAGGACGCCGTCTTCCCTGAGGGATCGATTGCGTACCTCACCACGTGGTGGCTCGGGGACGATGAGGTAGTAACGCCGGCGAAGACGGCCTTCACGGGCGCCAAGAGCTTTGATGAACTCGTCAAGAACTTCAACGGCCGCCGCTCCTTCTGCCTTTCCTACATCAGCCATCAGGCCGCCAACCCCTACGGCGTCGTCTTCCAGCCCGTGAAATTAAAGCGCGGCCAGTCGATCACAACCGGGATGTCCGGGGACTTCCGCCTCTCGCCTGTGAAGAAGTCCGTCTTCTGCGCCAAGGAAGACGACGCCATGAAGGCGATCACGGGCGAATCGCAGGGCACGTGGACCGTGAAAAGCGTGCGCGGCACACGGGTGATGGAATTGGCGCCCTCGGCGGACGTCGCGATTTCCGACCTCGGCGTGCAGCCCGTCAACAGCAACGCCATGACGGTGGGCTTTGCCGAAATCAAGACGCCCGCCGCGGCGAAAAAAGGGTCAAAAAAGCCCGCCTACAACACGCGCATCATGCCGGTTCGCATCCTGCATGCCAACCAACCCATCACCGACTTCCGCCTTCGCTTCAATGACAAGGCCGCTGCCGCCGTCCGCGACGCCCTCGCCGCCGCAGACGTGAGCAAGCGCCACTGGGAAGCGGAAAACAAATAAGCCACACCATAAAAATTCAGGGAGCATTCAAGTGTCAGCACAGCTTATTGACGGGAAGGCGCTCGCCGCCCGCATCCGACAAGACTTGTCGCAGCGCGTGGAGGCGCTCGCCGCCCGCGGCCACCGGCCGGGCCTCGCCGTCATTCTCGTGGGCGAAAATCCCGCGAGCCTTGTGTACGTGCGCAACAAAATCCGCGCCTGCGAAGAAGTGGGCATTGAAAACATCGAGCTGCGGCTTCCGGCGGACACGACCGAGGAGAAGCTCCTTGCCGTCATCGGAAAGCTCAACACCGACAACCGCGTGGACGGAATTCTGGTGCAGCTTCCCTTGCCCAAGCACATCAGCCAGACGAACGTCATCGAAGCGATCAGCGCCGAAAAGGACGTGGACGGCTTTCATGAAGTGAACGCCGGCCGCCTCATGACGGGAAGCACCGGCTTTCTCCCCTGCACGCCCTACGGCGTCATGAAGATGATTGAAAGCATCGGCTGCGATCTCGCGGGCAAGAACGCCGTCGTCGTGGGCCGAAGCAACATCGTTGGGAAGCCTCAGGCGCTGATGCTCTTGGCAAAAAACGCCACTGTCACCGTCGCCCACAGCAAGACCGCGAACCTTGCGGACGTCACGCGGCAGGCGGACGTTCTAGTGGCCGCCGTGGGGCGCGCCAAGATGATTACGGCGGACATGGTGAAGCCTGGCGCCGTCGTAATTGACGTGGGCATGAACCGCGACGAAAACGGCAAGCTCTGCGGCGACGTGGACACGGAGGCCGTGAAGGAAGTCGCTGGCTGGATCACCCCCGTGCCGGGCGGCGTCGGCCCCATGACGATCGCGATGCTGATGACGAACACCGTCGAAGCCGTTGAGCGCCGCGAAGCTCGTCCTTAAACCGAATTTCTTTTTGTGTAGAGACTATGACTGCTGAAAATCCGCTCATTCATCCTGACCATCTTCTGGACTTTGCGCGCCTCACGCCCGCGCACGTGACGCCGGCGCTCGATGTTCTCTTGAAGGACACCGAAGCCGCCCTCGAAAAGGCGACAGCCGACGAAACGCCTGCCACGTGGCAGTCGGTGGTGGACCCGCTCGAAGAAGCCCTCGAAGCGCTCTCCCGCGCCTGGGGCGCCGTGAACCACTTGACCGGCGTGATGGATTCACCCGAGCTGCGCGAGGTCTACAACGCCAACCTGCCGCGGATGACGCAGTTCTACATTTCGCTCTCTCAAAACGAAAAGCTCTTTGCAAAATACAAGGCAATTGAGGCAAGCACTGACTTCGCGACGCTTGACGCCGAAAAGCAGCGCGTCATCCGCCACGAAATCCGCGACTTCCGCTTGTCGGGCGCCGAGCTTCCCGCCGACAAGAAGGCGGAATTGAAGGCGATCGGCGAAAAGACCGCGGCACTGAGCCAGAAGTTCAGCGAAAACCTCCTGGATGCCACAAACGGCTGGTTCCTTGACATCGAGGACGAAGAAAAGCTCGCGGGGCTTCCCGCCGACGACAAGGCGCTTTTGGCGCAGCTTGCGAAGGCCGCGGGGAAGAGGGGCTGGCGCATCACGCTGCAGTACCCGAGCTACCTCCCCGTGATGAAGTACGCCGCTGACCGCACGCTTCGCGAAACGGTCTACCACGCCTTCTCCACCCGCGCTTCGGAATTCGGTCCCGCGGAAAAGGACAACACCCCGGTGATTCGCGAACTCCTCGCCCTGCGCCAGCGCGAAGCGGAGCTTCTGGGGTTCAAGAACTACGCCGAGGTGTCGCTCGCGACCAAGATGGCTGAGACGCCCGCGGAAGTGATCGCCTTCCTGCGCGACCTCGCCCAAAAGAGCAAGCCCTGGGCGGAAAAGGACGAACGTGCGCTCGAAGCCTTCGCGAAAGACCAGCTCGGCATCGAAAAGCTCGAGCCCTGGGACAGCGCCTATGCTTCGGAAAAACTGCGGGAAGCCCACTACAGCTACTCGGATCAGGAAGTAAAGCAGTACTTCACCCTGCCGCAGGTCTTCTCTGGCCTCTTCGGGCTCGTTGAAAAGCTCTTTGACATCCGCATCACCGAAGACTCGGCGCCCGTCTGGCACAAGGACGTGAAGTTCTGGCGCATCAGCGACGCAAAGGGCAATCTCATCGCCCAGTTCTACACCGACCTCTACGCCCGCGCCACCAAGCGCGGCGGCGCCTGGATGGACAACGATCTCACGGCCTGCGACCTTCCCGACGGCACGCACCGCACGCCCACGGCCTATCTCGTGTGCAACTTCGCCGAACCCGTGGACGGCAAGCCCGCTCTTCTCACCCACGACGACGTGGAGACGCTCTTTCACGAGTTTGGCCATGGGCTCCATCACATGCTGAGCCGCGTCAAGACCGCGCAGCTTTCCGGCATCAACGGCGTGGAGTGGGATGCAGTGGAAATGCCCAGCCAGTTCATGGAGAACTGGACGTGGCAGTACGACGTGCTCGCTTCGGTGTCGTCCCACGTCGAAACGAAGGCGCCTTTGCCCAAGGCGCTCTTTGAGAAGATGTACGCTGCGAAAAACTTCCACGCGGGGCTTTTTTCCGTGCGGCAGCTCGAATTTGCGCTCTTTGACCTCTTGATCCACAGCTGCGGCGACGGAAAAGTGGACTTCATGAAGGTGCTCTCTGACGTGCGCCGCGAAGTGGCGGTGGCGCCCACTGCGGACTACAACCGCTTCCCGCAGAGCTTCTCCCACATTTTCGCCGGGGGCTACGCCGCCGGGTACTACAGCTACAAGTGGGCGGAAGTGCTCTCCGCGGACGTTTTCTCGGCGTTTGAGGAAGAAGGCCTCTTCAACCCCGCGGTCGCCCGCCGGTGGCTGGATGAAATCCTCTCCCGCGGCTCCACCCGCGACACGATGGAGAACTTCATCGCCTTCCGCGGCCGCAAGCCCACCGTGGACGCTCTCTTGCGCCACAGCGGCATGACGGGCGCGCCTGCCGCCTAAACCCGCATGACGCTCACGGCCGCTCTCGCGGCGCTCGCCGTCTCCGCCTTTGTTTCCGCCACGCTTTTCCCTGGCGCCAGCGAAGCGGGGCTTGCGGCCCTCGCTCTCGAGTGGCCGGACGCGTGGCCCGCGGCCTTGGCGGTGGCGTCCGTCGCCAATACCGCGGGGTCGCTGACGAGCGTCGTGATCGGGCGCGTTCTGCCCAACCGGCTGCAGGAAAACACAGCCCTCGCGAAGCTCCGGCAGTACGGCTCGCCGCTTCTCTTCTTTTCGTGGCTTCCCGTCGTGGGGGACGCCCTGCCGCTCGCCGCGGGGTGGCTGCGTCTTCCTTGGGCGCCCGTGATCTTCTGGATTGCCTTGGGGAAGACGCTGCGCTACGCCGCGGTCCTCGCGACGCTCTTTGGCGTTCTCACCCTCTTCTGAGATTCGTCCCTCAAGCGGCCGCGAGCCTTGCCTTCACAAAGTCAACAAACGCCTCCGCCGCTCGATGCGCAACGCGCCCCGGCGCCCGGCGCACAACGATCTTTGACTCGGGAAACGACCAGTCAGGGAGCACCCGCGCGAGCCGCCCGACCGCCACTTCCGGCTCGGCCGCAATGTCAGGAAGAAGGCCAATCCCGCGGCCTCGCTTCACCGCCGCGATGGCAAGACTCACGCCAGAAAACTTCAGTCGCCCCGCCGCCTTCACGCGCCGCGTGTCGCCGGCGGCGTTTGCCATCGTCCACACCTCGGGCCACGGCTGCGACACGATGCTGTGCGACACAAGCGCTTCAGGCGTTTCCGGCAGACCGGCCTTCTCGAGGTACGCGGGCGATGCGCAAAGCCAGCTCGAGCAGCGCCCCAGCACCACGGCATCGTCCGTCGGCAGGCTCGTCACCGAAAACGCCAGATCTGTCGCCGTCGCCACCAGATCCACGGGCGCCGCCTCGATCCGCACGTCCATCGCAAGCCGCGGATGCACGTCCGCAAAGGCTTCCGCCGCCTCCCCCAAAAAGAATTCCGCGAGCCCTGGCGTCGCCGCGATGCGAAGCACCCCCGCCAAGGGCGCATCGTCATCGGCGGGCGTGAGGAGCGCCTGCGCGTCTCGCGCGAGCCGCTCAGCCCGCTCGCAGAAGTCGCGGCCGGCGTCCGTGAGCGCCACGCGCCGCGTCGTGCGAATGAGAAGAGGCTTTCCGACCGCGGCTTCGAGCCCAGCCACCAAACGGCTCACCGTGGCGCGCGAAAGACCGAGGCTCTCCGCAGCCTTCGTAAAGCTCTTCATCTGGGCCGTGCGCAGGAAGACTTCCAGTGTTTGAAGCGTATTCATTGTTGCAAATTCCAAAACAATGAAGTCATTTTATGAGCATTTATCTTTCTCGTCCTGCTTTTTACAGTGAGGGCTGTCGTCAATCCCCCAAGGAGGTTTTCCCATGATCACCCGTCGCCAAACGCTCGCTCTCATCGCCGCCGCGGCCGCTTCCGGCCTCATCCCGCCTGCCGTTGCGGAAGCTTTGAAGTCCCGCGAACTCACGTCCGCCGAAGTTTCAGCCCTCTTCACGCAGTTCGGACTCACGAAAAAGATGCCCCCTGAACTTGGCGCGTGGCTCTCCGATCCTACGCAACAGGTGATCGAGCCCTATCCGGTCTTTGACAACGTCTGGTACGTGGGCGTGCGCTGGGTCGCCTCCTACGCCATCAAAACAGACGACGGCGTCATTGTCATCGACACGACGCACGAACCTTTTGCGAAGCACTGGATCGAGAATCTCGCCAAAGCCGGCGTGAACTTGAAGGACATCCGCTACGTGCTGATGACCCACGGCCACTTTGACCACGTCGGGGGCGCAGCGCGCCTGCAGCCCTTGGCAAAGAATGCGCGCTTTGTGATGAGCGATCGGGGCTGGAAGGAGGCGTTTCATGACGCAAACGGCCCGCGCGGCTTTGCGATGCTCGAAAAGCCCGACATGACGCTCAAAGACGGCGACACCGTCACCGCCGGCTCCACCACCGTTAAGCTGCTGGAAACCCCGGGGCACACCTGGGGGACCTCGTCCTACCTCTATGACGTCAAGGACGGCACCAAGACCCGCCGCGCCGTCACGGTGGGCGGCCTGGGCTTGAACGCCATCTCGGGCCCCGAGCAACTGGACGCCTACATTGCGAGCATGAAGCGGCTCGCGTCCCGGGAGCTCGCGGTGGAAGTCGACCTCACGGCGCATCCCTTCTCCATCGGCATGACGGAAATGATCCCCGCCATCAAGGCGCACATTCCGGGCGGCCCCCATCCGCTTGCGAACCGCCAGCTCTTTTGCGAGCGGCTCGCGAAGCTCGCTCAGGGCGCGGCGGAACGAAAGAAGGCGCTTTTCGGCTGATTTCAATCGACTGCCGCCAGCCAAAACGAAAACGGAGCGCACTCCCATAAAAGGAAGCCGCTCCGTTTTCGTTCAGCGCGTCAAGCGTCAGCCGACGTACTTCAACGCCATCTTCTCAAGAACCTCAACGCCGTTGATGAGGTACTGCGGGTCAAAGTGCATGTTGCGGTTGTGCAGCCCCGGCTCGCACCCAACGCCCACGCCGAAGTAAGCGTTCTTGATCGCAGGCTTCGTCTGCTTGAAGTAGTGGAAGTCTTCGCCGCCGCCACCGCAGTCCTTGTCCAAGTGCTCGGTGCCCACGACTTCCTTGATGACTTCGGCAACTTCCGCCACCATGTCTTCGTCGTATTCAGCCGCGGGGCAGCTTCCGAGTTCAACGACTTCGGCCGTAGCGCCCACCGCCGCTGCGCCGTGCTCGGCGGCAGCCTTCAATTTCTCCTGCAGCTCGCGCATCAGGGGATTCGTCTGCGCGCGGCAGTCCACGAGGAGCTCCGCTTCATCTGGAATGATGTTGATCGCGCCCGAACTCGACTTGATCGACGTCACCTTCACGGACCACGTCTGCGCGGGATTGAGCTTGATGGCGCAAATGGCCTGCGTGATGGCGGCCGCGGCTTCGCAGCAGTTGACGCCCAAATGCGGGCGGGACGCGTGCGCCGTGCGGCCGTGCACGAGGATCTTCACCATGTTGCTGGCGGAGTGGCGCACGGCGGCGCACATGTCGCCTGCCTTCAAGTCCTGAATCGGACGAATGTGGAGCCCCAAGGCAATGTCCACGTCGTCCACGACGCCGTCTTCAATGGACTTCTGCGCGCCAAAGATCGTCTCCTCGGCGGGCTGAAAGAAGATCTTCAAAGTCCCCTTCTTCACCTTGTCAAAGAGATAGGCCGCCGCCGCAAGGAGCATGGCGCTGTGGCTGTCGTGGCCGCAGGCGTGAACGCGGGCGATCGAGCCGTCTTCGTTCTTAAAGGGCAGCGCGTCCATGTCGGCGCGAAGCATCAGCACGGGGCCCGGCACGTTCGTGCGCTTGTAGCCCACGACACCCGTCTTGGCAATGCCGCGATGCACTTCGTAGCCGATTTTTTCGAGCGCCGCCGCGAGGTAGGCGCTCGTCTTCACTTCCTCAAACCCCAGTTCCGGCGTCTGATGCAAATCCTGCCAGATTTTCACCACATCAAGCTTTTGTTCCATTTCCTGCTCCCTGTTGTTGATTTCATCCGGCCGGAGGAAGGCCCCCCGACCGAAAGCGATGATTCTATGCCGCGCGCGACGGCTCGTCGGTGCCAAAAACCTCCCGCCAGAGCGCCTTCACGGCGTCGGACTCCTTCGCAACCGTCTCGGGCGCGACGCGCACAGGGCCGCCTTCGGCGCCCTGCCCCAGCCGCACCTCGCGCTGAATGTCGCGGTAGCGCCGATAGGCCTTCACAGCTTGCCCAGCCGTCGCTTCCTTCACGAGCCCCGCCTTCGCCATCATTTCCAAAAGAAGTGTGTTTCCGAAATTGTTGACGAGCTCAGGGTGCCGGCGGCTTTCGCCCAACACCAGCTTTTGCACCGCAAACTCGATGTCCACCATGCCGCCTCGATCCTGCTTGATGTCAAAAAGCGGCGTCTTGTTGGGGTGGCCTTCGAGCATCTTGGCGCGCATTTCGATCACGTCGCGTCTTAATTTCGCCTCGTCGCGCTCCATCTGCAGAATGTACGCACGCTCGGCTTCAAAGGCGCGGCCGATATCGGGGTCCCCCGCGCAAAAGCGCGCCCGCGTGAGCGCCTGGTGCTCCCAGGGCCACGCGCCGTTGCCGTCGCTGTTTCGCTGATAGCGCGAGAACATGGCCACGGACGACACGGACAAGCCGTTCTGCCCGTTGGGTCGCAGGCGCATGTCGATGTCAAAGAGGATTCCGGAGCTCGTCTGCACCGTCAGCCACGAGAGAATGCGGCGCACAAGCTTCGTGTAGTTCCCTTCGGCGGCGGGATCAGGATCGTCGTAAAGGAAGATCAAGTCCAGGTCCGAGGAGTACCCCAGCTCCTTTCCGCCCAATTTCCCGTAGGCGATGACCGCAAACTTCGGCACGTCGCAGTGACGCGTTGCAACCGAATTCCAAGAGAACTCGATCACGAGCTCGATCACCGCGTCCGCCAGCGCCGACAAATGGTCCGCGAGGCGCTCCACCGTCAAGCGGCCGGCGAGGTCCGCCAAAAGCAAGTGAAAAAGCGCCCCGTGGTGCGCGTCACGCAAGAGGTTCATCTGCTGCTCGCGATCGTCTCCTGCGGCAAGGAGCTGGCTTCGCAAGCCCTCGCTCCACGCGGTCCAGTCCACGGACGTGTAGTTGTCAATGGGCTGCTCGCGGCCGTCCACCAATTCGTCCAAAAGGAGCGGATGCGCCGTCAAATAGTCCGCCGCCCAGCGGCTTGTGGCAACCAAGCGCCCCACCGCCGCCGCGGCGTTGGGATACTGATTCAACAGGGCGATGTAGGTGGGGCGGCCGAGCACCACTTCCAATAAATTCAAGTAGCGCGAAAACACCTCGTCCTGCGCCACCTTGGCCGTCCGGGCCGCCGCCCATTCGGGCGCCTTTTCGGCGACGGAGGCCATGAAGTCCGCGAACTGCTCGCGTTCCTTGGCACTGCGCTGCGCCATGCGGCGGGACTCCATCAATTTGTGCATGTGCCGCGAGAGACCGGCGACATCCTCGTAGCCCAGCGCCTGGAGCTTGTCTTGCGTTGCGGCGTCCGCGGACTCGCCGGGCGCCTCCCATCCCGCAGGCCAGCCGCTTCGCGTGCCGCGTCCCACTTCAATGTGAAAGATCCCGTCAAAGACCGACGCCGTAAAGTCGTTCACGGCCGCCAGACGCACCTCGAGTTCATGGCCTTCCATTCCGAGCATGGCCGCAATCTGCTCGTGCACGTCCGGCGCATCAGACAACACCTGCGTCTGCTTGTCGTCCACGTACTGAAGCGCGTGCTCCAAGTTGCGCAGAAACACGTAGTCCGCCGAAAGCTGCACCGCCGTCTCCCGTTTGATGGCGCCATGGTCAGCGAGCTTGGCGAGCATCGAAAGAGTGCTCTTTCCCTGCAATTCCGGCTCCCGGCCGCCGCGGATGATCTGGAAGGTCTGCGTGATGAATTCAATTTCACGAATGCCGCCTCGCCCCAGCTTCACATTGCGGCCGCGGTCTTTCCCCGCCTCGCGCCGCGTCGTCTCGGCGCGGATCATTTCGTGAAGCCTTGTCAAGGAGCTGATCGCCGAAAAGTCCACGTACTTGCGGAACACAAAGGGCCGCACCAAGTCATAAAGCCCCGATCGAGCCGCGGCAAAAGCCTCGTCCGTCATGAAGACGGGCTCGTTCACAACGCGCCCCTTCAGCCACGCAAAGCGCTCCCAATCGCGCCCCTCGGTGTAGAGGTACTCCTCGAGCATGTCTCGCGACACCACGATGGGGCCCGAATCCCCGAAGGGCCTCAGGCGCATGTCCACGCGAAACACGAACCCCACGCCGTCCACGTCGTTTAAAGCCGGTATGACGCGGCGCGCGAGGCGCTCAAAGAATTCATGGTTGCTGACAGAACGCCGGGCGTCAGGGAACTCCGCCGTTGCCTTCGTGTCACCTGCCTCGTCGTAGACAAAAATGAGGTCAATGTCGGAACTCACGTTAAGTTCCGCGCCGCCGAGCTTTCCCATGCCGACCACGAGAAGATCCTGCGGCACGCCTTCGACGCTCATCGGAACGCCGTAGCGGCGCGCGAGATCGCGGGAATGCACGCGAACCGCCGCCGAGACCGTTTCTTCCGCGAGCGCCGTCATGACGCCCACCACTTCCTCAAAGCCTCCGACGCCCGCCATGTCGCGGGCCGCGGTGGATATCATGACGTCGCGCCGCAGCTTTCGCATCGCCGTCGCAAGCGCCTCAGGCTCCGTCACGGGGTCCAGAACCGCCTTCATTCGCTCCCGCGTGAAGGGCTCGGCCGCGAGCCCCGTGAGCCTCGCGAGCCGCACGGCATCATCCGCCGAATAGTCCATCGCCTGCAGCGAACGCTTGATGTAAAAAGAGTAGTTGGGGACCTGTTCCAGATTCAACCGCGACATCACGACCTCTCTAACTTCCGCAGTGCGCCCTTTTTTTGCGGCTTTGTCACAATTTTCCACGCGAGCGTTCACGGCCCCCTGTGCTAGAGTGACGAAACGGCGGGGACATCCCCCGCTCGGACGCAATTCTTCTTATTTTAAGGCTCCCCCTTTCGGTTCTCACGACGATCATGGCTGCTGGCTCACACATTCTGCCGCTGCGCCTGCGCGCCTTCCTGCGGCATCCGCGGGTGAGGCCGTATGTCATCGCCGGCTTCTGGAGCCTCACGATCTTCTACTTTGTCTTCGGCGCTCTCATTCTTTTCACGCGCTGGTACCTGCTGCCGCAGGTGGACCGCTTCAAGGACGACATCGCCGCCTATCTTTCCAAAGCAACGTCGGCTCAAGTCACGATTGACGCCATCCGTCCGAGCTGGGAGTCTTTCTGGCCGCGGCTTGAGCTCACCGGCGTGAAGCTCGCGAAAGCCGACGAACGGCACGCGACCCCGGAGGTGCTGCAGGTGGGACGCCTTTGCGCCTCCTTTTACTGGCGCAGCTTTCTGGGCACCCCCGCCTTTCGCCGCCTCACGATTTCTGACGCGGACCTTGCCGTTCGACTCACGAAGGAAAACACCTGGGAAGTGGGCGGCGTCACGATCTCTTCCGCTCACAGCGCCCCAGCGGACGACGCACGCGGCAATCCGGTGATCGAATGGCTTTTGCATCAGGGACTGCTGGAAGTCGAAAAGACCCGCGTTCGCCTCATCGACCTCACGTACGACACGCCGGAAGAAGTCGTCTTCTCCGACGTGACCGCCGTCTTTGAAAAGGGGCTCACGGACTGGAAGTTCGGCCTGCAAGCCGTGCAGAACTCGGACACGGAAAATCCCATTGACATTCGAGCGCGCTTTGCGACGTCGCTTTTTGAACCGTCGTCCGACTGGCGCACGTGGTCTGGCGACGCCTACGCCTGCCTCACGCACTTTGACTTTGCGGACCTCTTGGACGGCACCGCCGCGGGACAGTTCCTGAAAAAAGGCCGCGGGCACGCGGAAGTCTGGGCGTCCTTTGACAACGGCCGCATCACGTCCGTCACGGCAGACGTGGGCCTTGCGGAAGCCGCGGTGCAGTTTGCGAAGAATCTTTCGCCGCTTGAGATGAATCACGTCGAAACGCGCTTTTCGATGAAATACGGCGAAACGCTGCACCTCGCGGCGCAGGGACTTTCCTACAACAACCACTTCGGCGAACACTTCGGCCCCGTCAATGTCGATTCCGACATCAAGCTCAACGCCGAAGGCTCGGACACCGAACACGTGTCCATCACAGTCTCGGCGCTCGATCTGGAGCCGCTTCTGCAAATGATTCCGCAGGCGCCGGTGCCCCGTCCCGTCGCTGACCTCGTCGTAAAGCACAAGCCGCAGGGGCGGCTCACGAAGACCTCGATCGGATGGACGGGCTCCATGGCGTCGCCCGAAGACTGGTCGGTGGCGACTGACTTTGAAAAGCTCACGGTCGCCACGGGGCTCTCGCCCCGAGAAAAACGCCACGATCCCTCCGCCGTGGGCTTTGGCTTTGCGAACCTCACCGGCCGCGCCGTCTTCACCAAAAATGAAGGCACGGTGACCATTGACAGCCCCGGCGCCCGCTTCACCGCCGAAGGAATTTTCCGCCACCCGACGATTGAAGCCGACCGTCTCACAGGCGTCATTCACTGGACCGGGGAAAAGACCGCCCCGGACGGCTCGACCTTGCCCCTCACCGTCACCTTTGAGAACGTGCACATCGCCAACCACGACGCCGAAGCGGAAGTGTCCGGCACCTGGAAGGCCGTCGGCCCTGCCGGCACGGCGGACTTGAAGGGCAGAATCCTGCACGCCAAAGCCAATCGCGTCTGGCGCTACATGCCCGACGTCGTTGGAAACGACGTGATCGACTGGCTCGAAGCGGGGCTGCCGCACGGCCGCGCCACGGAGGGCGCCTTTGAAATCCGCGGCGACTTCATGAAGTTTCCGTGGTGCGAGGCCAAGGACAACGGGCGTTTTTTCATCACCGCCAAGCTCGCCGACGCCGCCGTGGACTACATCCCGAGCTACCGCCGCAAGCGCCGCGGAGGCTTCGTCCCGGGCGAATGGCCGATTCTGGACAACATCCGCGGCCGCATCACGTTTGAAGGCGCCGGCATGACGGTGGAAGCGGACGCCGCTCGCACGCGGGGCGTTGCGATCACTTCGGCCCGCGCCGTCATTGCTGAACTGAGCTCGCCCGACGTAACGCTCACCGTGGACGGCTGGGCGCAGGACGACCTGCAGCGGATGTTTGACTACGTGGCCGCAAGCCCCGTCCGCGGCTACGTGCAAAACGCCTTTGACGGCACGACGGCAAAAGGCGCGGCAGGCCTCAAGCTTCACCTCGAAATTCCGCTTCTCCACGCCCGAGACACGAAGGTCGCGGGGAGCGTCACGCTTTCAGAGAACGCCGTCGCCATGGCCTACCCCGTGCCCCCCTTGACCGACGTCTGGGGCACGGTGAACTTTTCGGAAAAAGGCGCGGACGCCAAGCGCGTCACCGCAAAAGCCTGGGGCCGCGATGTGAGCGCCAACCTCGCCACGACGCGCGACGGCACGCTCTCCTTCACGCTCTCAGGGCGCGCCGCGCCGGAAAACATTCCCTATTTTGCGAATGTCGCGCTTTTAAAGGAAGCGCTCACCCACTTCTCAGGCGACACCGCCTTCGTGGGCACGGTGAACATCACGCCGGGGCGCGGCGTCTCAGTCACCGTGCAGTCAAACCTTGAAGGGGTTGCGAGCGACCTTCCGGCGCCCCTAACGAAGAAAGCGGCCGAGCGCTGGCCCGCCGCCTTTGCCTTGACCCCCATCAGCGGACGCGGCGGCGCGGGGCACCGCCTCACCCTCAACGTGGGGCGCACGAAGTTTGACAGCGTGATTGAACTTCCGGCCGAAGGGTCGAAACGCTCCGCCTTGGGCAGCTTTGCCGTCGGCAAGCACACGGACCTGCCGCGCTCCGGCTTTGCGCTCGAAATCGCCGGACCGCACCTCGTCGCCGATCCCTGGCATCCGATCGTGGCGCGCTTGATTGACGTCGCCAAGGCGTCCTCTTCGGGCACCGAGACCGGAGCTTCCGCCACCTTGGAGCGCGTGACGCTCGACACGGAAAACCTCACCGCCTCCGGGATGGACCTCAAAAAGCTTCGGGCGCGCGCCGAAATGACGGGACCTGACGCCTGGCGCATCCGCCTCACGGGCGACGCCGTGGACGGCACGGTCACTTGGAACACCGCAGGACAAGGCGCCATCCGCGCGCTTCTCACGAAGCTCGACCTTCCCGAACGCAGTTCGGACACCTTGAAATCAGCGCTCGCCCATCCGCCCGAGGGGCTCCTCCCCTCCGTCTACCTCAAGGCAGAGGACTTTCGCTTCGGCAAAATGCACTTTGGCGCCACCGAGCTTTCCGCCGCCAACCGCGCAACAGACCTCGGCCGCCGGTGGTCAATTGAGGCACTCACCATCAAGAACCCAGGCGGCACCCTGACGGGCACGGGCGACTGGCAGGAAGAAAACGGCCGTCACAAGACGCACCTCTCCGCCGCGCTCCAAATGGACAACGCGGGGCGACTTCTGGCTGAACTCGGAAAACCCCAGGCTCTCGCGGACGGCAACGGCACTGCCGCTGCGGAACTTTTCTGGGAGGGCTCGCCCTGGTCGCCCGTCGTTTCCTCCCTCAACGGCACGATCCACACCGAAATGAAGAACGGAGCGTTGAAGCAGGTGGACACGGGCGTCGGAGGCGCCGTGCTGTCGCTGCTTTCCATGCAGTCCCTCGTAAAGCGCCTCACCTTGGACTTCAGCGACCTCACGCGCGGGGGCTTTGCCTTTGACACCCTGCAGGTGGACAGCAAGCTCGAACACGGCGTCCTCTCCACGGACAACGGCCGCGTCATCGGACCGCACGCCTCGGTGCTCCTTTCGGGGTCCGCTGACTTCAACACGGAAACCTTGGACAGTCGCGTCGTGGTTCTTCCCGACATCAACGCCGCGGGGGCGTCGCTTGCGGTTGCGATCGTGAACCCCATCGTGGGCGTGAGCACCTTCATCGCCCAGATGCTGATGCGAGAGCCTTTGGCGCGCCTCTTTTCCACCGAATACACCGTGAAGGGCCCCTTTGACAATCCGGTCTTTGCGAAAAAGAGCGCGGAGCAAAAGAAGGACGACAAAAATGCCCCTTGAGCGTCGCGCACCCGCGCGCTGGCTTCTCTAAAATCCACCACGGTCAACCCAGTACACGAGGTATCCTGATTGTTTCGCTATCAACTGATGACGCCGATCGTGTGGCTCACGCGGCTTCTCGTAGGCGCCTATCCGCAGTGGATCGGCTGCCGCCCGAGCCACAAGCAGCGCATTTACTTTGCCAATCATTCGAGCCACCTCGACACGATCGCGATCTGGGCGTCGCTGCCGCGCGTGCTGCGTGAAACGACGCGCCCCGTGGCCGCCAAAGACTACTGGAGCCACGGGCTCGCGAGAAAGCGCATCGCCAAGGAATTGAACGTCGTCTTGATCGACCGCAAGGGCGAACACCGCACGGATCCCCTCGCCCCCTTGCGAGCGGCTCTGACGGCGGGCGAATCCCTCATCATCTTCCCTGAGGGCACCCGGCGGCCGCAGCCCATCCCGAGCGACTTCAAAAGCGGCATCTGGCGCCTGATGCGCGACTTCCCGCAGGTGGAGCTCATTCCGGTCTACATCGAGAATCTCTACCGCGCCATGCCCAAGGGCGTTCTCATCCCGGTGCCCACGATCTGCACCATCCGCTTCGGCGCCCCCCTCGAGCATTCGCCCGAGGACGGCAAGGAAGAATTCTTGAACAAGGCCCGACAGGCCGTTGTGGACATGGCTTCTCTATCATGATGCGACTTGGCTTAAGCCTCAACATGGGGTACCTCATCATTCTCGCTTCGCTCATCGTGCTGATGGCCGCGGGCACCGTCTACGGCCTCTGGGCCGAAGGACGCGCCAAGACGCCCGAAGCGGTGCAGCGCCTTGCGATCGTCAACAGCCGCACCCGCGTGGGCTGGTGGCTCATCGTCACCTACGCCGTCGCCTGGTGGTTCGGGCCGGCGACCTTGAACATCCTCTTTGCGATCTTTTCCTTCTTCCTATTAAGGGAATTCATCGCGCTCACCCCCATCAAGCACACGGACCACTGGGTGCTCGTCATCGCCTTCTATCTCGCGATCCCGATCCAGTACGTTCTGGTCTACTTTGACCTGCAGGCGGTGTACACGGTCTTCATTCCGGTCTATCTCTTTCTCGTTCTCCCCGTGGTGGCGGCCCTCGCGCACGACACGGATCGGTATCTGGAGCGCGTGGCGAAGGTGCAGTGGGGCGTCATGATCTGCGTCTTCTGCGTGAGCCACGCGCCGGCTCTGGCGAACTTGAATCTTGAGGGCTACAACTCGACGGGGCTTCTCGTCCTTCTCTACTTCCTCATCACGGTCTTCTGCACGGACCTCTTCGCGGTGATCGCGAGCTCCGCCCTCGGAGGCACCCCCCTCCCCATGAGCCCCAACAAGACAACAAAGGGCTACCTCGTGGGCGGCGTGCTGGGCCTTGCGGTAGGGACGGCCCTCTTCTGGCTCACGCCCTTTAGGCTCTGGCAGGCGTCGCTCTTTTCCCTGGCGATCGTTCTGGCCTGCATCATGGGCGACATCGTCATCAACTCGGTGAAGGTGAGTCTGGGCGCCCGCAACTACGACGGCGAGCTCTACATCGGCCGCGGGATTCTCGAGCGCCTCGCGCCCCTCACCTTCGCGGCGCCCGTGTTCTACCACTTGAATGTTCTCTGTCAATACGTGCCTTGAGTTCAGAACCGGCCACGTTCAAAGCCCCGCCGGATTTTCTCGCGGGGCTTTTTCTTGGGCCGCTACAATGCGCGGATCCCTTTCCAACCTTCGAGGACTTCCGATGTTCGACCAATACGAGACGCTGCTGAGGCACGTTTTCGAAAACGGCCATCAGAAGACGGATCGCACGGGCGTCGGCACCCGCTCCGTCTTCGGCTATCAGATGCGATTTGACCTGAGCGAGGGGTTTCCCCTCGTCACCACGAAGAAGCTGCACATCCGCTCCATCGTGCACGAGCTCCTGTGGTTTCTTTCGGGCTCAAGCAACATCGGCTATCTGCATGACAACAAAGTCTCGATCTGGGACGAATGGGCGGATGAAAACGGGGACCTCGGCCCCGTCTACGGCGTGCAGTGGCGAAGCTGGCCCGCGCCCGACGGCCGCCACATCGACCAGATCAGCGAGGCCGTGAAGCTCATCAAGACGAATCCCGACAGCCGGCGCATCATCGTCTGCTCCTGGAATGTCGCAGACGTGGACAAGATGGCCCTGCCACCCTGCCACTGCCTCTTCCAGTTCTACGTCGCCGACGGCAAGCTCTCCTGCCAGCTCTACCAGCGAAGCTGCGACATCTTCCTGGGGGTCCCCTTCAACATCGCGAGCTACGCCCTTCTCACCCACATGATGGCGCAGCAGTGCGACTTGGAGCCCGGCGACTTCATCTGGACGGGAGGCGACTGCCACATCTACAACAACCACTTCGAGCAGACGAAGGAGCAGCTCTCGCGCGAGCCTCGTCCCTACCCGAAGCTTCTCATCAAGCGACGCCCCGCCTCCCTCTTCGACTACCAGTACGACGACTTCGAGATCGTCGACTACAACCCGTGGCCCCACATCAAGGCCCCGATTGCGGTGTAGGAGCGAGCGATGCTGGAAATGATCGTGGCTCACGCCCAAAACGGCGTGATCGGCAACGCAGGCGGCATGCCCTGGCACATCCCCGAAGACCTGAAGCACTTTCGCAGCGTGACGACGGGCGCCGCCGTCATCATGGGACGAAAGACGTTTGAATCGATCGGCCGGCCGCTTCCCAAGCGGCTCAACATCGTGATCACCCGGCAGTCAGACTACGCCGCCCCGGGCTGCACCGTGGTCTCGGACCTGGCGGCGGCGCTCGAAGCCGCCAAGGCAAGCGATCGCCAGATCATCATCGGCGGGGGCGAAATCTATCGTCAGGCGTTGCCCCTGGCTGACCGCCTCTGGATCACGGAAATCGCCGCATCGCCCGCGGGCGACACGACGTTTCCTAATCTAAACGAAGCCGACTGGGAGACGACGCTACTTTCGGCGCTTCCGGCCGAAGGCGACCGTCCCGCGGTGAAGTTTCTGCGGCTGGATCGCCGGCGCTAGCCCCCGGATTCAGCCACCGGCTCCGCCTTCGCCGTCTCCTCCGCGCGCACGCGCTCGGGCGGGAAAACGAGCGTGAAGGTGGAGCCCTTTCCCAGCTCGCTTTCGATTCTCAACTGCGCGTCGTGACGAATCATGACGTGCTTCACAATCGCCAGCCCCAGCCCCGTACCGCCCGTGTCGCGCGAGCGCGACTTGTCCACGCGATAAAAGCGCTCCGTCAAGCGCGGGATGTCCTTTTGCGCGATGCCGATGCCGTTGTCGGTCACCGACACCTCGGCGCCCCCGGCGGCCGGCGTCCGGCATTCGGCGTGCACATGCCCGCCTTCGGGCGTGTAGCGCAAGGCGTTCGTCATGAGGTTCACGACAGCGCTGCGAATTTCGTCCGCGTACCCTTCAATCGCTACCGCCGCCACAGTGCAGTCCACCGTGTAGCGTCCGGCCGCCACCACCTGCATTTCCGCCGTGATCATGCTCACGAGCTTGTCCAAGGCAATGACTTCGGATTGCTTCTCGTCGCTGCCGATTTCAAGCTTGGACAAGGTGAGCAGGTCGTCGATGATGCGCTTCATGCGCTGCGCCTGATCGCGCATCAATTCCAAGTGCTGAGGCGCCAATTCCACCTTCCCCGTGACGCCCGCCACCGCCATGTCCAAAAAGCCCGTGAGCACCGTCAAGGGCGTTCTCAATTCGTGCGAGACATTGGCCACAAAGTCGCGGCGCATGGCATCCACCTTCAATTGCTCGGTGACGTCGCGGGCGATGAGAAGGGAATTCTTGCGGTCGGCAATCACCACGCGGATTTCGTAGGTGCGGCCGTCGGCGCGCCGCGTCCAATTCAAGGGGGCGTCAAACTGCCCCGCCTTCAGGTAGGCGGTGATTTCGGGATCGGTCACGAGCGCCATCACATGGCGCCCCACGTCGTTTTCGCTGCTGATCGAAAAAAGCGCCTCGGCGTTGGCGTTGCACCAGGAGAGAATCCAGTCCTTTTTCGTCAAGAGAATACTCTCGGGCAAGGCCCCAAGCGTCTTGCGGTAGCGCGCTTCGCGGGTTTCGAGCCGTCGCACGTTCTTGTCAAAGGCCTTGCGGCTTCGGTACACCCGCGCAAAGATGTCCGCCCAAAGCCCCATCGCCGCCGACGGCACCTCCGCCGCGTCCGCCTTCGTCACCTCGGTCGCCTCATCGAGCCACCCGGCAAGCCGCGCGATGTAGTTAAGGTGCACGAGGATCTCAAGGAAGAACCCCGCGATCACCAGCCCCATGCCCCAGTAAGGGTTGGTGAGCCCCGCGACAGCGAACCCCGCCACCACGATGAGGATGAGGCGGAAGATCACCGGCCCCATCACCTGAAGTCTTGTGGGCGCCATGGCGGCTTACGCGTGCGCGCGGTAGCCCAGGCCCCGCACCGTGTCGATGATGTCGGCGGCCGCGGTCTTCGCCAGCTGCTTTCTAAGCCGCAGGACGTGCACGTCCACCGTGCGCTCGTCAAAGCCCGCGGCGTCCGCCCACACGCGCTCCAAAAGCTGCGAGCGGGAGTAGACGCGGCCAGGGTTGCTCGCCAAAACGTAAAGCATCTTGAATTCGATGACGCCTAACTTCACCTCGACGTCGTTCACCTTTGCCGTGAAGCGCGCCTCGTTCATCGTGAGCGGCCCGCAGACAATGTTCTTTTCGGCTTCCGCCGCGCCTCGCCGCAGCACCGCTCGCATGCGAGCGATGAGCTCCCGGGGCGAAAAGGGCTTCACGATGTAGTCGTCGGCCCCTGCCTCGAGCCCCGCCACCTTGTCGCTTTCCGTGCCGCGCGCCGTCAGCATGATGACGGGAACGCCCGCGGTGCGCTCGTCGCGCTTAAGCATCTCCAGCCACGCGAGCCCCGAAAGATCCGGCAGCATCCAGTCCAAGAGGATGAGGTCCACCGCATCGGCAGCCATCGCTTCACGAGCCTCCTTCACCGAGCCCGCGCGAAACACCTTGTAGCCCGCCGTCTCGCACGCAAAGCCGATCAGCTCGCGAATCGCCGGCTCGTCTTCCACGACCAGCACCGTTTCCGTCATAAGCCTGTCTCCGAAATTGAACTCGCCCGTCATCGTGCCCGCCGACTGTGACAGTCCGACCGTCGGTCTGTGACAAGACGATGACAGGCTATTCTAGCGGGCAAGAAAAAAGGCCCGCGCGACCCAAAGCCGAGCGGACCCGTTTGTACTGCACCTTGACAGGTATCAGAGGTACTTCACCGACACAATGGCGTAGTGAATGAGGCCCTTCGGGGCCGGGCACGTCACTTCGTCGCCTTCGAACTTGCCAATGAGGCTGCGCGCAAGCGGACTCGAAATCGAGATCTTGCTCGCCTTGATGTCGGCTTCGTCGTCACCCACGATCTGGTAGGTGCGAACGTCGCCCGAGTCCTCGTCTTCAAGCTCAACGGTCGCCCCGAAGACAATGCGGTCGCCCGCCTGCAGGCTCTTCGGATCAATGATCTGAAGCATCGGCAACTTGCCTTCGAGTTCGGCGATGCGCCCTTCGATATGCCCCTGCATTTCCTTGGCGGCATCGTATTCGGCATTTTCCGACAAGTCGCCCTTTTCGCGCGCTTCGGCAATGGCAGCCACGACCGCCGGGCGCTTCACGCGCTTGAGTTCGTCAAGTTCAGCGCGAAGCTTTTCGGCGCCCTGAACCGTGATCGGAATCCGTTTATCCATGTTTTTCACCAATGAGGGTCAAAATTCAAAGGGCGGCATTCTAACGCTATTGCGCCGCCTTATGCATTTCCTGCAGCGAGTAGACCTGGGCGTCCGCAAGGTGCTTGATGCCCTCCACCGCCGCGCGGCCGCCGGCGATCGTCGTGAAGTAGGTGACGCGGTTCGCGAGCGCCGCCATGCGGATGGCGCGCGCGTCGCTGATCTCGCCGCGAGACTCGTTGCTCGTCGTGATGACGAGCTGAATTTCGCGGTTCTTGATCTTGTCCAGAACGTTCGGACGGCCGTCGCTCACCTTGTTCACGCTCTTGCAGCCGATGCCCGCCTTTGCCAAGGCTTCCGCGGTGCCCTTCGTCGCCACGAGCTTGTAGCCCGCGTCGGCGAGCTCGGCCGCGACCACGATGGCGCGCGGCTTGTCTTCGTCGCGCACGGAGAGGAATACGGTGGAGCCCGCCGGAGGCAGCGTGTTGCCTGCGCCCAGCTGGCTCTTAAAGAGCGCTTCGCCGAAGGTGCGGCCCACGCCCATCACTTCGCCCGTGGAGCGCATTTCCGGTCCCAGAACCGGGTCCACGCCCAGGAACTTCGCAAACGGGAACACCGCTTCCTTCACGCTGATGTGGTCCGGCTTCACCTCAACCTTGACGCCCTGCTTCTCGATCGATTCGCCCACCATGCAACGAGCGGCGACCTTCGCGAGCTGCACGCCGGTTGCCTTCGACACGAAGGGCACGGTGCGCGAGGCGCGCGGGTTCACTTCCAGCACGTAGACGATCGGGTGCTCGGTCACGGCATTCTTCACCGCAAACTGCACGTTCATGAGACCCACGACGCCCAGAGCCTTCGCCATCAAGACGGTCTGGCGGCGCACTTCGTCCAAAATGTCTTCTCGGAGGCTGTACGGGGGGAGCGAGCAAGCGGAGTCGCCCGAATGCACGCCCGCGGCTTCCACGTGCTGCATGAGGCCCGCGATCTTCACTTCCTTGCCGTCGGACACAGCATCGACGTCCATTTCGACAGCGTCGTCCAGGAAGTGGTCCAGCAGCACCGGACTTTCTTCGCTCACCACGATGGCTTCGTGCATGTAGCGCATCAGCTCGCGCCCGTTGTGCACGATGTCCATCGCGCGGCCGCCCAGCACGTAGCTCGGACGAACGACGATGGGGTAGCCAATTTCTTCGGCAAGGCGCAGCGCCGCTTCTTCGGTGTGGGCCGTGCGGTTGGGCGGCTGATGAAGCCCCAGCTTCGTGATGAGCTCCTTGAAGCGCTCGCGGTCCTCGGCGCAGTCAATGGCGTCCGTAGAGGTGCCGATGATGGGCACGCCTTCCTTTTCCAAGGCGCGGCAGATCTTCAAGGGAGTCTGGCCGCCGTACTGCACGATGACGCCCGCGGGCTTTTCCATGTGGCAGATTTCAAGGACGTCTTCCAAGGTCACCGGCTCAAAATAGAGGCGGTCGGAGGTGTCGTAGTCCGTGGAAACCGTTTCGGGGTTGCAGTTCACCATGATGGTTTCATAGCCGTCTTCCCGAAGGGCCATCGCCGCATGCACGCAGCAGTAGTCAAATTCGATGCCCTGGCCGATGCGGTTGGGGCCGCCGCCCAAGACGACGATCTTCTTCTTGTCAGTGGGCTGCGCCTCGTTTTCGTCCTGATAGGTCGAATAGAGGTAGGCGGTCTTCGTCTCAAATTCCGCCGCGCAGGTATCCACGCGCTTGTAGACGGGACGAATGTTGAGCTCGTGGCGCTTCGCGCGAACATCGCCCTCCTGAGCGCCCGTGAGCTTGGCGATGCGCTTATCGGAAAAGCCCTTCTTCTTCAGGTAAAGAAGGTCGTCATGGTCGAGGTCGGCGAGCTTCGTCTGCGCAAGGCGGCCTTCGATGTCGATCAACTCCTTCATCTGCGTGAGGAACCACGGATCAATCGAAGTCATTTCGTGGATCTGCTCCACGGTCATGCCAAGGCGCATGGCGTCAGCGACGTAGAAGATGCGCTCGGGACCCGCTTCGCTGATTTCGTGCACGATCTCTTCTCGGTCGTCCGACAAGGGCGTCAAGCCGTCCTTGCCGGTTTCAAGCCCGCGCAGCGCCTTCTGCAGGGATTCCTGGAAGGAGGAGCCGATCGCCATCACTTCGCCCACGGACTTCATCTGCGTCGTCAAACGATCGTCAGCCTGCGGGAACTTCTCAAACGCAAAGCGCGGCACCTTGGTGACGACGTAGTCGATCGTGGGTTCGAACGACGCAGGCGTGGCGCCCCCGGTGATGTCGTTCTTCAATTCGTCGAGCGTATAGCCCACCGCGAGCTTGGCGGCGATCTTGGCGATCGGGAAGCCCGTCGCCTTCGAGGCCAGGGCCGAGGAGCGGGACACGCGCGGATTCATTTCGATCACGATCAAGCGGCCGTTCTTCGGATTCACCGCGAACTGCACGTTGGAGCCGCCCGTATCAACGCCGATCTCGCGCAGCACGGCGATCGACGCATCACGCATGATCTGGTACTCGCGGTCCGTCAGGGTCTGCGCCGGCGCCACCGTGATGGAGTCGCCCGTGTGAATGCCCATGGGGTCGAAGTTTTCGATGGAGCAGATGATGATGCAGTTGTCCGCCTTGTCGCGGACGACTTCCATCTCGTACTCCTTCCACCCAAGAAGCGACTCTTCAATAAGAAGCTCGTGCGTGGGAGAAAGCGCGAGACCGCGTTCGCAGATCTCCACGAATTCCTGCATGTTGTAGGCGATGCCGCCGCCCGAGCCGCCCAAGGTGAAGGACGGACGGATCACGGCGGGGAATCCCACCTGCGCCTGAACGGCCATGGCTTCGGACATGTTGTAGGCGATGCCGGAGCGGGCGCTTTCAAGGCCGATGCGGTTCATCGCCTCCTTGAAGCGCTGGCGATCCTCGGCCTTGTCGATCGCTTCGGGCGAAGCACCGATCAATTCCACGTCATACTTTTTGAGGATGCCTTCCTTGTCCAAGGCCATCGCAAGGTTCAGGGCCGTCTGGCCGCCCATCGTGGGCAGAATGGCGTCGGGCTTTTCTCGAGCGATGATGCGTTCGAGAACGCGGGTGTCCAAGGGCTCGATGTAGGTGGCGTCAGCGGTGTCCGGGTCGGTCATGATCGTGGCCGGATTGGAATTCACCAGAATGACGCGGTACCCCTCTTCGCGCAGCGCCTTGCAGGCCTGCGCGCCGGAATAGTCAAATTCGCAGGCCTGGCCGATAACGATCGGGCCGGCGCCGAGAATCATGACGGATTTGATGTCTGTACGTTTGGGCATGGTATTCAGTCGTTCAAATAGTTCTGCGGATCGAGTTCGCGCTCAACGAGTTCGATGAGAATGTGGATCACCTTGATGTGCAACTCCTGCACGCGATCGGCCCAGCGGCCGGCGGGGGTGACGATGGCAACGTCGGCGAGTTCCGTAATCGGCGTGCCAGGGCGGCCCGTGAGGGCGACCACTTTGACGCCCTTTTCGCGAGCGGCCTTCGCGGCCTTCACGACGTTCTTGCTCGTCCCCGAGGTCGTGATCGCGAGAAGCACGTCGCCCGCGCGGCCCGCGCCTTCCACCCAGCGGGAGAAGACGTCTTCGTAGCCGTAGTCGTTGGCGACGCAGGCCATGTGGGCCGCGTCGGAAATCGCCTGCGCGCGGTAGGCGCGGCGGTTCTCGCGAAAGCGTCCCGTCATTTCTTCCGCAAAGTGCATGGCGTCGCAGAGGCTGCCGCCGTTGCCGCAGCTCATGACCGTCCCGCCCGCCTTCTGGCTCTGAGCGATGAGGCGGCCGGCTTCAGCAATCTTCGCCACCATCGCCCGGTCAGCGATGAGGGCCGAGAGCGCCTCATGCGCCTCCGTGAGGTCGGCGAGGACCACATCCTCCATCGACTTCATCAGCGGTTCCCCCGCATGAGTTCCACGAAGCGGTCAAACAAGGGCGCAATGTCGTGCGGGCCGGGGCTCGCCTCGGGGTGGCCCTGGAAGCTCATCGCCGGGGCGTCCACAAACTTCATGCCCTGAAGCGACCCGTCAAAGAGGCTGGCAAAGTTCGCTTCAACGTTTTCGGGGAGCGACTTCTCATCCACCGCAAAGCCATGGTTCTGGCTCGTGATGTAGACGCGGTGCGTCTTGCGGTCCACCACCGGGTGATTGCCGCCGTGGTGGCCGAACTTCATCTTCACGGTCTTCGCGCCCGCCGCAAGGCCCATGATCTGGTGCCCCAGGCAGATGCCGAACAAGGGGATCTTCTTTTCGAGACACACCTTGGCCGCTTCGATTGCGTAGTAGCAGGGCTCGGGGTCGCCGGGGCCGTTCGAGAGGAACACGCCGTCGGGATTCATCGCCAGCACCTCTTCCACCGGAGTCTTTGCGGGAACCACCGTCACCGCGATGCCGCGTTCGGCCATCATGCGAAGGATGTTGCGCTTGATGCCGAAGTCGTAGGCAACGACCTTGTACTTGAAGCTTTCGGGCTTTGCGAAGTCCGGACGCCCGTCTTCGCCCTTTAACCGCCACTGGGCTTCCGTCCATTCATACGGAGCCTTCGTCGTGACAACGCTTGCGAGATCGCGGCCCACCATGGAGCCCCAGGCCTTGGCGGCAGCCTTCGCCGCTTCAATCTCAGCCTCGGTGAGCTTGCCTTCCTTCGCGGCCACGATCGTGCCCGCCTGAGCGCCGTTCGTGCGCAGACGACGCACGAGCGCGCGGGTGTCGATGTCGGAAATCGCGACCGTCCCCGCCTTCACGAGGTAGTCCGAGAGACTTTCGGTGGCGCGGAAATTGCTCACCACGGGCGAAGCGCAGCGGATCACAAGACCCGCAGCCGCCACGCCGCGGCCTTCTTCGTCCTGAGGATTGACGCCGACGTTGCCGATGTGAGGATACGTGAGCGTCACGATCTGACCCGTGTAGCTCGGGTCCGTGAGGATTTCCTGATACCCCGTCATCGAGGTGTTGAACACGACCTCTGCCGTCACGGAACCGGCAGCCCCCAGGCTGCGCCCGATGTAGACGGTTCCGTCGGCAAGCGCCAAAGCTGCTTGAGGTCGCATATCGGTTTGAATGGAGTTCAAAATTTTCTCCCAGAATTTGTCGGAGCTGTAAGCGGCCGGCTGAGGCCTTGGCGCCCAACTGCCGCCTCCGGTTTCCCGTCCCGTTCGATGACGGCGGCGCAAACCGGTGCAAAAGCAATGAATTATAGCCGCAGGCGCCTTCTCCCCTTTGGGTTTTTCGCGCCCTAAGGCATCCCTCGTAGTCCGACTGCGTTTTGTCTCCCCCTCGCCCCCACTTGTCCCCAATCATCAGCCAAAAGCCCTAAAAAAATCGCGATGGCTCAAAGGTGCATCCCGCAATCAAGGTATGCTTGCGGCTCCCTGAAAACAACCTTTTATAGAGGCCTATGAATTCCATCAGCCGGCTTGAAGCCCTCAAGCAGTGGACCACGGTCGTCGCCGACACGGGCGACATCGATGAAATCGCCCGCGTGAAGCCCGCGGAAGCCACCACGAACCCTTCTCTCATTTTGAAGGCGGCGCAAACCGAACGCGGCCGCGCCATCCTTGAGGCGGCCCGCCGCGTTGACGAATCGCCGCGGCTTCGCATCGACCGCGTCGTCACAGACTTTGGCGCCGCCATTCTCGACGTCATTCCGGGGCGCGTGAGCACCGAAGTGGACGCCCGCCTCTCCTTTGACACGCGAGGGACGATTGAAAAGGCGCGGCGCCTCATTGCGCTCTATGAAGCCCGCGGCATTTCCCGCGAGCGCATCCTGATCAAGATCGCCGCCACCTGGGAAGGGTGCGAAGCGGCCCGGGTGCTCGAACAAGAAGGCATTCACTGCAACATGACGCTGATTTTCGGCCTCGCGCAAGCTTTGGCGGCGGCGCAAGCCAAAGCCACCCTCATCAGCCCCTTCGTGGGCCGCATCTACGACTGGGCGAAAAAGGAAGCGGGCGCAGCGTGGGACGAAGCCGCCAACGCCGGCACAGCCGATCCAGGCGTGCAGTCCGTAACCAAGATCTTCCGCACCCTGAAGGCCGCCGGCTCCCAAACCCAGATCATGGGCGCAAGCTTTAGAAACACCGGCGAAATCGCAGCGCTTGCGGGGTGCGACCTTCTCACCATTGCGCCGAAGTTCATCGACGCGCTCGCCGCGGACACGACGCCCCTGCTTCGCACGCTCGACGCCTCGACGTTCGAACCCGCCGCCCCCATCGCCATCACGGAAGCGGACTTCCGCTGGCAGACCGTCATGTCGCCCTTGGTGAACGCCAAATTATCGCAAGGCATCCGCGCCTTCGCGACCGACACCGAGACGCTCGAAGGCCTGCTCTGAAAACACAAAACCCATAAAAATAATAGGGAGATCTTCATGAGCGAACTACCTGCCGCACCCACCGTCCTTGTGGTGGAGCCCGACGACTTTCGGCTGCGACGCCACACCTTAGAACTCCTGCACGACGCCGAATTTCACCTCATCGCGGCCGTGGATTCGCGCCGCAAGGCGGCGGCCGTCATCAGCCGCGAGAAAATCGACCTCGCCGTCGTGAACGTTCGGCTTCCCGACGGCAGCGGCGCCGAAGTCACCCGCGAAATCCTGCGCCGCAATCCCGAAGCCCACGTTCTCATCGCAACCGACGTGAACGAAGAGAACACCGTAATGCAGGCGATTGAATCGGGCGCGGACGGCTACATTCTCTTTGGGGACGAAAACCCCAGCGTCGTCACCGGGCTCAAGGTGATGCTCTCAGGGGGCTCCCCCGTGAGCCCCGTCATCGCGCGCTCGGTGCTGCGGGCGCTTCACAACCGCAACGAAGCGCACATCGCGGCGCGCGCAAGCGGCATCCTCTCGCGACGCGAGCTTGACATCCTGCAGCTTCTGGCAAAGGGCCTCGCCTTTGCCGCCGTGGGCGAGATCCTTGCCATCAGCGAGCACACGGTGACGACGCACGTCAAAAAGCTCTACAAGAAACTTAACGTGCATTCGCGCGGCGAGGCGGTGTACGAAGCGCGGCAGATGAAGCTCGTTGACTGAGCGCTTCTGCGGCTATCATTACCCGTCACCTGCGAGCGTCCTCCCTTCGGGGCGCTCCGACAACCCTCAAAAGAGAACAGAACATCATGACCGCCTCACTGAAGGAAGCCGTCGCCGCGGCGCTTGCCCCCGTCGCCGCCGACATGGCCGCCGTTGAAAAAATCATCGCCGCCGAAATGGAAAGCGACATTCCCCGCGTAAAGGAGATCGGCCGCTACATCACGAGCGCAGGCGGCAAGCGCATGCGCCCGGCCCTCTTGATCCTCATGGCGCGCGCCATGGGCGACACCTCGGACAACGCCCCCTATTTCGGCGCCGTGATCGAGCTTCTGCACACCGCCACCCTCATGCATGACGACGTTGTGGACAAAGGGAAGATGCGCCGCGGCCGCGAAACCGCCAACAGCCGCTGGGACAACAACCAGGCCGTGCTCGTGGGCGACTTCCTCTACACGCGCTCCTTCCAGATGATGATCCGCCGCGGAAACCTCGGCGTCATGCAGGCCTTGGCGGACGCCGCCAACCGCTTGTCCGAAGGCGAGGTGTTGCAGCTCACCAACGCAGGCGACCCGAAAACGACGGAGGAGCGGTACTTCGCGGTGATCGAGCGAAAGACCGCCTGTCTCTTTGAAGCCGCAGCCCACATGGCCGCAGCGTTCACAAACGCCCCCAAGGCTTACGAAGACGCCTGCGCCCAATACGCCCTGCGGCTTGGGAACGCCTTCCAGATCGCCGACGACATTCTCGACTATCAGGGCGAAGCCGCCGCGATCGGCAAGAACCTCGGCGCCGACATCAAGGAAGGAAAGGTGACGCTTCCCCTCATCTACGCGATGCAGCGCTGCTCCGAGGAAGACCGCGCCGTGATTGAAAACGCCATCCTCACGTGCGAAGGCGACTTCGAGGCCGTGAGCCGCATCGTAAAGGCTTCGGGGGCGATCGAGCAGTGCGTTGAGCGGGCCCTTTTGGAAGTCGAGCGAGGAAAAAATGCATTAAATGCACTTCCGGCTGGACAATTTAAAGAATCTCTGTTAAAGTTCTTGTCCTTCGCAGTTCACCGCGATCGCTAAACGATCCGGGCCTGTGAGGCTTTCGGGGTGTAGCTCAGCCTGGTAGAGTACTACGTTCGGGACGTAGGAGTCGGAGGTTCGAATCCTCTCACCCCGACCAGGATTTCAAAAAAGGAGACAGCGCAAGTTGTCTCCTTTTTATTTTGTGCGCTGCGCGCGGGCTTTGCGGCCGAGACCGATTTAGAATCGGTCATGCAGAAAACTCACCGAAGGAGCCGCATATGCCTCTCATCATCGGATTAACTGGCGGCATCGCCTGCGGCAAGACGACCGCAACGGACGCCTTCCGCGCGCTCGGCGTGCCCGTCATCGACGCTGACGAAATCTCCCGGGCGCTCACGGCGCCGGGCGGAAAAGCCCTTCCTGACATTGCCGTCGCCTTCGGAGCCGACATGATCGGCGCCCATGGCTTGAAGCGCACGCTGATGCGCGAGACGATCTTTTCGGATCCCGCCCAGCGCGCCAAATTGGAAGGAATCCTCCACCCCATGATCAAGCGCGAGATCTACGAGCAGCTAAAAAAGGTCACCGCGCCCTACGTGATTTTGAGCATTCCGCTTCTCTTGGAAAGCGGCCGCTGGAAGGAAGCCGTCGCCCGCATCGTCGTGATCGACGTGCCTGTCGAGGATCAGGTGAACCGCCTCGTCTACGACCGTCACATGAGCGAAGATGAAGCCCGCGCCATCATCGAGACGCAGATTTCCCGCGAAGAGCGTCTGAAGGTAGCGACCGACGTGATTGAAAACACAGGATCAGTCGCTGACCTCACACGAGCCGTGTCCGAGCTCGACCGCAAGTTCTACGCCATGGCGCTCGAAAAGAAGAACCGCTAAGTTCTCCCCCTCAACCAAGGCGGCCCGATCTCGAGCCGCCTTTTTCAATGGAACCCGAAACAATCATGATGGTGAAATGCCCCACCTGCCGCAAGCTTCACGAGTACGACGTGAAGAGTCCCTTCCGCCCCTTTTGCAGCGAGCGCTGCAAGCTCATCGATCTGGGCGCCTGGGCCTCAGGCGACTACCGCATTGAAGGCGCGCCTGGCACGGCGGCCCCGGAGGCGATCGCTGAGGAAATGAAGCGGCAACTTCTCGAAGCCGCCGCCAACGGCGCCGATCAGAAGAAGCGCCGGTAGACGCCGTGGGCGCCTGAGCGCCGCACCGTCATCAAGTCCCGGCCGTCATCGGGCACGTAGACGGGAAGCCGGTTGGCGTGGTCCCCAACGGCCGCCCCTGACTCGCTCACGCCAAAAAGCGCCGTCGTCTCCGCCATGAAGTCGGCCGCCTTCGTCCCAAGAACGACGGGCTCCGGCCAAAAGAACGCCGCCGCGCCGGCGTTTTCCACCTGCGCCTTTTTGTCTGCTGTCTTCACCCACACCGCTGCATCCGCGGTGCGACGCACAAAGTCCGCCGCCTTTTGCATTCCCGCTGGGGTCTCCAGCACGGCGAGCACCGCGGGCAGCGTCAAGCGCTTGAGAACGAGCGCCACCATGGGAAGAAGCTTCACCTCAAGCCGATCGCCTTGCGCCGGATTCACCCAGCGGAATTCCTGCCCCTCAAGACTTTCCGGACGCCCTGTGAAGGCGTCCGAGCGCCGAAAGTACAGCCGCACGTAGGCATGCGGGTAGCTCTTTTCCATCACAAACCACGGCACGGAGTCCGTCACCGTGAGGTTCAGCTCCTCCTGCAGCTCACGCGTGAGCGCTTCGTGCACCGATTCGCCCGGCTCAAGCTTTCCGCCGGGGAGCTCCCACCAGCCGGCATAGGGCTTTCCTTCGGGGCGCGAACCGATCAAGACCCGCCCCGTCTCGGGATCCGTGATGACGCCCACCGCGACTTCCGTCACGGCTCGCGCCTCCGTCGTCATGCCGCTGCTCCCTTGAGCTTCTCGCGTCCGGCGCGACTTCTCGCGTACTGCAGCGCTACGCGGCCGCTGCGGCCGCCTCGCTGAATGGCAAACTGCAGCGCTTCAAGGCGCACGTCCTCGCTTTCGATGACGTCCCGAGCAACGCCCAGATCGGAGAGGGCCTGATGCACGGCGTCCAGATACTTGTCCTGACTAAAGGGATAGAAGGACAACCACAGGCCAAAGCGCTCCGCCAGAGAGAGCTTCTCTTCGAGCACTTCGCCCGGATGCAATTCGCCTTCGTCATCCAAGGCCGCCTTTTCGTTGTCCGACTGCGGCTCAGGCATCAAATGGCGCCGGTTGCTCGTTGCGTAGATGACGAGGTTGTCGCCGCCAGCGGCCACCGAGCCGTCCAACGCCGCCTTCAGGGCCTTGTAGCCGCCTTCGCCCAGTTCAAAGGAAAGGTCGTCACAGAAGACAATGAAGCGCTCGGGTCGCGTGCTCGTCAAGCGCACGATGTCCGCCAGATCGCAGAGGTCGTCCTTGCCGACTTCAATCAGGCGCAAGCCGTCGCCATAGAACTTCGTGCAGCAGCCGCGGATCAAGGAGCTCTTTCCCGTGCCGCGAGCGCCGGTAAGAAGAACGTTGTTCGCCGGGAGCCCCCTCACAAACGCCTCGGTATTGGCCAGAAGCTCCGTCTTCTGGCCTTCGATGTGAAGCAGGTGGTCCAGATTCACGTGCGCAAAGCTTCGCACCGCTTCGAGCCGCCCCACCACCGTGCCCATGTAAGTGCGGCGAACCCAGCGAAACGCGGGCGCCGCCCAGTCGGGCTCCGGATTCTCCGGAGGCAGCAGCTGCGCAAAGCGGCGCAGCACCGAAAGCGAAAGGTCTTCCAATTCTGTCATTTATCGTTTCCAAAACAGAAACGGCGCCCGCCGCAGCCTCCTTCAAAGGAAGCCCGGCCGGACGCCGTCCGGTCACCACAAAAGGATGAGCCGTTGATTACTTCAGGCGCCCGTGGCAGTCCTTGTACTTCTTGCCGGAGCCGCAGGGGCAGAGATCGTTGCGACCGACGTGCGAGAAGTCGAGCGCCTCCTCATGCGTCGCCGCCGCACCTTCAGCACGAGCCGCCGCCTGTGCGGCCGCCTCCTCGTTCGCGGCCTCCGCTTCCTGCGGCTGCTGAATCTGAACGTTCATCAGCACGCGGGTGAGGTTTTCGCGCACGGTGTCAAGGAGCGTCTCAAACATGCCGAAGGCTTCGCGCTTGTATTCCTGCTTGGGCTGCTTTTGCGCATAGCCGCGCAGGTAGATGCCCTGACGCAGAGCGTCAAGCGCGGTGATGTGCTGGCGCCAGACGGCGTCCAACACCTGCAGGAGCACGTTCTTCGCAAAGCCCGCCCAGGCTTCGTGGCCCACCATTTCTTCCTTCGCCTTTTCAACGCCGTCCGTGGTGTCGATGAGCGCTTTAAGGAGGTCCTCGTCGCCCACGTTGTTGTCTTTTTCGAGCATCGCCTGCAGGGGGATGTCAAGACCCCACTGGGTCTTCAACTGCTCGGCGAGGCTCTTGAGATCCCACTGCTCTTCGACAGTGTCCGCCGGCACAAAGCTGCGGAAGAGGTCCGTGAAGTAGCCGTGGCGCAGGTTGTTCACCATCTCGGAGACGTCCTTGCTCTCCAAAATTTCGTTTCTGAGACGGTAAATTTCCTTGCGCTGGTCGTTCTGAACGTCGTCGAACTCAAGGAGCTGCTTGCGGATGTCGTAGTTGCGGCCTTCCACCTTGCGCTGCGCGCTCTCGATCATGCGGGAGAGCATCTTCGATTCGATCGCAACGCCCTTTTCGAGCTTCAGCCGGTCCGCAATCGCCTTCATGCGGTCGCCGCCGAAGATGCGCAGGAGCTGGTCTTCCATCGAAAGATAGAAGACGGAGCTGCCCGGGTCGCCCTGACGGCCGGAGCGGCCGCGCAGCTGATTGTCGATGCGGCGGGACTCGTGGCGCTCGCTGCCGATGATGCGCAGGCCGCCCGCGGCCACCACTTCGTCATGAAGCTTCTGCCACTCGCCCTTCACTTCGGCGATCTTCGCATCCTTGGCCTCCGGCGTAAGCGTCTCGTCTGCCTTGATGGCGTCCACCTGCTTCGTGATGCCGCCGCCCAGGACGATGTCGGTGCCGCGGCCTGCCATGTTGGTAGCAATCGTCACGGTGCCAGGACGGCCGGCTTCCAGCACAACCTGCGCTTCGCGCTCGTGCTGCTTTGCGTTCAAGACGTTGTGGACAATGCCTTCCTTCGCCAGGCGCTGACTCAGAATTTCAGACACTTCAATCGACGTCGTGCCGACCAGGACCGGCTGGCCGCGCTTCACGCAGTCCTTCACGTCCTCGATGATCGCGGCGTACTTTTCTTCCGTCGTGCGGAAAACCTTGTCCTGCTGGTCCTTGCGGATCATCGTGCGGTGCGTGGGCACCACGACCGTTTCAAGGCCGTAGATGTCCTGAAATTCGTAGGCTTCCGTATCCGCCGTGCCCGTCATGCCGGCGAGCTTCTTGTACATGCGGAAGTAGTTCTGGAAGGTGATGGAAGCCATCGTCTGGTTTTCCTGCTGGATCTTGACGCCTTCCTTGGCTTCCACGGCCTGATGCAGGCCGTCGGACCAGCGGCGCCCCGGCATGAGGCGCCCCGTGAATTCGTCGACGATGACAACTTCGCCGTTCTGCACCACGTACTGCTGATCGCGCTGAAAGAGCGTGTGCGCCTTCAAGGAGGCGTTCAGGTGATGCAGGAGAATGATGTTCTGGGGCGAGTAAAGGCTCGTGCCGTCCTTCAAGAGCCCCTTCTCCGTGAGAATGGCCTCCAAGTGCTCGTGGCCCGCCTCGGAGAGGTAGACCTGATGGGCCTTTTCGTCCACCCAGTAGTCGCCATCGCCCTTTTCGTCCGCCTGACGCTTCAAAAGGGGCGGAATTTCGTTGATGAGTCGATAGAGGTCGGTGTTGTCGTCGGCAGCGCCGGAAATGATGAGCGGCGTGCGAGCTTCGTCAATCAAAATCGAGTCCACTTCGTCCACGATCGCGTAGTTGAGGCCGCGCTGCCGGCGGTTCGCGACGTCGTACTCCATGTTGTCACGGAGGTAGTCAAAGCCAAACTCGTTGTTGGTGCCGTAAGTGATGTCGGCGGCGTACGCAGCCTTCTTGCTTTCGGTGTCCTGCTGGGAGAGAACCGTCCCCACGGTAAGGCCCAGAAAGTTGTAGAGACGCCCCATCCATTCGGCGTCGCGCTTGGCGAGATAGTCGTTCACCGTCACGACGTGCACGCCCAGCCCTGGCAGGGCGTTCAAGTACACCGCGAGCGTTGCGGTGAGCGTCTTGCCTTCACCCGTGCGCATTTCCGCGATCTTGTTGTCGTTCAACACCATGGCGCCGATGAGCTGCACGTCAAAGTGGCGCATGCCCATCACGCGCACGCTGGCTTCGCGGCAAACTGCAAAAGCTTCCGGCAAGAGCGACTCCAGCGTCTCGCCCTTAGCCAGCCGCTCGCGGAATTCGACCGTCTTGTGCTGCAGCTCCTCGTCCGAGAGCTTCTGCATCTGCGGCTCAAGCTTGTTCACCGCAGCGCACTTCTTGCGGTACTGGCGGACCAGGCGGTCATTACGGCTGCCGAAAATCTTGGTAAGGAACGAGTCAAACATTGATAATCCAATCAAACAAACGCAGCTGCGAAGCCGCTCTCTACCCAAAGGCAGCGCGCAACGGCTGCGAAAACCGTCTTGGCAGCCGGGCTTTGCCCGTGCCGCGAAGACAACACGCGCGTGATTATCGCACACCAAAATCTATATTTTTCTTACGCTTGAGGGCCTTGAACCCTGCAGAAAAGGCTGGCTGCCGGAAAAATCGTTCCCATCGCGCTGCGTCGCGACTTGCCAGGCACCTGCCGGGCCTTGCTCACTTCAACGAGGCTTGGAAATGCTCGACGCACTCACTTTTTTGTGCCGAGTTGCAATTCGATAGAAAATCACCACAAAGAAGATTCATTTCATCGCAAGCAACCAAATCGTCATGCTGATCGTCGTCGCAAGCGGTTGCTTGGGCCGTCTTATTGCGCGTCACTGCTTCGTTTCCAACTTGCTGACGGCAACTCCCCAAAGCCATTGGCACAGGCAGTTCACCGCATTTCAATGAAACATCTCGAATTACCGCAAGAAAAAATATTTTTTTGTAGAATGCGAGGCGATGCGAAGGAAGCTGGGTTCTTGAACACCGTTTGACACACGGCGGCTCGTCTAAGAGTTTCTTGGTCGGTGCGAGCCGGCCGGGAAAACGGTGCCGTCACCGCAAGGCGACGGGAGAAAAACACAAGGCCCAGTGCTAGTAACGCTGGGCCTTGCTCACTTCAACGAGGCCTAGAAATGTTCAGAGCATTCACTTCCTCGTGTCGGGGTGCAATTCTACAGAAAATCTCCGCGAAGAAAGTCTACTTTATCGTAGACGGCAGCATCGTCGCGCTGATTGTCGTTGCGGTTGTTGCTTTGGCCGCGCTGGCGACTGTAGTTTGCATTCTCTCCATGACACGCTAGTACAGAGGGGCGGCTCGGTTCGCCGGGCCGCCCTGTCATGTGACTTCTCTACTTTTCTATAGCTCGAAAATGGGAACGCAACGCCGAAATTTTCCCCCACCGGCGCGCGTGTCACTGGATCGAAAAAGTTTTCCATGCCAGCTTTTGCCAAAGACCGTCGAAACCGCATGCTCACCTTCGCGCAGCTCACCTACAACACAGTGGCAGGCGCCGACGAAGGAACGCCCATTGCCGAGCAGCTCAAAGACGCCCGGCGCGTCGCGCGCATCGTGAACCGCGAAGCAGCTCCCCTCAAAATGAATTGGGACTTTTCGGACCTCTCACTCATCCGCGTGGACCGAGACCGCATCACCCTCTTCGTGAAAAGCGCCGCACAGCAAAATCGCCTGCGGCAGATTCTGCCCCGCATCAACCGCGGGCTCGCGGAGCTGGGGTTCCTGCAACAGGCCGAAATCCGCATCCGCCCCGTGCCCGACAAGGTGGACTTCACGCGCCCGCAGGCGCTGGGGGCCGAACGCGTCGTCTCTGAAGCGTCCCTTGACGCCATCGCAAAAAAGGCCGACTCCCTGGAGGAATCGGCCTTGAAGGATGCTTTGACAGAGCTCGCGGCAAGTTTGAGAAAGAAGAACTAATTTTCCTCATCACAAAGCAGCCGTACGGCATTGCGGACAAAGAACCGAGAATCAATCTGCCCACTCATACGCAGTAGCACCTCTTTTTTCTCTCGCTCCGTCTTGTGCTCATTTTTCAAAAAAAACTCAAGCTTCTTCTATCAAAACTGCTATTTTATAAAACAGTATCTATCTAGAAAAAGAATAAAACTTCTTCAGCATCTCTCTAAAAGAACTGTCCTCTGTCCGTCGCACAACACCATCTTCATCAATATGAAGAAGATAATTTCCCTGCGCCGCGAATCTTTCCCACTGTGAAGGCGTACTGAACAACGAGTTCGTCAGAAAATGATTTTTCATGCCATTAACACCAAGAATATCCAAAATAGTAGGTGCTAACGCAAGAGAACTTCTAAATCCAGCATCAATATCCCTATGTGTAATCCCTTTCCTGTAAATAACAAGTGGGATCTCATCATGAAATTCCCCAACAGAAGTTTTAAATGTCGTCTGAAACTCCTTAACTGGATATGTTGCATGATCAGCGGTAAACACGATTAACGTATTTTCAGACATTGTACTATTTTTGAATTTCTTAACAAACTCTCCGAACCAATGATCCTGATTATTGAACTTGTTTAGATAAGAATTCCGTCCATCGCCATATTTAAGATCAGGCGAATCCAGCCCATGATGCGTTCCAACTATGTATGCGGTCAAGAGGAATGGATTATTTCGGCGTGACAAGTCAAGAGCTCTGTTGAACAACTTCTCATACGTCACTTTATCCGAATCAAAATGGCTGTCCGAAGTAATAGCCGTTTCGGAAAAACCCGTGGCCTGCATGACTATCGCCAAAGCATCCTTTGGCGTATGCGGACTGAGAAAAAAAGTGGAATAACCTTTTTCGTTCAAAACGGACGGCAAGCTCTCAACCGTGTTACTGAACTGAGCCAACGTTGCCTTATGCGACTGTTCGCCAAAGCCCCATCCATTCCCCATCCAGCCTCCTTTTGCTACGAACCCAGAGATCAAGGAGCCGCGAATGCCACGGAAAGTGGCCGCTTGATGATTATAATAATTTGTAAAATTCAACGAATCATCTTTTATTAAATTGAATATATTCGGCGTCAACTCCCGAGACAAAATCCGACGGCTCGTGCCTTCCGCAAATATCAGGATAACATTACATCCCTTGCAATATAATTCACCATCCGATGACAACGCCCCCGAATATCCAATTCTTTCAAAACTTCGCTTATTGGATTCACTAAACTGGACTTCATAGGACACTGTCTCAAAAGCTGAACGACAAACCGAAACAAAACAGTGAATCGGAGAAACTTTCACAAACAAATCAAAGACAACAATCAATGCGCCAACAGTAACTCCAACTTTTCCGACAGCAACTGTCGGGGGGGGGGGTATATCGAAGGTAACCACAATATAAAATAAATTACCCCTACAACAGCCGCCCTATATGTCAGATCACCAATAACTGCCGCTGTGTTTAAATTTTCAAGTGTCGCCGCCGGAACATAAAATCCAGTTTGAGACAGACTCACAAACTGAAAAACATGGAGCGTCACAACTGGCACCAAACAAATCCGAAGCAATCGCGGTACAACAAACAATGCCACCGAAAGCAATACCATTTCCAACGACAGATACAACGACGTTTTAGCGCTAATCGCTGGAAAATAGGTGTACAAGCAACAAACCAATCTCAGAGCAAAAGGAAGCAGAGAAAACCATATCAAATTACGGTTACTTAATTTCTCTACAAACGCCATATAAATCAAACAAAAATAAGTAAGCAAGACACCCCATCACCCTTTTCAACAAAAAGAGCAATATCATGACCGTGTTTTACTTCTGCATTCAGGAAAAATCAGGTGACAATAAAAAAACAAGCTATTCCCATTTTTGAACAGCTTGTCAAAGATATTCTTAACTATGCGATGGGGACAAAAGCGGTTCAGCGTGCACGGGCCTGAAGGGCGACTCCGAACGCGGAATCGTCACGTACTCCCAGCTCGCAGGATCCGCAATGAGCGCCCGCAGAAGCTTGTTGTTCAAGCCGTGGCCGGACTTGTAGGCGCTGTAGCGCGCCAGAAGCTTGTGGCCCAGCACATAGAGGTCGCCCATCGCGTCCAGAATCTTGTGCTTCACGAATTCGTCAGGCGACCGCAGCCCTCCAACATTCAACACCCGAAATTCATCCATCACGATGGCGTTTTCCATCGTGCCGCCCTGCGCGAGCCCCATCGAGCGGAGCATCTCCACGTCCGTGACAAAGCCAAAAGTGCGCGCGCGGCTCACCGAGTCTTCGTACGTTTCCTTCGCGAAGTCCACCGTCGCGTTCTGCACGGTGTTGTCAATCGCCGGGTGGCCAAAATTGATGCCGAACTGCAGCACGAAACCGCCGTAAGGCTCGAGCTTCGCCCACTTGTCCCCTTCCGTCACTTCCACAGTCTTTAAAACGCGCACGAACTTTCGAGGCGCGTTCTGCTGCAGAAGCCCCGCCGCGCGGATGAGGTACACAAACGTCGCGCCCGAACCGTCCATGATGGGGATTTCCGGCGCATCCACGTCCACATAGGCGTTGTCCACGCCCATGCCGTTCAAGGCGCTCATGATGTGCTCGATCGTCGAGATGATGATCTTCCCTTCGTTCAGGGTCGTCGCCATCCGCGTGTCGTTCACAGCCGTGGGCTTGGCGGGCATCTCCACTGGAGGCGTCATGTCGATGCGCCGGAACACGATCCCCGTGTCCGGCGCCGCCGGCCGCAGCACAAGTCGCACCCGACGGCCGGAATGAAGACCGATGCCGACCGTCGAAATCGCGCGCGAGAGCGTGCACTGACGCATCAAGGGCTTCGTGTCCGGCATTTATCGCGTGCCGCGCAGGAACGTCGGAACTGCCACAAAGGGCGCCGCCTTGGCGTCTTCAGCCTTCGGCGCCGTCACGCGGCCGTAGGGATCGAGGGGCTGCTGCGGCTGAGGCGCGGGCTGCAGATGCTGCGGCGCCATCGCTGGCTGCGGCTGCATCTGAGGCTGGGCAACCGGCTGCGCCGCTTGCTGCACGGGCTGAGCGTACACGGGCGCCTGCGGCTGAGCAAAAGCAGGGGCCTGAGGCGCCGCGGCCTGCGGATGCGGATAGGCAGGCTGTTGCAGCGGCTGGCTCGTGAACACGGGCGCTGACACAAAGGTGGTCGCGCGCTGCGGCGGCTGATAAAGGCCCGTCTGCATGCCAGGAACCTGCTGCGGCTGCTGCCCCGGTTCGTGCGGATCGTCAAGGCCCGTCGCCACCACCGTAACGCGCAGGGCGTCGTTCATGGAGTCGTCAAACGCCGTGCCGATGATCGTCTGGGCGTCGCGGCTCACGAAGTTCTTCATGACGGCCATCACCTGGCGGATTTCCGGCTGCGACATCGTGTCCGAAGACGCCGTGACGTAGACGAGAAGACCGCGGGCGCCCTGAAGGTTTGCGCCTTCCAAAAGCGGGCAGGCGATCGCCTTTTCGGCCGCTTCACGGGCGCGGTCGGGGCCGGCCGCGGTCGCGGTGCCCATCATGGCCGTGCCGCGCTCGCTCATCACCGTGCGCAAGTCTTCGAAGTCGACGTTGATGATGCCAGGCGTGTGAATGATTTCGGCGATGCCGTTGCAAGCCTTGTAGAGGACGTCGTCGGCGGCCGCAAAGCAGTCCACCATCGTGGCGGCGCCGCCCACTTCGTCTTCCAACTTGTCGTTCAGAATGACGATGAGGCTGTCCACCTTGTCCTTCAGATTCTCGATGCCCGCCTGCGCCTGACGCATGCGTCGCGTGCCTTCAAATTCAAAGGGCTTCGTGACGACGGCGACCGTGAGAATGCCAAGCTCCTTGGCAATCTCTGCGATCACGGGCGCAGCGCCCGTGCCAGTGCCGCCGCCCATGCCGGCCGTGATGAAGAGAAGGTGCGTCCCTTCGAGCGCTTCACGGATCTTGTCCGTCGCTTCCTGGGCCGCCATGGCGCCCACTTCGGGCTTGGCGCCCGCGCCGAGGCCGGTCTTGCCGAGCGGAATCACGATGTCCGCGCGGGAGCGGCTCAGCGCCTGCTTGTCGGTGTTGGCCGCGATGAACGTGATGCCGGTGGCATGATTTTCAATCATGTGCTCGACCGCGTTGCCGCCGCCGCCACCAACACCAATCACCTTAATGCAGGCGTCAAAATGATCGGCTTCCTCAATGATGGGCTCGAAAGACATGTTCTTCCTTTTCGCTGATGGAACCCGCAGGACGTCTCCTGCGGGCGAAAATCTTCACATTTCACGCCGTTTTCCGCACTTCTTTCCGCCGAGTGGCAGATCGCGGACCACGACGATCATAAATTGGTGCGCATTATTCTAGAGCCTTTTCGCGCGCCTCAGCGCGCCCGTCGCTCGGAAAACTACGGTTTCTCACAATTTGAACTTCCACAAAAGGCTTAGATTCTGGCTTTCGCCGCTCACCGCCTGAAGGTAGAGCTGCGGCAAAAGCCGATACTTCAAGGTAAGCGTCGTCACCGCGTCAAAGACCCCCATGCCGTACTTCAACTGCAGCCCCGGGAGGATGTATCCCGACACCACGACTTGAGAGGCGTCGCCGGATCCCGCCGTATCGACAGCAAGCCCTCGGATCCCCAACGCCTGGCCGACGCTTCCCACGACGCGCCCTGCCTGCGAAGCGCCCATGCCGATCAAGGCCGACGTCATGAGCGACGTGCCGTCGGAGTCGCCGCTCTTTTCCAAGCCGTGCCCCGTGAGCAGGTAAGAGAGCTTTGCCTCCTCGCTCATCTCGGGCTCGGAAAAAAGCGCCACCTGCGGCGAAGACGCCGTGCCCGTCACCTTGACCCCCGCCGTGACGCTGTCTTCCGTCGTCTCAGCATTTCGCACCGCCGAAATATTGAGGGTCGGATTGTCCGCAGGCCCCGCGAAGATGAGCTCCCCCTTTTGAATCTCCAAGTCCTGCCCGTAAGCCTTGAAAGTGCCGTCTTCCAACGTGATGCGGCCGTTGAGCCCCGTGCGCCCCTTCACCATCATGGCCTTCAAGTCGCCCTTCAAGCGACTCTTGAGCCCCATGACGTTCACAAAGACGCGATCCTCAATCTTCACGTTCACCATCGCTGAAATCTTCGTCGCTTCGCTCTTTTGCGCCGCCTCTTCGTCCACCAGCACTTCGTCGGAGGAGACGCTCACCGCGCCTTCGGGCACTTCGGAAACCGCGATGAAGCCGCGAGGCACGCGCACCGTTCCGCGAATGTCCGCCGCGCCGTTTTCATAGGCGACGCGCATGTCGGAGGCCACCTCAAGGCGCACGACGGGCGACTCCGTCGCAATGCGAAGTCCGTCGGACGTGATCGTCACGTGCGCCGCAGGGTTTTCGAGATCCGCCCACGAGAAGTCGCCCGTCACCGCAGCCGCCCCCTTCTTCGTCTTCAAGTCCGCCGAGATGTCGCCAGTGGAACCACTGGCCACGATCGTCACGGTGCTGGGCTGCATGTCAAGGGGAAGCTCCACGGAAGAGGCGACGAGCTCGGTCAATTCCAGCCGTCCTGTGAGCCGCGGCGCCTTCAAGGTTCCCGACACCGCCATGTCTGACGTCAAGAGCCCTTCAAGCGAGAGGTCGGGCGGCAGCCACACGGCAAAGCCCTTCAACGGCAAAGCCGTCGTCACCAGACGCCCCGAGAGCGCCTCGCCCTTCAAAGCAACCTCCGCCTGCACCGGAACGCCCGCCGCCGTCATCGACACCGCCGCCGCAAGATCCGCGTCCGCGCCCGACGCCGCCACCGAGAGGTTCTTCACTTCAATGCCGGCAGCTTTCTTCTTTCCTTGCGCCGGACGCCCGATCGCCGCCCAGTCCGAGGAGAGCGACGCCTGCCAGACGAATCGACCGTTCTTTCGAGAAACGTCCGCCCTTCCTGAAATGCCGCCTCCCGTCTTCATGCCATGCGGCAGCAGCGACGCCAGGTCAGAGAAGACCAGCCGGAAGTCCTCCACGCCCGCTTGCAGCACGTCCCCTTCAACGAGCGTCTCCTTCACGACGAGGCGGCTCGCTTTCGAAGCGCCCCCCGAAAGCCGCACCGGCGTTACGTGCACCTTGTCTGCGGACAAAAAGACGGAAGCCGGCGCCTCCAGCGCCCAATGCGAGGGGCCGGTCTGGGCCGTGAACGTCTTGAATTCCCCCTGCCAGCACGCCTTTTTCAAATCAGCTCCAGCGGACAAGGCGGTCTGAAGCGAAAACGCCCCCGTCGCCTCCTCCACCGTCACGGTCGTCTCATGCGACGAAATGCGGCCGGCGAGCCGCAGCCTCGCCTTCTTGAGGGCGACGCCCCCCGCGGAAATATTCTTCGCGCGAAGCGTCAGCCGATCGTCCGCCGTTTCCGAGAGTCCCCCCTTCAAGCGCACCTTGTCAATGTGAAGGCTGCTGGAAGCGACATTGAGGGCCGTAAGGTCAGCGGTCACTGCGGGCTTTTGGGGCGTGCCAGCAAGCGCCAGCCGCCCGTTCACCGAACCTGAGAGCGTGGGGAGAATGTCCGTCAGATAGGGCGCTGCGACCGAGAGGTCCAGCGCGCCTGAGCCGCCGTCAGCAAGCGACAGGCGTCCGTCCAAGACCGCCTGATTGCGCCCGGCGGCGAGCCGAAACTTCTGCGCCCTGACGACGTCGCCTTCATAAAAAAGATTGCCCGACGCCGCAGCGCGCCGGCCGTTGACGAGCGCAGAGAGCGCCGTCTCCGTTACTGACGCCGTCCAGCGGCCGTTTGTCTCCTTCACGGAGAAGGCAAAGCCCCCGTCACCCTTTTTCACCGAGACGCCGGAATCCGCGAGCGCGAGCTTTGCGGCCGCCACGCGCCCCTGAACCGAAATCGCCGGCGCCCAGCCGGCGTCTGCCGTCACAGTAAGCGATCCACCGCTTTTCCCCGGCGTCACCACAAGCCGGGCGTTCTTCACCGATTTGAGGGTCACGTCCGCCGTGAGCAAAGCCTCGGCTTCCGGCACCCCGGCCGCGCCCTTCACGAGCTTTTGCGCCACGACGCCCTTCACCGCGAGCTTTGCGTCCGTCGCAAAGCCTTCCAGCGCAGCGTCCGCCGACGTCACCGTCACCTGCCGATTCCCCGCCTTGAGCGTCAAAGGCTCCGCAAGCCGCGCTGTCACCTTGAGGGGAAGCCGCGGCGTCGCAAGCGACGCCACCACGGCTGCTTCGGCCTGCACGTCCCCCGACACAGACGCCTTGAGGGTCGTCTGTCCCCGCAGTTCGCCCGCGGCCGTCGCCCGCCAGTCCCACGTCTTGCCGGTCAAATCGAGCCGCCCCGCGGTCGTCACGTCCAAGGGCCACGTCCCCGCGGTCTGCACCACGCCCGAAAGCGATGCCGTGCCATAAGCTGGCAGCGTCGTCTGAAAATCCGCCACGCGCAGCCGGCCGTCGGCATAGTCCGCCGAAAGCGCGATCGAAGCGATCGCCGTGTCGTCTTTTCCCGAAAGGAGGTGCCAGTCGACACCCTTGAACTGTTGCAAGACTATCGGCACGGGGAGCGAGATGTCGCCCGGAAGATACGCGGCAAGCCCCGCGTCGTTCAACGACTTTTCCAACGCGTTCCAGTCCATGGGCTCCGTCGAAGGCTCAGACGCCGGAAGCTGCACCGTCAAGCGCTCCACGGCAAGCGTCTTCACCGTCACCGCACTGTCCGAAAGCGCTGCGCTCGTCGCCAAGCGTCCAAGCTTCACGGCCGTACCGGCGGCTGAAACCGCGGCGTCCGTCACGTCGAGCGATTCCACCGAAACCGCCGGGAGCCAGTCGGGAAGCGCAAAGGGAGCTTCTTCCGACGCTTCGGCCTTTTCCAGAGGCAGCTCCTCCTGCACAGCCACTGACACGGGCTTCACCGTCACAGCGAGCCCCACCGCCCGCAGCGACGCCACCGTCACGCGCCAATCAAAAAGATCCTTCCACCGCAGCGCCCAGGCAACTTCCTTCGCAACGACCGTGAGGCCGTCATTTTCAAACGCAAAGTCCGTGAACACGGGAGCAAGCAGCGCGCCCTTTACCCCCTTCACCGAAAGCCCCGGCACCGCGCGGCACGCCGCCGACGTCACGGTCTTCAAGCCGCTTTCCGTGCCCGCGAGCCACAGGACGCCGCCCGCGGCGGCGAGCACGACGGCCCCCGCCACACAACCCGTGAATTTCAAAAATTGCTTCACCATTGCGCGCCGAGCCCCACGTAGAAATTGATGCCGCTGTGATCGGGATCCCCGACCGGCCAGGCCAGATCAAGCTTCACCGGCCCCACGGGCGAATCCCATCGCACGCCAAAGCCAGCGCCTTTCTTCAGGTCAAAGTCTGAGAGGCTTCGCACCGCGTCGCCCGCGTCTACAAAAACGGCTCCCCACCAGCCGCCCGTCACGCGGTACTGATACTCGACGGAGGCCGTGGCGAGCTTTGAAGCGCCGATCAGCTGGCCGTCGCCGTCCTTCGGGGAAATCTTCTGGTAGCCGTAGCCTCGCACGCTCTTGTCACCGCCCGCGAAAAAGCGCTTTTCGGGCGGCACCTTGTCAATGTCGTTCGTTGCGAGAATTCCGAGCGTCACGCGCCCCACGAAGCGGTGGTTGCTGCGCCAGGTCCGCAAAACGCTGTCCTGAAGCTTCAAAAGCGCAAAATCCACGCCGCTCCCCCACTCGCGTCGCGACAATTCCGCCACGTAGTTCTGGCTGTCGCCCCACTCGGGCGACAGGCCGCCGCGTTGCCGGATGCGGGAAAAGCTCAAGCCCGGGTAGAGAAGGAAGGTGGATTCGTCGACGTTCGCCTGCGTAAACCACGTCTGCGACGCGGTGATTGAAGGCGTTCGCTGCCAGCCCGAAGGCAGCAGATGCGTGCGCGAAAGCGTCGCCGTCACACTGCGGCTTTTCGTGTCGTTCAAGTCCGTGTGCTTGTAACCCGAGCTTACAAGCCAGTAGTCGTTCAAGGGATCGGACATTTCCGGCAGCTTCCACTGCGCCGACACCGTCTGCTCCTTGGCGGACGCCGCCGACGACACCAGAAGGCTCTGCCCGCGGCTGTTGATCCAGGGACGCGTCCAATGGATTTCCCCGTTGACGCCCACGTCAGAATCCACCCCGAGGCCCACCTCCACTTCGTTTTTCGACCGAGGCGTCACCGCCGCCTTAACGGGCAGCGTCTTGTCCTTCGCCTCACGAAAAAGCGGCCGCACCGCGGCGGCATCAAACCACCCCGTCTGCGAGAGGTTCTGCGAAAAGGCTGCCATCTGCTCCGCGGTAAAAGCTTCGCCTTCCTGATACGTGATAAGCGAGCGCAGATAGTCTTCTCGAATCTGACTTCCTTCAAACTGCGTTGCGCCGAACTTCCAGCGCGGGCCGGAGCGCCAGTGAATGACCCAGCGTGCCTTCTGGCGCTTGATGGAAACTTCCAGACGCGACTTTTCAAAGTCGGCATCAAAGTAGCCCTTTGCCAAAGAGAGGCTGTTAAGCTTGGATTTGAAGCTGTCGTAGTCCGCGTGCCGCAGGGGCGAGCCCTCCGCCGGAATCGTCGCCAGCAATTTTTTGACATCCGGGTCGTCTGCGGCCTCCCCGGTCACCACGACGTCCGCCGCCTCAAGCGTCACCGGTTCTCCCAGCGCCACGGTCACCACGGGCTTGTCGTTTTCGTACGTCACCGTGATCTCAGGCGCGTAGTAGCCAAAAGGCTTCAAAGCTTCGGACGCCGCCCGCACAAGACGCGGCTCGTCAATGTCGCCGTCCGCGTCCGTCGCCAGCCCCGTCACCGCGATTCGCACGTTTTCCTTCGGTTCGCCATCCGGCCCCCGCACCGTCACATCGGCTGCCATCGCCCCGAAGGCGGCGCCGGCCAAAAGAGTCATCCCGCATCGAATGAGCTGCCGCATGATGCCGTCCGCTCCGCTAAAAAAGCGCCGGCTGCGCCAGATTCCAGCCGATTTCAGGTTCGCCCTGCGCTTTCAACCAGCCGTTGGCGCGCCGAAAGTGATCGTTTCCAAGGAATGGCTCCGGCGGCCGCAGCGCCGACAAAGGAGACGGGTGGTTGGACTTCAGAATAAGGACCGGCCCCGCGGCTTGGGCTCGGATCAAGGCTTCCTTCTGATGCGCCCAGCGCCCCCAGAGCAAAAAGACGTGCGGCTCAGGACGAGCGGCCACCGCCGCAATGAGACTGTCCGTCAGCATCTGCCAGCCGAGTTTTCCGTGAGAGCCGGCGGCGTCTTTGGCGACCGTGAGCACGGTGTTTAAAAGAAGGACGCCTTCACGAGCCCAGGGCGACAAGTCGCCCGAATGGCAAGCGGTCGTGCCGTACTCGCGGGCGATCTCTTTGAAAATGTTCTTGAGGCTCGGCGGCAGCTTGCGCCGCTCGGGCGGCACCGAAAACGCCATGCCGACCGCTTCGCCCTCGCCGTGATAGGGGTCCTGTCCCAAAATGACGACGCGCACCTTTTCCAAGGGCGTCACCCGCAGCGCCTTGAAGGGATCGGGCGGATAGATCACTTCGCCCGCCGCGAGCCGCGCGTCAAGCGCCGCGAGGAGCGCCCGCCCCTCGGGCGACGCAAAGAACGCCTTCGTCACGCTGTCCCAGCCGCCGGCGCTTTCCGTCAGCCGATAGGTCTCTGCAAACGTCATAGAAACTACGCGAGGAAACCCGCAACTTTAGTCGCGAGAGGAATCGCGTTCTCCTTAATAGGTTGAGTTAAAAACGTTTTTCGCTTTTCCAAAAGCATCAATTTTTTGCAACTGACAGCGGCAGAAAGTCTTTCACCTGTCAGCAAGCGAATGTCGAAATAACCAGAGCTGCGGCGCCCCCAAATGAACGCCTCCTGCCCGGCATGCCGCACCTTGTCAAACAAACGAAACCCCTTCACTTCGTAGGGCGCCTGCTGACGCTTGCGGACGCCGCCCTTGAGGATGGACATCTTGTGTATCTGCCGGTTGTGCTTGCGTGTCTGCTTCTGAAGAAAATAGTCGCCAAGCCGCTTGGCGCCAAAGTTCCCCGCAATGCAGAAAGCATCCGCATGATGCGTTTTTTCGATGCCGTG
>CAVACW010000002.1:0-91541 GCA_963587345.1 uncultured Oscillospiraceae bacterium | reverse complement strand
ATGCCATGCATTCTGCTGAAATTTCAGAAGGGGGGTCAGGCTATGGGGAGCTTACCTTTTTAATGCTGTACGAAGCCGGCTTTCAGCGTTCTACAACTGGATCAAGGCGACTTCTGGTTGCCTTCGATTTCTCTTCGTGACCGGCGTTCTTCGCTTTGGTGCGGATGGCGTTCTTGCTTCCATCAATTCGATCACGGACATCTCGCAGGCGTCTGCTTGCGGGGCGCTGGCGGGATTCACTCGAAATGAGATCGAAGCGAATTTTGGCGATGCGCTAGATCGGGCGGCGGCTGTGCTCGGTGTTTCGCGTTGCGACGTAATGGATCAGCTGGAGAAGCGCTGCGGCGGCTTCTGCTTTGATGCGATGGCGCGGACGCGGTTGTTTTCGCCGCTAGAGGTGCAGAAATGCCTGTGCCAGCCTGAGCTTGTGAGGTTAGTGGCTGAGCGCAAGACGATCGAGGAGATTTCGCCGGTGCTGGCCAGCCTGAACCGGCGAAACCGGTTGGATCCGGCACTATGGCAGAAGGCGCAGACCATGGCTGTTGAGCGGCTGAAGGATTGCGGAACGCCGGGAGAGGAACGCGTGGCGACGGTGCTTGTGCAGATGGGGTTCGGCTAGCGAAACATAAACCTTCCAAACTTGTCACGGTATTGGAAAATTTGGAAAAGTTATGATAATGTGCGACACATCTGATGAATGCCTTTGCAAAAAGGCACATCAGAAGAGTCGGCGCAAAGGTTGTTGAAGTGCATTGAGTCTGTTTCTCGGCAGGGGATGAAAGCAGAAATGCTGGATTCGATAGGTTCTTCGGAACTCGAGCTGGGAGCAAATCGTGCAACAGTAGCATTTGCGAGACGGTAAAAAGCGTGCCTTTAGAGACCGAATCATTGATTTGGCTACCGTTGTGGCACATGACTTGGGGTGTCGAGCAATTGCCATCCTGAGAGCGAACGTGGCTCCTCCGACTCGTGATGGTAGATTTGGGAGCTTTCGAACTAACGGTGCCTCACCATCACGGCGATGGAGGATTCGGTGGCGTTGCTCGAATGTCCCAATGAGCTGGTGAAGAAAAGGCTACTGTCAGTTTTTTGTTCGTAGCTAAATGAATAGATAGAGTTTGAGCGGGAATCGAATGGTGGGGGTAAAGCCAAATTTCCGATAGAACTTGGCGGCTTTTTCATCTTTGGCGTCAACGACCAGAATGCGTACGCCAATGACTTCCCGCAAAGCAAGAGTTTTTTTGACGGAGTAAGCCAGTAAGGCGCGTCCGTAGAACTTGCCTTGTTCTCTGACATCAACAGCCAGTCGTGCAATTCGGATGGCAGGAACGGGAAAGAGAGGAACCTTATGAAAATCCTCAAGACTGAGCTCGCTGACATCCAGCTGTGCTGAGGTTAGGGAGACAAAACCAAGAATTCGTTTGGGATTATCGGTGTTTATCAAGACATGCGTTGTCGAATTGCCTGCCTTTTGATTTTGGCCTGCATAGCGAGCCAAGTAATCGTCTAGAGGCTTTGAACCGCAAGAAAAATTTTTTCGGTCATGAACGGTTTTGTTGAGCTTGGCAAAGGCGAGCATTAGCTGGTTTCCCCTTTTTTCTCGATGGAATCAACAATTTCAAGGGCTTTGGCAAGTTCTGCATTGGGGACGAACGGCTGGTCCAGCGCCTCGATGTACGCTTTTGCTTCACTGGTTGTGAAGCGAATGATCTGGTCTTGAGCGACAGCCTCTTTGGCAGCACGCACTGCGGCACTTCGAATGAAGGCTGCCAAAGTCAGTCCCTGACTGGCGGCAGCCAGGGCAAGCAGGTCCTTGTCGTTGGGGACGAGCCTGAGGTCGATTCGGTCCGTGGCTAATTTTGGCATCAGTGTCTCCTGTGCTTTGTTTTGCGTACAGCATTATACCGTACATTTTTCGATGTCACTAGCATTGTCTGTTCCGCAGCGGCGGCGCCGAGACGTCAGGACGGACAACGAGGCGGAGGGGCGTTTTTTGGCGGAGCGGCTGGCGGACCTTAAAATTCCTCCTTTCGAAATTTCAACGAGTGCCTGCCTTGCTTACGCCTGACCTGCAGTTGCCGGACGCCGTTCGTGCGATCCGCTCCCCGAAGCTTTGGATTTTTGACATGGACGACACGCTCTATTGCGCGTCAGCCGGCATGTTTGACGCCATTCACGCCGCCATGCGGCATTTTGTCGCCGATCGCCTGGGCGTTTCCGTGGAGGAAGGCCAGCATCTGCAGGAGAAGTACTGGTCGGAGTACGGTGCGACGTTTCTGGGCTTGGAAAAGCACCATGGCATTCGTCCTGAGGAGTTTCTCCCGGCGACGCACAGCTTTGACGTGGAGCCGCTGGCCAAGTCCCGCGCCGACCGTTGGGCTGTCCGGCGGCTTCTTTTGAACCTTCCGGGACGCAAGGTGGTGCTGACGAACGGCCCCCGCCGTTATGCGCACCGCGTGCTGCGGACGCTCTACTGTGACGATCTCTTTGCGGGCGTGCTGACGTCTGAGGACTTTCATCTTTTGGGCCGCTGGCGCTGCAAGCCCGATGATGCGCTCCTCTTTGCCGCGGCGCGTCTGGGGGGCGCCGTGCCGCGCGACTGCGTGCTGGTGGAAGACAGCCTGCGCAACCTGCGCTGCGCGAAGCGCCTCGGCATGCAGACTGTTTGGTGCATCGGCAACGCCCGGATTCATCGTGCGGTGGAAAGGCCCTTTTACGTGGACTCCGTCATTCGCACGGTGAAGGATCTGCCGCATCTCACGGTGAAGAAGGCCGCGACTGAAAAGCCCGGCATTGACGGGCGCTACCATTGAGGCGAGCCATGATGGATTTTGTGAAGGGTGTTTTCAAGGCCGCGTGGAGGACAGTGAATTTTCTGCGCCGCGCCTGCGTGAACCTCGTGTTTCTCGTGCTGGCGGGCGTCGCGATCGGCGCGGCGATTCTGGTTTTCCATGCGCCTGAAGTGCCCGAGGGCGCCGTGCTCGTCGTGCCTTTGGAAGGCACGGTGGTGGAGTCGGGCGCCGGGGCCGCCAAGCGCGTCTCCCTGACGCGTCTCATGGCGGGAACGACCGAGCAGACGCAGCTTCGCGACGTCATTGAGGCGATCGACCGGGCGGCGCAGGACAAGCGGATTTCCGGCATTCTCATGCGTCTGGAAGACCTGCAGTCGATCGGCATGGCCTCTATTCATGAGATCGGTCTCGCGATGGACCGCTACAAGGCGACGGGCCGCCGCATCACGGTGTGGTCGGGCGCCTTCACGCAAAAGCAGTACGCCGTCGCAGCGCACGCGAGCGACGTGTACCTTCACCCCATGGGACAGGTGATGCTGACGGGGCTCGCGGGCTCGCGCTTGTACTGGGGCGAGCTGCTCAGAAATGCGGGCGTGACGGTGCACGTCTTCAAGGCGGGCGCCTACAAGACGTTTCCTGAAGCCTACGTGAGAAAGGGGCCCTCGGAAGAAGCCCTGCAGGCGGACCGCTGGTGGATGAACGACGCCTGGGCGCAGATGACGGATTCCATTCAGACGGCGCGGGGGCTCCTGCCCGGGACGGTTGCGGGCGTCATTGATTCGCTGCCGCAGCTCTTGCGGGAAGCGCGGGGCGACATGAGCGCCGTGGCGCTCAAGGCGAACCTCGTGGACGGCCTCAAGACGCGCGACGGCGTGAACGATCTTCTCGTCGAGCGTCAGGGCGGCAAGAAGGAAGATGCCCTGAAGGCGATCGACTACCGAGACTATCTCGCGACGCTGCCGGCGCCGGCGACGAAGGGAAAGTACGTCGCCGTGGTGACGTTGGAAGGGGAAATTCGCGACGGCGAATCGGGCGTTTCGGGCGTGGGCGACCGGACGATGGCTTCCGACATCCGCTCCGTTCGAACGGACCCCGAGGCGGTGGCGCTCGTGCTGCGCGTGAACAGCCCGGGCGGCAGCGCCGTCGCCAGCGAAATGATTCGCCGCGAGCTGGAGCTCGTGCGCGAAGCAGGGAAGCCTGTCGTCGTGAGCATGGGGGACTATGCCGCTTCGGGCGGCTACTGGGTGTCGCTTGCCTCGGATCGCATCGTCGCGGATCCGGTGACGGTGACGGGGTCGATCGGCGTTTTCGGCATGATGCCCACGTTTGAAAAGACGCTCGAAAAGCTTGCCGTGGGTTCCGGGGGCGTGGCGACTACGTGGCTTGCGAAGGCGCAGGACGGCACGCAGCCCATGGATGCCCGCTTTGAAGAAGTGATGTCCCTCACGGTGGAGCGCACCTATCGCAATTTCATCGAGCTCGTGGCGCAGTCCAGAAAATTGAAGACGGAGCGCGTTGCGGAGCTCGCGCAGGGCCGCGTCTACACGGGCCGGCAGGCGAAGGACAACGGTCTCGTGGACGAGCTGGGCGGTCTTGACGTCGCGGTGGCGGCCGCCAAGAAGCTCGCCAAGGTCGATGACAAGACGGAAGTCTTCTGGGTGGAGCCGCCGATGTCCTTGAAGGACGTGTGGGCCGAGCGGCTTCTCTCCTGCGTGTCAGCCGTTTTGGACGTGAAGTCCTTCCTCGCGGGCGCCGTGCGCGCGATCGGCATGGCGCCTGAGGTGGTGAGCGCCGCCTCGCACGACTTCACGACGCTTACGGCGCTTCCGTCGGAACCCGTGGCGCACTGCCTCTGCGGGCCGCAGCTCTGAGGGCGAGGCGGGCGTCAGCAGAGAACTTTTGCGATGACGCCCGCGGCAAGAAGCCAGAACAAGACGGCGCTCGTCTTGTTGAGCCAGAAGGAGAAGGCCTCGCCCTTCAAGTGGTCGGCGATGAAGGCCGCCGTGTAGCTGTACGCAAGGTGCACGGCGAGAACGATTGCCAGAAAGAGCCCGATCAAAAGCGCCATGCGCGTTGCGTAGTCGTCTTCGGGATGCACGAAGGGCGGCAGAAGCGACAAAAGAAAGACGAACAGCATGGGATTTGTGACCTGCAAAAGCGCCGCGCTGCCAAGAATGCCGAGCGCTTTTCGGGCGCCGGAGGATTCGGTGACGGCCGAGGAGAGCTTGGCGAGATCCATCGGCCGCGCCTTCCAGCTTTTCCATCCCATCCACGCCAATACCAGCGCGCCTGCGACTTCGAGCGCCGCAAAGAGCGTCGGCGAGGCTGTGATGACGGCTCCGAGCCCTGCGGCGGAGAGGGCGGACATCACCGCGCATCCCAGCATGTTGCCTACAGGCGAGAGAAACGCCCGGCGTCGTCCGTAGCGAAAGGCGTTGGTGAGGGTGTAGAGAACGCCCGCGCCCGGAGTGACGCAGGTGACGAAGGTGATGGTGATGAAAAGCCAGAGTTCGCCGGACATGGGGAAAGTCAGGGAAAGAGAAAACGGGCGATCAATATAATCGGTCCCTGACAAGGCGAGTGTCATAAATTTTGTGTCACTCTGCCTCGAAAAACCTGCCGGAGAAACGCCGATGCTGCACCGCTTTGACTATCGCTTGATTCGCCAGTTGCTTCTCTGGGCGGTCGTGGCCGAAGAAAAGAGCTTTCGCCGCGCGGCGGCGCGGCTCAACATGTCGCTGCCGCCGGTGACGGCGCAGGTGGACGAGCTCGAGGACCGGCTGCGGGTGAAGCTGCTCATTCGCACGCCTCGAGGCGTGAAGCTCACGGCGGCGGGCGAAGCCTTCATGCCGGAGGTGCAGCGGTTCCTGGCGTCCGCTGAGATGCTGGATTACGCCGTGAAGGAACTGCAAAGTGGGGGTGAAGGCGTTCTCACCGTGGGCGCGGTGTCGGAGGCGATGCTGGGCTGGGTGCCTGGCTTTCAGGCGCGGCTTGCGGCGGCGCTGCCGCGGTTGTCGGTCTTCACGAAGGAGATTGACTCGGCGGAAGTCGCCAAGGCGCTTCTTTCCAACGAGGTGCTCCTTGCCGTGGGTCACTTCAAGACGCTCTCGGACGCAACGCTTTCAACGCGCTGCATCCGGCTGGAAAAGCCGGTCGTCATGGTGGCTCGCAGCCACTGGGCCGCGGAGCGCGGCAAGGCGTCGCTTGCGGAATTTGCGCAGGAAGACTGGGTGATGCCGGGACGGGAGTTGTCGCCCGATTACTTGGACATCCTCTCGGCGCTTTGCGTGCGGCACGGCTTTCACGCGCGCGTGAAGCACCGCGTCAACTCCACGATGCGACAGATGGCGTTTGCGGCTTGCGGGCAGGGGATTGCGCTGGCGCCCGCGTGGTTTGCTGAGATGGCGCCCACGTCTGTGCGCGTGGTGGAGCTCTCCGACGTCGAGCCAGTCATTCCGCTGACGGCGGCGTGGAATCCGGCGGTGTCGTCGCCGCAGCGGGATGCAGCGCTGCGGTTTTTGAGCGAGACGCCGGAGGATTGAGCTACGGCTGGTCAGCCAACAAAAAGCCCGTTCGAGCGATTTCCCGAACGGGCTTCAGACCGAATCTAATCGGCGGCGTCTAGTAGTTGTAGCCTTCCTTGATCCACTTCGCCACGTCCATGGCGCAGTAGGTGAGGATGCCGTCAGCGCCGGCGCGCTTGCAGCAGATCATGCTTTCCATCGTGATGCGCTTTTCATCGATGCAGCCTGCGGCCGCGGCGCACTTGATCATCGCGTATTCGCCGGAGACGTGGTAGACGTAGGTCGGGGCCTTGAATTCGTCTTTGACGCGGCGCACCACGTCAAGGTAGGGCATGCCGGGCTTCACCATCACCATGTCGGCGCCTTCGGCCAAGTCCAGGCCCACTTCCCAGAGGGCTTCATCGCCGTTGGCGGGGTCCTGCTGGTAGACGGCCTTCGTGGATTTGCCGAGGTTCGAGCTCGAGCCCACGGCGTCGCGGAACGGGCCGTAGTAGGCGGAGGCGTACTTTGCGGAGTAGGCCATGATGCGCGTATGAATGAGGCGCTTGGCGTCCAGCGCCGAGCGAATGACGCCGATGCGGCCGTCCATCATGTCCGAAGGCGCCACGACGTCAGCGCCCGCTTCGGCCTGCGTGAGCGACTGCTTCACGAGCATTTCGATCGTTTCGTCGTTGAGGATGTAGCCCGTTTCGTCAATGAGGCCGTCCTGGCCGTGCGTCGTGTAGGGATCAAGCGCCACGTCGCACATGACGCCGAGAGTGGGGCAGGCGGCCTTGATCGCCTTCACGGTGCGGGGAATGAGGCCGTCGGGGTTGGCGGCTTCGATGCCGTCGGCCGTCTTGAGGCTGTTTTCGATGTGAGGAAAGAGCGCCACCATCGGAATCCCGAGCTCCACCATCTTCTCGCATTCGGCGACGAGCTCGTCCACCGTGTAGCGCACCACGCCCGGCATCGTCGGGATGGCTTCGCGGTCGCGTTCGCCTTCCTTCACGAAGACGGGAAGGATGAGGTCGTTTGCGGTGAGCACGTTTTCGCGCATCAGGCGGCGGGAGAAGTCATCATGGCGCATGCGGCGCATGCGCTTGGCGGGATACTGACCGAGGGTCTGCATGTTGGTTGTCCTAAAAAATATGATCAGGCGAAGCGGCCTTCGGGATCAATCCACGAAAGCAGCGTCGTCGTCAATTCGTCGACGCCGGTCTTCTTGAGGCCGGAGAAAAGCTGTACGGAAACGTGAGGTCCCGTCTGCTCGGCGCGCGCCCGGGCGGCGGCGAGCACCTTCGTCTGCTCCTGGCGGCCGATCTGGTCGCTCTTGTTGATGAGCCAGAGCTGGCGCACGTGCGTCTTGTCGGAAAAGAACTTGATGAGCCACTCGTCCGCGGGCATGAAGGGGCGGCGCGCGTCCATGACGATGACGACGCCCGTCAAGCACGGCCGGTCCGCGAGGTACCCGCCAACGAGTTCCGACCATGAGGCGCGCATTTCGGGCGCGGCCTTGGCGTAGCCGTAGCCCGGCAGGTCCACGAGAAAGGCGATGTCTTCGCGATCCTTTGTTCCGCCGATGCGCCGCGTGAGCTTGAAGAAGTTGACGAGCTGCGTGCGGCCCGGCGTTTTTGACGCAAACGCGAGCCGCCCCTGGCGGGTGATCACGTTGATCGTGGTGGACTTCCCGGCGTTGCTTCGACCGGCGAAGGCGATTTCGGGAAGGCCCGCGGCTGGCAGCTGCGACACTTTGGCGGCGGAAGTCTCAAAACGGGCGGAATCAAAAAGCGACACAGGGAAAATTCCTCACTCAGGGGCCCGCGCTTTGCGCACGCGGGCTTTAATGGCGTTGATCTTAGGCGGCCAATCTAACCGCACGATTAAGCGGCGGGGGGCTCGATCGGGCGGACGGTTTCGATGAAGCCGCCTCCCAAGCACACGTCTCCTTGATAGAGAACAGCGCTCTGGCCTGGCGTCGCCGCCCACTGCGGATCCGGAAAGGCGAGGTCGCAGGACGTCTCGTCGGCGGCAAGGAGCCGGCAGCTGCCGTCAGGCGCCCGGTAGCGGGTCTTCACGGTGACGGGAGCGTCCGTTGCAGGGGCGAGGCCCGCGGTCCAGCTGCAGTGCACGGCAAAAAGGCCCGAGGACAGCAACAGCGGATCGTCGTGCCCCTGCACGACGACGAGGACGTTGCGCTTCAAGTCCTTGGCGGCGACGAACCACGGCTCGCCGTTGCCGTCACGGCTGCCGCCGATGCCGATGCCCTTGCGCTGGCCGATGGTGTAAAAGGCAAGGCCCACGTGCTGCCCCACGACGCGGCCGTCCGGCGTTTCAATGCGCCCGGGCTTCGTGGGAAGGTAGCGGTTGAGAAACTCTCGGAAGGGCCGCTCGCCGATGAAGCAGATGCCGGTGGAGTCTTTTTTCGCAGCGACCGGGAGCCCGATCTCGGCGGCGAGCTTTCGGACGTCGCGCTTGAACATGCCGCCCACGGGGAAGACGGCTTTGGAGAGCTGCGCCTGATTGAGCCGGTGCAGGAAGTAGCTCTGATCCTTGCCGGGGTCGCTGCCGCGGAGGAGTTCAAAGCGGCCGTTCACTTCGCGCACCTGCGCGTAGTGGCCGGTGGCGATGTGGTCCGCCCCCATCTTCATCGCCTGGTCGAGAAATGCCTTGAACTTGATCTCGGCGTTGCAGAGAACGTCGGGGTTGGGGGTCCGGCCCGCGGAATACTCCCGCAGAAAGTCCGAGAAGACCCGCTCCTTGTATTCTTTGGCGAAGTTCACCGCCTCCAGATCAATGCCGATCACGTCCGCGGCGCTGGCGGCGTCGATGAAGTCCTGACGGCTCGAGCAGTATTCGCTGTCATCGTCATCCTCCCAGTTTTTCATGAAGAGGCCGGTGACGTTGTAGCCCTGCTGCTTTAACAAGTAGGCGGAGACGGCGCTGTCGACGCCGCCGCTCATGCCGATGACGACATTGCGCATGATGGTGAAGTGGGTTCAGGTGGAAAGCGAGAAATTATAGAAGCCGCAGGGCGGTCAATTCGCGGTTTTGCGGCTAGCGAGGCGGCGGCTGAAGTCCTTCCTGAGCGTAGTTTCGGGCCTTTTCTTCGTACATGGCGCGGTCCGCGGCTTCAAGCGTTGCGATGAAGGCGGCCTCCGTGCTGTTGTGGCAGCTGGCGGCGGCAAGGCCGAGGTCGCAGGACACGGTCTTCGGACATCCTTCCACCGGAATGTGCTGCAGATTTGTCTGAAGGCGCTCAAAGACCTGCCGGGCGCGCAGCTCGTCGCAGTGGTTGAGCACGGCGAGAAATTCGTCGCCGCCGTAGCGGATGACATAGTCGCCTTCGCGCAAGGAGGCGCGGATGCGGGCGGCGACGGCGGCGAGCACCAGGTCGCCCGTGAGGTGACCTTGCGTGTCGTTGATCTCCTTGAAGCGGTGCACGTCGATCATGACAAGCGCATAGGCATGGTTGAGCTGGAGCTTCACCACCTTTTCAAAGAGATAGCGGCGGTTGTAGGCGCCCGTGAGCTCGTCCGTGTAGAGAAGGCGCTGGTTTTCGTCGATGATGTCAAGGATCGTGCGTCGGCCGAAGCGGCCGTTGGCGAGGTGGTCGGAAACGTGACTCACGATCTCAAGCACCACGGGATGCTCGTTTCCTTCGGTGTCACGATAGGCGATTGGGTTGGATATGACGTAGAAGATGCTGTTCTTCACGTATTCGTACTTGTCCTTGCGGCAGTGCGTGAGGTCGGCGTCCCGGCTCGTGCAGTTTTGGCAGCGCTCGCTGCGATTCCAGACTTTGAAGCAGGTGTAGGGGCGGCTCGTGACGCTGCCGTCCTCTTCGATCGTGAGGATGGCGGTGTCGTGCGGGTTCACGATGCGGGCGACGTCAAAGAGCGACGCGAGCACCGAAAGAAGGCGCTTTAATTCCATAACCGGCAGAACGGGCGGGATCGCAGTGATCGCAGGCACGAGAGACAACTCCTCAAAGGAACGGGCAGTGTTGGGGGTGAAAATTCGGTGGAGCGGAAAGTTTCTCCCAACGAAACATTGAAGGATATCACGATTGGTGATGAATTTTGCCCGGCGAATTGCAACAAAAAAAGAGCGCCCCCGAAGAGGCGCCCTTTTTTGTGCGGGGCGGCTGTTGGTTGCCAGTCCGCCCCGCTGTCCACTACCTTTGTGTTTTTATATTTTTTGTATTAGATGTAACCGTAGACCATGCCGAGCACGTAGCCGACAGCGGTGGCAGAGAGCACGCCGATGAGGCCCGGGGCGATGAACGAGTGGTTAATCACGAACTTGCCGATGTGGGTCGTGCCGGAGCGGTCGAACGTAAGGGCCGCAAGGTCAGACGGGTAGGTCGGCAGAATGTAGTAGCCGTAGCAGGCAGAAGCCATGGCCACGATGATTCCCGGAGGCGTGCCGATGGCGAGGGCCACGGGGGTGACGGTCGCAATGGCGGCAGCCTGAGAGTTCACGAGCTTCGAGACGAGGAGCAGAACCGCGCCGTAAGCCCAGGGAGCAGCCTTCACCCATTCGGTGAGGCCCGCCTTCAGCTGCGGCAGATGGTTCGAGAACATCGTGTCGGACATCCAGGCCACGCCGTACACGGAGACGATGGCAACCATGCCAGCGTTGAAGACGCTGGTCTTGTTGATCTTCTTCGCGTTGCAGAACATGACCATCAGGATGCCGGCGAGGAGCATGAACATCTGAATGACGAGGGTCATCGAGAGACGCTTCTTGCCGACGAGCGGACGGAGCTCAGGAACAGAACCCATCACGGCGACGACAGCCACGGTGCCCAGGAAGATCCAGAGGGAACCCCACTGCTTGCCGGTGAACTTCACGCCCAGGAGGGTGGTCGTTTCACCGTAAACGTACTTCTTCTGTTCCGGATCGGCGATGAGCGCCTGGAACTTTTCATCCTTGTCGAGGTCCTTGCCGCGGAACATGGAGAACGTGCCCACGAGGAAGAGGCCGACGATCGCGGACGGGATCACCACCGCAAAGAGCTGCACGAAGCCGAAGGGGCGGCCGCCAACGAGCTGGCCGTCCATGAGGGCGATGATCGACACGGCAGCCACGGCGGCGGGCGAGCAGATCACGCCCATCTGCGCAGCAATCGTGGAAGCAGCCATCGGGCGTTCCGGACGAATGTTGTTGCGGATGGCAACGTCGTAAATAATCGGGAGCATCGTGTACACCACGTGGCCCGTACCGCAGAGAACCGTGAGGAACCAGCAGATGTACGGAGCGAGGTAGCACACAGCGCGCGGATGCTTGCGGAGCATCTTTTCAGCGATCTGCAAGAGGCAGTCAAGACCGCCCGCAGCCTGCAGAGCGGAGCTCGCGCAAACCACGGCCATGATCGTGAGAATCACGTCAACGGGAGGCTTGCCCGGCTTCAGGCCAAAGCCGAAGCAGAAGATCACCAAGCCGATGCCGCCCATGAGACCGAGCGTCATGCCGCCCTTGGGAGCAGCATAGAACAAGCACGCCAGAAGGACGAGCAGTTGCAACCAGAAATCTAAACCTAGATCCATTTTCTTTCCCCTAGGTAGTTAGGACGGCGCTATTTTCGTCCAATCATGCCTCCAAAGGGGTAAAACTTTCGGGTTATTTGATCTGTGTCGGATTGTTAACAGAAGTCGCTAGGGAAAAATGCCTAGTCGGACAAAAAGGACCCGGCCGACATGCCGTAAAAAGGGGATCAAAGCCTGCAGTCATAGGGGTTCATGCCCATTTCATGCGACATGAAGCGAGCGTGAGTTTTCGAACAAATGACGGGAAAGGGGGAGTAAGGAGAGCGTTGCCCCAAAGGCGTAGGGGAGCCGGCCGTGAGGCGCGGCGGTGCGGGACTGGCAGCGGAGGACATGCCACCAAAGGGGTAGTTCTTTCAAAAAACGACCCGTCGTCCGTGGAGGACGCTGAGTCGTTTTTTTCAGAAGAAAGGCCGAATCAGCGCGTCATGCGATAGGGCCAGGATTCAATGCCGCCGAAGTCGTAGACCTTGGTGTAGCCCGCTTTGACGAGGATGTCGGCGGCGAGCTTGCTGCGGCGGCCGCTGCGGCAGTAGATGAGGATCGTGGCGTCCTTGGCGGCCTTGAAGTCGGCGGGGATGCTCTTTTCGAGAACGGAGAGCGGGAGGTTGTCCGCGCCTGGGATGCGGCCGCGGTCATATTCGATGGGCTCGCGCACGTCAAGGATGAGCGCATCGGGCTCGGCGTCCATCATCTTCTGCGCTTCTTCGGGGGCGATCGTCTTGTAGGTCGGCGTCATGGCAGTCTGAGAGCAGGCCGACAGGGCGCAGGCGAGGGCGGCGAACGCCGTCAGGCGGAAAAATCGAGTCATGTCGGTGAGGTTACGAAAAAAGTGAAAGGAGCGGCTATTGTACGAGAACCGCCCGCTGGCGGCAAAAAGAAAATCCGCAGAACCGTTGGGGATTCTGCGGATTTTCAATATTCTTGGTGCCCCGAGTCTGACTCGAACAGACGACCTACCGCTTACAAGGCGGTTGCTCTACCAACTGAGCTATAGGGGCAAGGACTCCGAAGTCTACCGAAAATTACAACTTCGTGAAAGTCGGAATGTCGTCATCGTCGTCGGCGGGCGCAGACGGCTTGGTGCCGCTCCAGTCGGCCGGCGTTTCGAGCACCGGGAAGTAGCTCACCTGATTGGTGTCTTCCTTGGGGTAGACCGCCGCCACGCGGCCGAGCGGCACGTCGATGTCGCGCACCGCCTCCCCGAAGCGCGCCTGAAAGCGAATGCCGTCGCGGTCGAGCTCGAAGTTGTGGGTGGCTTCGGAGTGAACGCAGAGAACGATGGTGCCGTCCTTGTTGACGTATTCCCGAGGTACGACGGTGGCGTCATCCACCGCAACGAGCATGTAGGGCGTATAGCCCTCGTCCTCGGCCCAGTCCAAAAGCGCGCGGATGACGTAGCTCTTGAAGGAGGGCTCGGACAAGGGAAGAACGATGGTGTTCTGGCTTGCGGGCATGGGGCCTCTCCTTAGCGGCGCATGACCTTTTCGGACGGCGTCATCGAGGCGATGAAGGCCGGACGCGCGAAGATGCTTTCGGCGTACTTCAGAAGCGGAGCCGCCGACTTCGGCAGTTCAATGCCGTAGTAGCCAAGACGCCACAGGAGCGGCGCCATCGTCACGTCAAGCATCGTGAATTCGTCGCCCATGAGGAACTTGTTCTTTGCCAAAACCGGGGAAAGCTGCATCAGCTGCTCGCGGATCTGGTTGCGGGCGATCGACTTGCGCTTTTCGGTTTCGTCGCGGTTTTCCAGAACGCGCACGAAGCTAAAGAGCTCGCGCTCGAACGTGTAGATGAAGAGGCGGGCGCGGGCGCGCATGATGGGATCCGCGGGCATCAGCTGCGGATGCGGGAAGCGCTCGTCGATGTATTCGTTGATGATGTTGGCCTGATAGAGCGTGAGGTCGCGCTCCACCAGAATCGGCACTTCGCCGTAGGGGTTCATCGCATCGATTTCGGGCGGCTTGTTGTAGAGATCCACGTCCTGGATTTCAAAGTCGCAGGCCTTTTCGTTGAGCACGAAGCGGCAGCGATGCGAGAACGGGCAGGTCGAGCCGGAGAAGAGAACCATCATGGCGGAATAACCTCAAAATAGAGTGGATTTGCTCACCGTGGCGGCTTCAAGGATCGGTCTTCTCGAGCCGCGAAACCCGCTATTTTAGCAAAATCAAACGAATTTGGCAGAAAACTCGTCGCAAGTCATTGATCTAAAAGAAGGACGAGCCGCCGATTCGAAAGGCGTGGTCTTCTTCGAAATCAAACGGGATTGTCGATGTCGACGAATTCCACCTCAAGGCCCTTTTCGCGGGCGATCCATTCGCCCAGCGCCCGAATGCCGAAGCGCTCCGTGGCATGGTGGCCGGCCGCGAAATAAGTGATGCCGGCTTCGCGGGCGATGTGGGTGGTTCTTTCTGAGATTTCGCCCGAAATGAAGGCGTCGCAGCCGCAGGCGGCCGCTTCTTCAATCATGTCTTGGGCGGCGCCTGAGCACCAGGCGACGCGGCGGATGACGTTGTCCTGCGGCCCCACGATGAAGGGGGCGCGGTGAAGCTTTTCTGTGATGCGCTGCGCGAGGTCGCGGACGGTGACGGGCGCCGTCACGCCGAGACGCCCGAGCGCCATGTCGCCAAAGCGGCCGGTCTCCTCAAGCCCGAGGGCCTTTCCGAGAAGGGCGTTGTTGCCGAGCTCGGGGTGGTCGTCCAAGGGGAGGTGGTAGCCCGCGAGGTTCAGGTCGGCGGCGATCAGCGTTCTCACGCGCCGGCCTTTGAGCCCCGTGATGCGCGGATCCTCGCGCTTCCAGAACCAGCCGTGGTGCACCAGGAGAAGATCTGCCTTCTTCGCCACCGCCTTTTCAATCAGCGCAAGGCACGCCGTCACGCCGGTCACCACGCGGGTGACTTCGGGGCGCCCTTCGACCTGAAGGCCGTTGGGGGCGTAGTCGCGATAGTTTTCGGGCGTGAGGAGAGCATTCAAGTCGCTGATGAGGTCGGCGGTGCGCATGGCGGGCTCCGGTAAGGATCAAAGGCGGGTGACGAGGCGATCGAGCGCGAGACGGGACTTCGGGCGCGAGGCGTTTGAGTCGTTCGCGGCGCGGTAGCCGAGGCTCACGCAGCAGACGCTGCGAAGGCCCTTTTCCTTCAAGCCTAGAATTTTGTCGAGCTCCGCGGCGTCAAAGCCTTCAAAGGGCGTGGAGTCGATGCCCTTTTGGGCGGCGGCAAAAAGGAGGAACCCCATCGCGATGTAGGCCTGGCGCGCGGCCCACTCAAAGCTCCCCATCGTGCCGGAAAAAAGCTGGGCGGCGCGGCGGCGTCCGGCGTCCTGATCTGCCTTCACTTCCGGAGTGCCGAGGCGTCCGTCCGCCTCTTCCTTGGCGAGCACTGCCTTCAAGTGTTCGTTAGAGACCGATTCCGGCACGACAAAGACGATGCAGTGGCTCGCCTCGGTGACGCGTGGTCGGTTGAAGTCCCAGAAGGCGGGGGCGATTCGCGCTTTCGCTTCCGGCGTGTCGGCGACGAGGTACTGCGTGAGCTGCGCATTCACCGAAGTGGGGGAAAGGCGCAGGACTTCAAGAAGCTCGTTGAAGTCGGCCTCTGGAATGCGTTTGGCGGCGTCGTAGTGCTTCGTGGTGTAGCGGGTGCGGACGGTGTCAAGAACGGTCATGAGTTTCTCCCAAAGATGACCGCCTCCCGCGAGAAGGTGGGAGGCGGTCCGGGTAAGTGTAGCGGGAGACGGGCGTCCGGTCTTCAGGCGTCGGACGTAGTCCTTTTTCAGCAAAGGCCCACGAGCTTTTTGACGAGCTTGAAGAGCATCTGGTCCTGCATGACCAAGGGCTCGCGGTACGCAAAGAACACAGTGCCGTCCGTGGGCGCCGGGATTTCCTTCTTGGTTTCGCCCGTGAGGGGATCGAGGATGATGCCGAGGATGTCGCCCTTTTGCACGGAGGCGCCTGGCGCGACGCGCGGGCGAAAGAGTCCCGCCTGCGGTGCTCGGACGTCGGCGAGCTTGTCTTCGTCCACGTGCACGGTGCGAGAGCCTGGATGCAGCGAGAGCTTCAAGACGCCCTCCGAGGCAAGGAACCGCAAAATGGCGGCGACGCATTCGTCAGCGGCCTTTTCGTCGATTTCGTCCGTCGCCTGCGTGAGCATCGTGTAGGCGCGGGTGTTCCAGATCTGCCAGTTGTAGTTGAGAGTGCCGGTGTCAATGGGCCGGGGCTTTCGGCGCAGCACGAAGGGAAGGCCGAAGGCATCGGCGGACTCCATGCCTTGGTACGGCGTCTCCATCATGCGCACGTGCGTCACGAAGTCGCCTCGAAGGTAGAAGGAGGCCAATTGAATGCCGTTCTTCCACCCTTGGACGTGCTGGAAGATGCCGGCGGCGATGCGCTGCGTCGTTTCGCCCTGGTCGTACCCGGGGAACATGCGATTGATGTCGGTGCCGTCCATGCCCCAGAAGCGCTTGCCGAGGTTGATGGAGGAGGGGTTCATGGCGGGAATCACCTCAACGGACTTGCCGGGGACGAACTTTCCCGCCTTTTCAAGCAGCGTCAGCGCGCGCACGAGCTGGGAGGCGATGTAGAGCTGCTCCACTTCGTTGCCGCGGGCGGCGCCTGCGATGACGGTGTTCTTTTCGCCCTTGCCAAAGAGAAAGCCCGTGATCACCATCGGGGAGCGGTGCAGGCTCTCGAGTTCAAAGACTTTCACGCGCTTCATGCCGCGCCTCCCTTCTGGGTTTCAAGATCAAGAATGCGCGCAAGAAGCGATCCAGGGTTCACCACCGGATATTCGCGCAGCGTGAAGACGATGCCGGAGACGGGGCTCACCACTTCTTCGAGAATGTCGCCGGTGGCGGGGTCCGTGACAAGGCCCAGCACGTCGCCCTTTTTCAGGGCCTTCCAGTGGCTTACCTTCGGAATGAAGATGCCCGCGGAGCTTGCGTTCAAAAAACTCACGCTCCCGTCCGTGGAGACGATGGGCGAAATCACCTTTTTGACGGGCCCCTTCCAGATGCCCAGATGCTTCATGAGGTTCAAGAGTCCCTGCGTAAGGCGCCGGCCGTAGTCTTCGGTGATGCGCATTCCAACGCCCATTTCGGCGACAAGGCACGGGGTGCCTACGGAATTGAGGCTCCAGGCGAGCGTGCTCTCCAAAACAGTGGCCGCGGCATGCACCCAGATGAAGTCGCAGTTCATGAGGCGCGCGAGGGGCACGAGCTCCTGCGCGGTGTTGACGTTGATGCGGATCTGCGGAATTTCTCGCAGGAAAATGTTCGAAGCGTGGATGTCCACGGCGCAGGCCGCCCCCTTGATGTCGTCCACGATCGCCGAGGCGATCACTTCCTCGGTGGTGCCGTGGCGGTTGCCGGGGAAGATGCGGTTCATGTCGAGGTCAAAGTGCGGGATGCCGCGGGTGATGGTGTCAACGCCCATCGGGTTCAAGGCGGGGTAGATGTCCACGACGCCCGCAAGGTGCTCGGGATGCTCGCTGATGAGGCGGTTCAAAAGCCAGCAGACGTACTGGCCCTCGAGCTCGTCGCCGTGGGTGCCGGTGATGACGGCCAGACGCGGCAGCTTCCGGGCGTCTTCTTCGGTGACGCCCAGAGGCATCCGCCGGTTCTTTCGGATCACCATCGTCTCGGCGACGGGAAGCTTGATGGAGACTACGTTTTCAATCGTCATGAGAGGATCGAACAGGTTGCGTGGGTTTCAATGGTTTGGGTGCCGCCGCCCTTTAAAACGCCGCGCTCGATGGCGGCGGCGGTGAAGTCGGCGCCGTGAGAGAGCGCAAGATGCGTCGCGCCGCAGGGCTTTCCGGCCGTGGGGTCAAGCGCCAGCCAGCGACCGCCGCACCAGACTTCCGTCCAGGCATGGGTGGAGCCGAGGCCTTCAACGATCCCCGCGCAGTAGCGACAGGGAATGCGGCGCTCTCGAAGGAGCGCCAGAAAAAGATGCGAGTAGTCCTGACAGACGCCGGTGCCGGCGGCAAGCGCTGCTTCCGCCGTGGTTTCCACGGTCGTGCTCCCCGAGCGGTACTCAAGGGCGCCGTGCGCGGCGGCCATGAGCGCGAGAACCGCGGTTTCGTCCGTTCCTTTGACGCCTGCGTCTTGGGAGAGCGCCTTCACAAGGGGCCCCGCGGCCGTGAGCGCCGTGGGATAGGCGAGCCACGCGGGCGCATAGGACGTGTCAGGCACGGAGGGATCCCGCAGGACGACGCCTTCGGTGGCGTAGGCAAAGACGTCGTGCGGCGCATCAAGGCGCCCGGTGACGACGCGGTTGCCGTAGACGGCGCCGGTGACGGGGGCGGTGAGGCGGGTGGCCGGGGTGACGCTCACCGATTCTTCAACGACGGTGATGCCCGCGGAAAGACGCGGCAGCACGCGCAGTCGAAAGACATGCTCAAAGGCCGGTTCGGAGAACCGGCAACGCGTTTGAAGCGAATAGAGAAGACGGACGACGTCGCTCACGAGACCCTCGTGTGGGAATGCAAAGCCAGAAAGCTTACAGCGAGTTCACGAGCGTGAGCGCTCTTTCGCGGACGTCTTCGGTGATTTCCCCCGACACGAGTGCCGCCAAGGCGGCAAGCTTCGTCTTCAAGTCGGCGTCGGGGGCGAGGCGCCCTCGGTAGAGCGACAGGCGCGTGACGGCGGCGCGAACCATCTCGTCGGGGTAGGCAAGCCGCAATGCCAGATCGGCGAGCTCCGTGTACTTTCCGGAGAGAATCAGCGCGCGGCGCTCCGGGGCGATGGGACTTTCTTCGAGGCTTCCCCAGAAGGCGAGGAGCCGGTCGATCACGTCCTGCGCCTTGAGGTAGGCGCCGAGCCCCTCGGCGTCTTCGGACAAGTCCGTCAACGCGAGCTGAATGTAGGAGAGGGTTTCCGAGGAAATGAAGCTTCTTAGCACGAGCGCGTTGTCGTAGGCGCGCGAGAGGTTGGAGAGCACCGAGTCGGGGTTCTCCGCGTCCGTGAGGTAGCGCGCTTCAAAGTCTGCGGCGTCGCGGTAGATGTCAGAAGGAATCGCCAGACGCCGGCAGAAATCGACGTAAGCCTTGGGGTCTTCGTCAATCATCGTGTCGAGAAGCCGGTTGAGGCTTCTTAACGTGGCGACCGTGCGTTCGGTGTAGCGGCCGAGCCAGAAGAGGCGGTCGGCTTGTTCGGCGGAAAAGGCGGTGTTCGTCATGTTTTTTCTCCTCGGTCTCGTGTTCAGGCGGTCTTGATCCAGGTGTCCTTGAAGCCGCCGCCTTGAGACGAATTCACGACGAAGCTCCCTTCAACGCGCGAAAAGCGCGTGAGGCCGCAGGGCCACACCTTGGCGCCGTCGCGTCCCGTGAGAATGAAGGCGCGAAGGTCGGCCTTGCGAGGCACGGTCACGACGCCAAGCGGCGTTTTTTCCGCCACCGGCAGATCCACAAAGTCGATCACTTCCTGCGCGATGAAGCGGCGGGGCTCGGCGCTGATCACGCCGCGCCACTTTTCCAATGTCGCCGCGTCCATGTCGCGGCCGAAGACGACGCCGTAGCCGCCCGCTTCGGCCACGTCCTTGATGACGAGCTTGGCGAGGTTCTTCAAAACGTACTCGCGGTCCTTTTCAAAGAAGGGCAGGTACGTGGGGGCGTTTTTTAAAATCGGCTCTTCGCCGAGGTAGTACTTCACCATGGCGGGCACGAAGTAGTAGATGCCCTTGTCGTCGGCGGCGCCGTTGCCCGGCGCGTTGATGAGGGCGACGTTGCCGGCGCGGTAGGCGTCCATCACGCCAGGGATTCCGATGAGGCTCTCGGGCTTGAAGCACAGGGGATCGAGGTACTCGTCGGAAATGCGGCGGTAAAGGGCGCCCACCTTCACGGCGCCGCGGGTGCAGTCCTTGAAGTAGAGGGTGTGGTTTTCCACAAAGAGATCGTCGTTTGTGGCAAGCGCGACGCCCGCTTTTTCCGCAAGGTAGCTGTGTTCGAAGAATGCGGCGTTGTAGCGGCCGGGCGTCATGATGACGCTGATGCCACCGGAGGAGACGCTCTCCATCATCTGCCGCAGCAGCTGCGGGTAGTTGCGGTTGTCGGCGATGTGCTCGCGCCGGAACGTTTCGGGCGAGGCGCGGCGCGTGAGCTCGCGGGCGATGACGGGATAGGAGGCGCCGGAGGGAATGCGCAGGTTGTCTTCGAGGACGTACCACTCGCCGTCCCGGGCCTGCACGAGGTCGATGCCGGCGATGTGCGCCCAGACGCCAGCGGGTGGAACGACGCGATCGCATTCGCGCAGAAAGCCCGAGGAGGCGAGGGCGAATTCTTCGGGCACGACGCCGTCACGGATGATTTTCTTCTCGCCGTAGACGTCGGCTAAAAAGAGATTCAGGGCGTGGACGCGCTGCGCAAGCCCCTTTTCGAGCCTCGTCCACTCGTCGGCTTCGATGACGCGCGGCAATGCGTCAAAGGGAAAGAGCTGTTCGTTGAACTTTCCATCCTTGTAAAGTCCGAACTTGACGCCGTAGCGGCTCAAAAGCCCGTTGATGAGATCGGCGTTTCTGACGAGTGAATCCATGACACGTACCCTTTTTTCTGCTCAAGAAGTCTCGGAGGCGGTGGGTTTCCGAGGGATGAAAGGTATGAAGCAAAAAACGTGCCTGTGCTTTCTTAACGAAAGAGCCACTTGATTCGACGCGATAATTCTATCGTCTGATCAAGGAAATTAAAAAATGGGGCGCAGAGTGCACCGAATTGGTGCGCGAATCAGACGGGCGCAAAGCCCTTGGTGACGCGGTCGTTTCCGGCCAAGTCCTGCAGGGTGACCACGGCGCGGTAGCCCAGCTGCTGCATCACCGTGCGTACGGCGGGCCCCTGATCAAAGCCGTGCTCAAAGGCGAGAACGCCGTTTTCGTTCAAATGAAAGAGCGCTTCGGAAGCAATGCGGCGGATGTCGTCCAGACCGTCAAAGCCCGCGGTGAGGGCGGTGATCGGCTCCCAGCGCAGCGCCGGGAGGTGGGCGTCGCCCTCGGCGATGTAGGGCGGGTTGGAGACGATGAGATCAAACCGTTCGTCGGGATCGACGGCGGCGAGCCATTCGCCCTGCCGGAATGTGAGGTTCTTGACGGCAAAACGTTCCGCGTTTTGCCGGGCGACGGAAAGCGCCGCCTCGCTGATGTCGGTGGCAGTGACGGCGGCGCGCGGCTTTTCAAGGGCGATCGACACGGCGATGCAGCCCGAGCCCGTGCCGAGCTCGAGCACCTTGAGGGGGTGGCTTGCGATGATGTGAAGCGCCGCTTCGACGAGCGTCTCGGTGTCGGGGCGCGGAATGAGCACGTCGGGTGTGACGACAAAATCACGGCCCCAGAAGGCCTGAACGCCCGTAAGGTAAGGGATGGGGAATCCTTCGGCGGCGCGGCGGGCGGCTTCTTGGAAGGCGGCTGTCACATCGGAGGTGACGGCGTCTTCGGGATGCGCGATGAGCGATTCGGGCCGCGTTTTTAAAAAGTGCGCGAGCAGAATCCGAGCTTCCGAGCGGCTGATGCCGCTCGTGGTTGTCAGAAGTTCGCGCACCGTGCTCATGGCGTTTCCTCCTTAATGGTCGCCGAGGCTTGCCAGCTGCTCAGCTTGATGTTCGGCGGTGAGGGCGGTGATGATGTCGGAGAGGTCGCCGTCCATGATCGCATCAAGCTTGTAGAGCGTAAGGTTGATGCGATGGTCGGTGACGCGGCCCTGCGGGTAGTTGTAGGTGCGGATGCGCTCGCTGCGGTCGCCGCTGCCCACGAGGCTCTTGCGTTCGCTCGCCTGCGCAGCTTCCTGTTTGGCGACTTCGGCGGCGTAGAGGCGCGAGGCGAGCACCGCCATGGCGCGGTCCTTGTTCTGACGCTGGCTGCGTTCGTCCTGACATTCCACCACCATGCCCGTGGGGAGGTGGGTGATGCGAACGGCGGAGTCCGTCTTCTGCACGTGCTGGCCGCCCGCGCCCGAAGCGCGGTAGACGTCGATGCGAAGGTCGGCGGGGTTGATCTCCACCTGCTGGACTTCATCCAATTCCGGCAGCACCGCGACCGTGCAGGCCGAGGTGTGGATGCGCCCCTGCGCTTCGGTGGCGGGAACGCGCTGCACGCGGTGGCCGCCCGATTCGAACTTGAGCTTGGAGTAGGCGCCTTCGCCGATCACGCGGCAGATGACTTCCTTGTAGCCTCCGAGGTCGCTTTCGTTCTTGCTGACGATCTCCACCTGCCAGCCGCGGCGCTCCGCATAGCGAAGGTACATGCGCAGAAGGTCGCCCGCGAAAAGGGCGGATTCGTCGCCGCCCGTGCCGGCGCGGATTTCCAGGAAGATGTTGCGCTGGTCGTTGGGGTCTTTGGGAAGAAGCAGGATTTCAAGATCCTTTTCAAGCTGCTCGAGCGACGTTTTCCCGGCCTTCACTTCGTCCTGGGCGAATTCCGCAAAGGACGGATCTTCCTTGGCCATTTCTTCAGCGGCCGCAATGTCGTTCTCCGTCTTCTCGTAGGCCTTCATCTTCACCGTGACGGGCTCGATTTCGGCGCGCTCCTGACTGAGGGCGCGGAAGCGGTTCATGTCGTCGGCGGCGTCGGGCGCTGCCAGCATGGCATCGATTTCTTCAAGGCGCCGGCAAAGCCCGAGAAGCTTGCTGCGCATGCTGTCTTTCATCATGACAAAAATCAGGAGACGGAAAAAAGAAACAAAGAAGGCTGCGGCCCCAGCGGGGCGCAGCGGAAACTTCTTATTTTAGCGGTCATGCGGCTCAAAGAAGCGGCTCACGATGTAGGTCATGTGCTCGCGCTCGGCTTGCGAGAGCCCTTCGGCGTTTCTCAGAAGCACCGTTGGATCGTGAATGAGCTTTTTCATGAGGGACTGCGTGAGAAGCTCGAGCACTTCGTCAGCGCTGCGGCCGGCGGCGAGCTCCTTTTTCGCCAATGCCACTTCATCGCGGCGGATGCGTTCGGCGCGATCCCGGAGGCGTGCGATGGCGGGGACGACGCTGCGCATTGCAAGCCACCGATTGAAGGCTTCAACGGCAAGCGTGATGTAGCCCTCGGCTTCAATCACGGCGGCCTGACGGCTTTCCTTGCCGGACTGAACGACGGCGCCCAGTTCATCCATCGTGTAGACGTAGACGTCGTCAAGACGAGACACCTCGGCCTCCACGTCGCGCGGCACCGCCAGATCCACGATGCAGATGGGGCGGTGGCTTCTCGCCTTCACGGCGCGCTCGATCATGCCGAGCCCGATGATGGGAAGCGCCGAGGCCGTGCAGGTGACGATGATGTCAAAGTCAGCGATGCGTTCGGGCAGGTCCTGCAGACGGATCGCCGTGCCGCTGTAGCGGGCGGCGAGCGCCTGGCCGCGGTCCACCGAGCGGTTGGCGACGGTGATGGAGGCGGGATGCTGGGCGCCGAAGTGCGCTGCGCAGAGCTCAATCATTTCGCCAGCGCCCACGTAAAGGACGTGCTCCTTCTCCAAGGAGCCGAAAAGGCGCATCGACAGGCGGACGGCCGCCGCCGCCAGGCTCACGGAGCTCGAGCCGATGGCGGTCTGTGAGCGCACGTCCTTTGCGGTGGCAAACGCTGCTTCAAAGAGGTGGTTGAGCATCACGCCCAGCGCCTTTTCGTCGCGCGCCGCCTTCACGGCCTTCTTGAACTGGCCCACGATCTGCGTTTCGCCGAGCACCATGGAGTCAATGCCGCAGACAACGCGGAAAAGGTGGCGGGCGGCTTCGCCGTCCACATGACGGTAGAGGTGCGGCGTGAGCTGCGAGAGCGAAACCGCTTTCGTGTCCGAAAGGTACTCGGTGAGGCGATCGGCGGCGCGCTCCGCATCCTGCGCCGCGCAGTAGAGCTCGGTGCGGTTGCAGGTGGAGAGAATCATGGCCTCGGTGACGGCGCCGGCATCGGGGGATGCCAGCCGTTCGCGGATCGCCGCCAGATTCGGGGCGATTTCTTCGGGGCCGAAGGCTACGCGTTCTCGTACGGAGAGCGGCGCCGTCGTGTGATTCAGGCCAAGGCAAAGCAGCTGCATGGTGGTGGGGAAAACGTCTCTATGGGCCCCCGCGCCTAGGCATAGGCGCAAGCGCCGGGACGCTCAATAGTGTTCTGAAAGAATGGCGGGATTATAAAAACCCTAGACTTTCAGAAATCTTAAAGTCGGCGTGGGGACTTTCTTCGCGGCTTTTTTGTGCGGGATCGCGGCCCGAAGGCGGGCTCAAACAAGGCGTCAGACCATTTTCTTCGTTATTTCAATGGGAGGGGCGAGGCGAGAGAAAAAAGTGGCGTGAAGTGCTTGCATTCCAGAAAAAGGGCCTGTATAGTTCGGCCTTCCTCGCGAGACGGCTAGGTAGCTCAGTTGGTAGAGCAGCGGATTGAAAATCCGCGTGTCGGCGGTTCGATTCCGTCCCTAGCCACCACAAGCCTTTTGGTTTGCGGGTAGTGAAGGAAATCGCAGAAACGTCCTGATCCTTGTGGTCACGGGCGTTTTTTGTTGTCTGCGAAAAACGCCGTTCGAGGAAATGGCAAGCGGCAGTAACGACTAGCAGGGTGGCATGATCTGGATCGTTGTAATGACGAAAATGAAAGTGTCTTGCAAATGTAAGTTTGTTTCTTTTGGTACAAAAGTGTAAACGTTGAATAAGAACAGAAATACTGCACAAAATACACCAATCTACACCCAAGCGAGAATTTTTTGACGCTGAAAATACACCTAAACGAGATTTTTGCCTTTTTTAGTGTAAAGGACTTTGATACAGGAGCTCTTTTTTAAGGGTTGAATGTTGTGCACTTACGCGTCCGCCCAGACTTCCTTCGCGGTTTCCCCCGTGAGTCGGATCTTCGCCCACTGGGCGTCTTCCGGAAGAAAATGTTGCTCTGAAAATGAAGAGAGCCCGGTTTTTCCGGGCTCTCCTGTAGGGCGGGAAGAAGCGACTTTACGCGTCCGCCCAGACTTCCTTCGCGATTTCCACCGTGAGTCGGATCTTCGCCCACTGGGCGTCTTCCGGAAGGATGTTGCCTTCCTCCGTGGAGGAGAAGCCGCACTGCGGCGACAGCGCGAGTTGCTCGAGCGGCACGTACTTCGCGGCTTCAGCGATGCGGGCCTTCACGGCTTCCTTTGCTTCCAGATCGGCGAACTTCGACGTGATGAGGCCCAGAACCACGGTCTGGTCCTTGATGTGGCGCAGGGGCTCAAAGCCGCCCGAGCGGTCGGAGTCGTATTCGAGGAAGAAGCCGTCGATGTTGCAGTTCGCAAAAAGAATCTCGGCGACGGGCTCATAGCCGCCGGAGCTGAACCATGTGGAGCGGAAGTTGCCGCGGCAGATGTGCATCGTCACGGTCATGTCCGCGGGCTTCTTCTCAAGAATCTTGTTGAGGCACTTCACATAGAGGCGGCCGACGTGATCGACGTCAATGCCGCGGTCAGCGTAGGCCTTGCGCTTTTCTTCCGAGCAGAATTCCCCCCAGCTCGTGTCGTCAAACTGCAGGTAGCGGCAACCGTGCTCGTAGAAAGTGAGCATGGCGTCCGTCCAGCACTGGGCGATGTCGTCGATCAGAAGGTCTTCATTGTCCTTGTAGCGTTCGATCGGCTGGTAGTTTGTGCAGCGCACGCAGCAGATGAGGTGCAGCATCGAAGGCGACGGAATCGTCTGCTTCACGGGGGTGTCGCCCGCGGCTTCCTTCAAGAAGTCAAAGTGCGCGAGGAAGGAGTGATCCTTCGGGAAGGCGATCTTGTCGGCGATCACGATCGTTTCGGCGTTGGGCTGGTGGCCCTTGAACTGCACGGACCAGGCCTGCGCCTTCACGTGCTGGATGCCGGTGAGTTCAGCAAGGAAGTCAAGGTGCCACATGTGGCGGCGGAATTCGCCGTCGGTGACGGCTTTGAGGCCGTTCGCCTTCTCCTTGGCGACGAGGTCGCGGATCGCTTCGTTTTCGATGGCGGTGAGCTCATCCTTCGTGATGAGGCCGGCCGCAAAGCGGATGCGGGCTTCCTTCACCGCTTCGGGACGCAGAAAGCTGCCGACGATGTCGGCGCGATAAGGGGGATTCACATGAGCCATGACAGGACTTCCAAGTTAAGTGGTTGATGCCGTCATTGTGGCAGGCCGCGGCCGGCTTGTCGCAGGTAATACCGCAACGAAAGCTCAGGGAAAGACGCGCGAAGCTCCCGCAGCCGCTACGGCGGCTGCGGTCCAGACGACTACGATGGCGGCGAGAAAAAGCGAGGCGGCGGCAACGCCTGAGGCGCCAAAGAGCAAGCCGAACACCCAGGGGCCGAGCCCCGCGAGAAGGTAGCCCATGCCTTGGGCCGCCGCCGAAAGCGACATCATCGCTGCAGGGTTCGGGCTCTTTTGCGAAATGACGATGAGCGCGACGCTGAACATCAGTCCCTGCGGGGCGCCCGCCAGAACGCAGCCCGCCCAGGCCCAGACGCCGCCTGCGAGCCACAGAGCGATGCCCGCCAAAAAGAGAGCGCCGAGAACGAGCGCCGCCGTTCGCGTGCTTCGGCAAAGTCGCAGAAATTCGTCCGTGGCGAGAGTGACGACGAATCCTGAGGCGAGAAAGATGCCGGCGGCTGCGCCCGACTGTGAGGCGCTGAAGCCAGCTGTGGCGGCAAGCAGCGTCGGCAGCCAGGCGCCCACGGTGTAGACCGTGAGCGACTGCATGCCCATCGTCAGGATGACGGGCCAGGCGGCGGGGCGAAAAAGGAGCCGCAGCGCGTCCGTGAGTCGCCCGCTTTTGGATTCCAGTCCTCGGGCGGGCGAGGTGAGAAGCCACAAGGCGAACGCCAGAGCGCCCAGCGCTGACCAGAGGGAAAAAGGCGGAATGGCTGAATCCGTCCAGGTCGCTAAAGGCGCTGCAGACCAGGCGCCAAGCGCGCCCGAAATGCTGATCACGGCGGTGAAGACGCCCATGGCGCGGTTGAGATGGTCGGGAAATCGCGCTCGCAGCACGACGGGCATTGAAACGTTGAGAAGGGCTATGCCGGCGCCGACGGCGATGGTGCCCGCGTAGAGAAGCGGTGCGGCGTCAGACAGCCGCAGAAGGCAGCCGGCAAGCACGGTTGCGAGCGCAGCAGCAAGCGCTGTGTTCACCGATCCCGTTGCGCGCGCAATCGGATGCGCCGCAAAGGAAAAGAGGCCGAACGCCGCGATGGGGAGCGCCGTGAGGACGCCGAAGGCGGCGTAGGAGAGAGAAAACTCCCGCATCACCAGGCTGGCGACGGGGCCTACGCAGGCGACGGGACCGCGCATCATGAGGACGGCCGCGAGCAAGGAAAGGCCCAGCAGGACGCGGGAGGCGGGCATGGTCAGTATTGGGCAAACATCGCCGCGGCTTCCGCGGGATCCTGCGTCACCGTGAGGATGAGCTGCAGGAGAATGCGCGCTTTCTGCGGGGGCAGGGTGCCCGCCGCAATGAAGCCCGCCTTCTGCCACTTTTCGAGCCCCTCCGTGACGCAGCCCGAGCCAAGGCGCGAGGCGCGCACGACGATCAGTCCCTTTTCCGCCGCATCAAAGAGCCAGGGCTCCGCAGATTCGTGAATGGAGCCGTTGCCGGTGCCCGCGTGCACGATGCCCTTGGCGCCGGCGGCGATGGAGGCGCGAATGAGAACGCCGTCATCGTCGGCGTGGCTCGTGACGATGTCTACGCGCGGCAGGGCCGCCTTGGGCAGGGAAAAGAGCGTCTGCGTCGTGTGCTTTTTCACCGGAGCCTGCATGAAGTCGATCCGGTCGCCCGCGATGAGGCCGAGGCAGCCGTAGTCAAAGCTGCCGAAGGCGTCGCAGTTCGTGGGGTGCACCTTGCCCGACGTGCGGGCGCTGTAGATGCGGTCGTTCATGACGATGAGAACGCCTTTTCCTGCGGCTTCAGGATGGACGGCGACGCGCACGGCGTCGTAGAGATTGAAGGGGCCGTCGGCGCTCAGGGCAGACGCAGGGCGCATGGCGCCCGTCATCACCACGGGCTTTTCGGTCTTTATGACGAGGTGCAGGAAGTAGCCCGTCTCCTCCATTGTGTCCGTGCCGTGGGTGACTACAAAGCCCGCCACTTCGGGGGCGGCCGCGAGCGCCTCGATGCGCTCCGCAAGCCGCATCCAGACAGAAGACGTCATTGAGCTCGAGTCGATGTTGCTTATCTGCTCCACGGACACGCGGGCGACGTCCTTCAAGGCAGGCACCGCGTCCACGAGGTCCGAGACCTTCACTTTGTCGATGGAGTAGCCCGTCACCTGCTGGGCGTTTGCGCCCGAGCTCACGATCGTGCCGCCGGTGGCGAAGATGACAACCTTGGGAAGCTGAGACATGGCAAATGGCCTTTCAAGAAAAAAGTGAAATCAGTCGTTGATGCCGCCCGGAATGTAGGGCTTCACGCCGAGCTGGGAAGCCTGGCGGGTGAGTGACACAAAGGCTTCAAGCGGCAGCTTTTCGGCGCGCTCCTGCGGATTCACGCCCGCGGCGCGGATGTCCTCTTCCGTGAGCAGGACGGAAAGCGCGTTGCGCAGCGTCTTGCGGCGCTGTGCAAAGGCGTTTGCGACCACAGAGGAAAAGAGCGCGAAGTCCACCTGCGGCACGTCTTCGGGCTTGCGGGGAATCATGCGCACCACCGAGCTCACCACCTTTGGCGCCGGCGTGAAGGCGCCGGGCGGCACGTCAAAGAGCTTGTGCATCTTGTAGCGCCACTGCAGCATCACGGAGAGTCGGCCGTAGGTCTTTGTGCCGGGCTCGGCCGTCATGCGGTCCACGACCTCGCGCTGCAGCATGAAGTGCTGGTCGATCACGACGTCCGCCGCTTCCATGAGGTGAAAGAGAAGGGGGGACGAGATGTTGTAGGGGAGATTTCCGACGACGCGAAGTCGTTCGCTCCCGGCGACTTCGCGCCAGTCAAGCGTCAGGGCGTCCGCTTCGATGAGCGTGAGTTGCTCTTCAGTGAACTGGGTGCGCAGCCACCCGGCGAGATCGCGGTCAATCTCCACCGCGCGCACGTGCTTGGCGCCCGCAATGAGCTCGCGCGTGAGGGCGGCCTGCCCGGGGCCGATTTCAACCACGGCCTGGCCGGGCTCGGCATCGACGGCCTGCGCAATGCGGCCGATCCAGTATTCGTCCTTCAAGAAGTTCTGGCCGAAGCGTTTTCTGGCCTTGTGGCCTTCCATCATCTGCATGGGTGCTGGTCCCGCGCCCCGAAGGGCATGAAAAATTAAAGAAGATGCGCGCGATGCGCCATGCGCCGCGCGAGCACGAGGGCAGCCGTCATGGAGCCCGCGTCCGCCCGGCCCGTGCCGGCGATGTCAAGCGCCGTGCCATGATCGACCGACGTGCGGATCCAGGGAAGCCCCAGCGTTACGTTGACGCCGTGTCCGAACCCTTCGCGCTTTAAAACCGGAAGCCCCTGATCGTGGTACATGCAGAGGATGGCGTCATACTGGCGCTCATGCTCCCGCACGAAGATCGTGTCCGCGGGCCACGGGCCCGTGACGCCGATCCCCCGGGCCTTGGCGCGCGAGAGCGCCGGCTCGATCACGTCGATTTCCTCCCGGCCCATGTGGCCCTGCTCGCCCGCGTGGGGGTTGAGCCCCGTAACGGCGATTTTGGGCTGGGAGAGGCCGTAGAAAGTCTGCAGGGCGTGGTTCAGGATGGCGATGGTTTCATCGAGCCGCTCGCCCGTGATCGCAGCGGAAAGCGCCGCAATCGGAAGATGCGTCGTTACGAGAGGCACCTTGAGCGCGTCGTCTTCGGCGCTGGAGACGAGCATCATCACGACGCGCTTTACGCGGCTGCGGTCCGCGAAGAATTCCGTGTGCCCCGTGAAGTCGAGCCCGGCGTCGCAGAGAATGCTCTTTTGCACGGGGGCGGTTGCGACGGCGGCGAAGTCGCCCGCCAGCGCGCCGTCGCAGGCGGCTTCGAGCGTCTTCACGACGTAAGAGCTGTTGCGGACGTCAAGATGCCCGGAGACGACGGGCGCTGCCGTCGGAATGTCCAAAATCGACACGTTTGCCGGAAGTTCCTGCGGCAGCCCGAGCTTTTCGGCGGTTGACGCGAGCAACGTCCGATCGCCGATCAAAACGAGCGGGAAGTCCGCTTCAAACGCCGCCTTCAGAGCGACTTCGGGGCCGATGCCGGCGGGCTCGCCCGTGGTGATCGCAATCGGTTTTTCACGCATGGCGCAAAGCCTTAAAGATTTTCGCGGCGGATTTCCACGTAAGCCTGGTCATGGAGCTCGCGTTGCCAGGTGGCGACGGCTTCGGTGAGCTTCTTTTCGCGCAGCGCCTGCTGCGCCGCAAGACGGGAGCGCTTCGCGTCTGCCTTCTGCGTGCGGCGCTCCAGCACTTGAATGAGGTGGTAGCCATACTGCGTGCGCACCGGGTCCGAAATCTGGTTGGGCTGCAGCCGCTTCATTGCGTCTTCAAACGCGGGGACGGTGTCCCCGGCCTGCAACCACCCCAGGTCGCCGCCGCGTGTGGCGGAGGGATCGGAGGAATTGAGGCGCGCGTAGGTGGCAAAGTCGCCTTCGCCCTTTTCGATCTTGTGCTTGATGTCGTTCAAGCGGCGGATCACCTGATCTTCCGGCATGAGGTCGGAGACGAACATCAGGATGTGGCGCACGTGGGTCTGTTCCACGGGGGCGCCGGCCAACTTCGCCTCCACGCCGTTGCGCTGCTCCACGAGCTTTACGACGTGCAGGGCGCCGTCGGTGGCGACCTGCGTCACGTAGCCGGGCTTCAAGTGGTTCTTGATCGCCTGCCAGTAGACGGAGGGCAGGCGCGTGGAGTCGCGCCAGCCGAGGTCGCCCCCTTCGAGGGCGTCCGGCGCCTTGGAGTAAGCGGCGGCGAGCTTGCCGAAGTCTTCTCCCTTCTTGGCGCGGCTCATGATGTCTTCCACCGTGTCGCGGGCCGCCTTTTCACTTGCGTCATCCGTGTAGGGGATGAGGATGTGCTCCACGCGATACTCCGTCGTGTCGCTGCCGGTGAAGCCCGCCTGCTCGGCGAGGTAGGCGTCCACTTCGCTTTCCGGAATGTTGATCTTCGAGTCCACTTCGCGCTCGCGCAGGCGCTGCTGCGTGATCTCTTCGCGAATCTGGCTGCGGAACTGGCTCCAGGCGACGCCCTCTTCACGGAGGCGGTCACGGAGCTCGTCAGTGGTGAGGCGGTTGTTGTGCGCGATCTGCTCGATTGACGCCGTCACCATCTGCTCGTCAATGCGAATGCCGACTTCCTTGGCACGCTGCTGCATCGCCTTTTCCGTGATGAGGCGGTCGAGCACCTGAGCTCGCAGCTGCGGCATGGGTGGCAGCTCGATGTTCTGGCGGCGCAGATTGATTGCCACCTGATGCACGCGGTTTTGCAGCTCGAATTCCGTGATGACGTCGTTGTTGACGACAGCGATGATCCGATCCAAAGGCACCACGGCTTCGTTCGGGGCCTGAGCGGCGTCAGGGGCCGTCTGGGCCTGCGCCGTGCCGACGGCGAGAAGAACAGCCGCGGCGGCCGCGGTGAGAAATTTACTGGTAATAGTCATAGGTTCCGTAGGTGGAAGGAGTGGGCGTTTGGGTCTGATAGCCGCGGATGCTGCGCTGCAGCGTTTCCAAGGGACTCGAGCCGACGCTGCCGAGTCCGGTGAGTTCAACCTGGAAGAAGAACGTCGTGTTGTACTTGAAGTCCTGCTGGCCCTTGTCGTCGGTGTAGTCGTCCAAGTAGCGCTGCGCCACGAGGCGGGCCGTCCAGCAGTTGGAGCGGTGCTCGAGGCCCACCAGCGCGTCCACGAAACGGTGCTTGTCCAAGGCGTAGTTCTGGCGCGCAAGAATGTACCAGCGTTCCGAAAGCGGCCACTGTACCGAGAAGTCGATCTGGCGCAGGTACTTGTCATCATCGAAGCCCCAGGTGTTGTTTTTATAGTTTTCCGGGGACGTGAGCTGATTGTAGGTGGCGCGGTTGTAGCGGTAGTAGAGGCTCATGACGCTCATGGGCTTGGGCTGCCAGCGAATGCCCGCGTTCGCCTTTTCCCAGGACTTGCGATCGTACGAGTACTGCGCGTAGGCGCTCGTTGAAAGCGAGCGCGTGAGGCGCGTCGCCACGCTGCCCATCAGGTCGCCGCGCTGATCATTCAACTCATGGCGCTGGCCGTCGAGCCCCACGCGCTGATCATTGAAGTAGTAGCGCTGGCCAATTTCGGCGCGCACCCATTCGACGCCGGTGTCGGAATCGATGAAGCGCGTCGTGAGGGCGCCGGAAATCTGGTTCGTTTCGCTCACGCGGTCGTAGCCCGCGAATTCGTTGGCCTGAAAGAGCTGGCCGAAGCTCACGTCCTGAGCGCTCGTGTCAAAGAGCGGAATGGCGTCCTGATGCTTGCGGTACGGGATGTAGGCGTAAAAGAGCCGAGGCTCGAGCGTCTGAATCGTGTCGCGGCCGAACGCCGTGAGGTTGCGCTCAAAGATGAGGCCGGCGTCAGCAGAGAAGATCGGCACCGTGCGAGTGATGCTGGTGTCGTTGTCTGCGTGGCTGCCGTAGTAGTGATCGAGCGAGTAATGCGAGGCGATCAATTCCGTCTTCGGCGTGAAGAACCAGCCGGCGCCCGCCATGGGGTAGCTCACCTGCTGGTGCGCGACGTAGCGCTCGCCATTGGTTTTCCAGTGATTGTCTTTTTTCGTGCCGACGGCATGACGGTAGCGCGTCGCTTCCAAGTGCGTGGAGAGCTCGAGCCCGCCCAGATCCGCGACGTAGGCGTTCCAGTTGAATTGGGGCTCGCGCTCGTAGGGGCGGCTTGTTTCGGCGATCTTGCGAAGCGCCTGGTGCTTGTCCACGCGCACCGAGGTGTTCCAGTATTTCTGGCCGTAGGTGACCCAGTAGTCCTGCGCGATGATGTTGTCGCTCGAGGTTCGGATGTCGCTTGCGAAGTCGTCGATGTAGTCCTTGTCGCTCACGCGGTTGTAGTTGATGCCGTACCCGAAGCCGTTCCAGGCGCCCTTCACGTCCGCCTTCAACGCGAAGCGGTCGTCGTCATAGCGGCGGTCGTGCGGCATGTAGTCCGCGACGAGGGTGCCTTCCAAGTGAGACCACTTGAAGCGGCCTTCATTGCCCAGCATGACCCCGCGCTTAGAAACAAGGCGCGGCGTCAGGGTGTAGTCGTAGTTGGGCGCGATGTTGAAGTAGTAGGGGAGCGCAATCTCCGTGCCCTTTTCCGAACTCCAGCCAAGCGTCGGGGTGAGAAGGCCTGACTTGCGCTCGTTGGTGAGCGGGAACGTGAACCAGGGGGATCCCATGACGGGAACGCCGCCCGCCACCTTGAGCACAGCGCCCGTGCCGTAGCCTTCCTGATCGTACTGATCGAGCGTGAGCTTGTTCATCTCGATCCACCAGCTCTTGTCGCCTTCGGGGCAGGTGGTGAAGAAGACGTCGGAAAGCTCCGTGATGCCGTCGTTCTTCAAGCAGACTTCCTTTGCCTTGCCGCGAAGCTTCCGGGGAGCGTATTCGTAGTCCGCGTCCTGAGCGGTGCCCGTCTTTTCGTCCAACTTGTAGGTGAGGCTCGGCGCCTTAACCGTCGTGCCGTCGCGCGACACGAGCGCGTTGCCTTCGGCGGTGACGACGTCCGTCTCCTGCGTGTAAGTCATCTTGTCCGCCTTCACGCGCTCGCCCGTGCGGCGGATTTCTGCGTCGCCCGTGAGGACGAGCACGGTTTCGGGGGATCCTTCGATCACCTCGGCGGAGACAAGGCTGGCGCCTTCCGGAAATTCAGCGTCCGTGGTGAGGCGGGACACGAGTTCGTCGGGAAGCTTTTCCCCTGCATCGATCTGAGCGGCGGCAGGGAAGGCGGCAAGGGCGCAGACAACGGCGGCCGCAAGGCGCGTGATCTGCGGACACTGGGATTTCCGGAGCATAAGGCTGTATAGTGAAAGGTACCAATCCTGCGATTATAGGGAAGGCGCGGCGCGCCTTAGCCTCCCGAGTCGGCAGGGACAGCAAATCATAGAAACGAAAATGACGCAGATTACTACTGATGATGCACGAAAGGCGGCTGCGGCCGCCTGGCTCCAATCGATCGGCGGCCGCTACGGCCTTCAGGTTGAAACGCTTGCCTCGGCTTCAAGCGACGCAGGCTTTCGGCGCTACTTCCGCGTGGCGGGCGCTGACGGAAAGACCTACATCGTTATGGACGCTCCGGTGGACAAGGTGGACTCCGAGCCCTTCGTGCGCATCGACGCCCTCATGACAGGGATCGGGCTCAACGTGCCCGTGATCCACGAAAAGGATCTGGCTCAGGGCTTCATGCTTTTGAGCGATCTGGGGCGGCAGACCTACCTCGACGTTTTGAACGAAGAAAATGCGGCGAAGCTCTTTGATCTGGCGACCACGGAGCTCGTGAAGTGGCAGGCGGCCTCAAAGCCCGGCGTGTTGCCTGAGTACGATCACGCGGTGCTTTCCCGCGAGCTGGGGCTTTTCCCCGAATGGTACGTGGCGCGGCACCGGGGCTTTGCGATGACGGAAAAGCAGCAGGCCGTCATCAATACCGTCTTTGAGCGCATCATGGCAAACAACCTCGCGGAGGCAAAGGTTTTTGTGCACCGCGACTTCATGCCGCGCAACCTCATGGTGACGGACACGGCGCCGGGGATCCTCGACTTTCAGGACGCGCTCTACGGGCCGGTGAGCTACGACATCGCCAGCCTCATGCGCGATGCGTTCGTGAGCTGGGGCGAGGAGTTTGTGCTCGACATCTCGATTCGCTACTGGGACAAGGCACGCAAGGCCGGCATTCCGGTTCCGAAGGACTTTGGCGCCTTCTGGAAGGACATTGAATGGATGGGAATTCAGCGGCACTTGAAGGTGCTGGGGATCTTTGCCCGCATCAACTACCGCGACGGCAAGCCCAAGTACTTGGCGGACACCCCGCGCTTCATCCACTACGTGCGCCAGACCGCAAACCGCTACGACGAACTGAAGGCGATCAACTGGCTTTTGGACTGCTTTGAGGACTCCTCGACGCAGGAAGCCTATTTCTAGAAGGGGCGGCTGGTCATGAAAGCGCTTCTTTTGGCGGCCGGACGCGGCAAGCGCCTGCGGCCGCTCACAGACCTGTGTCCGAAGCCCTTGCTCCCGGTCGGAAGCCACCGGCTTTGGGACTGGCAGCTCGCGTCCCTCAAGAGGGCGGGCGTGACGGATGTGGTGGCAAACACCGCGCATCTGGCGGACGCCTTTGAAGCGATGCCGAAAGAATACGCCGCGCGCGGCGTGACGATCACCCTTAGCCGCGAGGGCTCCGTCGAGGCGGAGGCGCTGGAAAGTCTGGGCGGCGTTGTGAAGGCGCTCCCCCTTTTGACGGACGGCAAGACGCCGTTTCTCATCGCGGCGGGCGACGTGGTGCACGACTTCCCGTGGGAGACGCTTTTAAAGGAGGCGCCGGCGGTGGAGGCGGGCGACTGGGACGCCGTGATGGTGGCGGTGCCCAATCCCGACTACCACCCCGAGGGCGACTTGGACATCGCGGCTGACGGTGCGGTGATGCCGGGCAAGGGGCCCTACACCTACGGCTGCCTCATGATCGTGGCGCCTCGAATTTTTGCGGGGCTCAAGCCCGAATTTGCCAAGCTCTTTCCGTGGCTTTGGCAGCACGCTCGCGTGAAGGGTGTGGTTTGGAACGGCTTCTGGGCGAACGTGGGGGACCCGACGGAATTCGCTCGCCTGTGCGCCAATCGAAAGGCGTCGGCACTTTTGGATGATTTGTATGACGCTGACAGAACGCATTGATCGATTCAAGGCGCTCGCGGGCGTGCGCCTGCCGATTCTCAACGCGCCGATGGCGGACGTCGCGGGCCCGGAGCTCGCGGCCGCGGTGTCAGAAGCCGGTGGCCTGGGGGTGCTTGCCGCCGACTTCATGACGGGGGACGCCATTCGCGAAGCGGTGGCGGAGATTCGCCGTCGAACCGAGAAGCCTTTTGCCGTTCATCTGAGAGCCGAGGTGCTGCGCCCGATGGACGAAGCAGAGATTGACCGCATCAACGAGGCGCTCGCAGATCTCAAGGATGAGCTCGCGTGCGAAGCCCGGGCGGCGCTGCCTGACATCGAGGAGCAGATCGATGTCGTGATCGAGACGAAGACGCCGGTGGTCTACGTCTCTTTCGGCGGCTTGCGCGAGAGCCAGTCTGAGCGCTTGGCGGTGGCCGGCGTGCGCATGATCGCCGCCGCCACTTGCTTGAGGGAAGTGAAGGTGATGCGAAGCGCCGATGCGGACGCGGTGGTGGTGCAGGGGGCGGAAGCGGGCGGGCCGCGTCTTAACTTTGAAGTCGCAGACGAGGCGGCGCAGGTGGGGCTCATGAGCCTTATCGGCCCGGCGGATCGGGCGACAGGACTTCCCATTGTCGCTTCGGGGGGCATTGCAACGGGCGCGCAGGCCGCGGCCGCCTTTGTGGCGGGGGCTTCAGCGGTGGAGCTCGGTACTGCCTTTTTGAGAACGAATGAAAGCAGGGCGCATCCCGCGCACAAGGCGGCGCTCGCGTTTCTCACCGACACTGGTCCCCAGTGGGAGAAGACGGGGTCGGGGCGTCTGACGCGCGGCATCGTGAGCGGCTTGACTGAAGCGCTGGCGGGCGCTGAAATTGAGCCTGCGCCGTATCCGGAGATGTGGGCGGTGATGCGGCCGGTGCAGCGGGCGGCGCTGCGCGATGGCCGGGATGACTTGATGGAAGCGGCTTGCGGCCAGGGAGCGCCTCTCGCGCGTGAAGGGTCGGCCGCGGATGTGGTGAAGCGGCTCGTGCAGGAATGCGCGGCCGCTGGCGTGACGCTGTAGGGAGACAAAAATGGCGGCGGCATTGATTGTGGTAGACGTGCAGAACGACTTTCTGCCAGGGGGTGCGCTGGCGGTGCCGAAGGGCGACGAGGTGGTCGCTCCGGTGAACCAGCTGATGCCGAGTTTTTCGACCGTTGTGCTGACGGCGGACTGGCATCCGGCGGACCATTCGAGCTTTGCGTCGCAGTACGCGGGGAAGCACCCCTATGAGACGGTGGAGCGGCCCTACGGCACGCAGGTGCTCTGGCCGGATCACTGCGTGGCAGGCTCTCGGGGCGCCCGGTTTGCGCCCGGCCTTTACGAAGACCTCGCGCATGCCGTCATCCGCAAGGGGACGGACTGGCGCTGCGACAGCTATTCGGGCTTTCTCGCCGCGGATCGAAAGACGCCGACGGGGCTCGAGGGCTACCTTCGGAGCCGCGGCGTGACGGAAGTGTTTGTCTGCGGGCTGGCGCTTGACTTCTGCGTGGCGTGGACGGCGCTGGACGCGGTGGCGGCGGACTTCAAGACGACGCTTGTCGAGGACGCCTGTCGGGCGATCGACGTGAACGGGTCGCTCGCGGCGGCGATGGGGTCGCTGCGGGCGGCGGGCGTCCGGCTGGTGCAGACTGCTGAGGTGCCGGCGTTGCTTCGCAAGAGCGGTAAGTAGGCTTCTTGGCCGGGCGGCCTGCGGCTAGAGCCGGTAGCGAATCGAGCGGCTGCCGCCCTCGCGCTTGATGAGCCCGGCTTTTGTCATTTCTTTCAAAAGATCAATGGTGACGGTCTGCGTGAGGCCGAGCGCAGACTGAATGCTTTTGCGCGATGACGTTCCGTGGGTTGCTAGATAGGTGACGATGCCTTTGTACTCTGGTTTTTCAAAGTAGGTGTCTGTCGCGAGACGCGGTAGACGGATGGTAAAGGATGTGTCGTTTACTCTCAGCAAGTCGGTGATTTGTAGCTGACGGTAGAAGGCGCGAATGCGAGAGAAGCCGCTGCCGCGGTTTTCCATTAGATGAACGGCCTGTAGCAGGTGGGCGAGTCCAGCGTTGCGGCATTCGGTCGCCATGAGATCAGCAATGTCGGCGACGCTTAGACCGTCCAAGAGCCCGCCGAAGGATTTCATTTCAATGCAGGCGGGCGTGATGTGGATGATATTGGGCGGTTGTTTGCTGTAGTCGCGATGAGCGATCATGTTGACAAGCGCTTCGAGAATGACACGCGGATCAATGATGTAGTGGTCGATGCGTTCGGCGCGGCCGGTGCTTGGTTTTTCTACCCAGCTGTAGTTCGTGCGGGCGATGAACTGGGTGGCTTCGGTGTAGAGCTTGAAAATCGAGCCCGTGACGCGGGCGGAATCGGCCATGACGAGCTTGTCGTTGTCACGAAAATTGACCATCACGACGGCGGCGGGGCTTTGGTCGGAGCTGAGCCAGGCCAGATTGGTGTAGGCCTCGCGCTTGCGATCCCAAAAGCCGTAGGCCGCATTTAGCTTGGGGTCAAATTCCACGTTTCGCTCGCGGCAGAATGTGAAGCAGTCGTTGAAGGTGAGATCTTGTTCAAAGGCGATGCGGCTTTCATAGGGCACTGGATTGTTTTCTCTCACCATGCGAGCAACGTCGTCAATAGAGGCTGGACCGCTGGTGTTGCCGCAGCGGATGTAGACGCCGGACGAGGTTTTCGGGTCGAGGCAGTAAGGCTTTATGGCGCCTTCATCCACGTGAACGCGAAGGACGGTCTTCCCGCTCATGGTGAGCCGTTGCGTGGTGACAAAGCTCACAAGCGAAGGTGAAATCGTGTCTCGGATGGTGGAAGCCAGTTTTTCTTCCAGACGGCTTGCGTCGCTGACGCCGACGATGGTGCCGTCGTCATCTACACCGATGTAAAGATCGCCGCCCGCGGTGTTGGCAAAGGCGACGAGCGTTTTCTTGATGGGTTCGCCGTCCTTTTTCTCATTCCATTCTCGCTTGAATTCAACGGTCAGCGATTCTTCTGTTGGGATGATGCACATGGTTGAACCTCCGATTACTGGGCAATTCTAACGCGAATTCTAACGCGAAACTGGTGTTTTCTAACATTCGTTGCGTTAGAATGTTAGAAACGGAAAAGTGTCGTGTGCTTAATATCTGAGCACGAGGGGCGGACTTGCTAAAATGCCGCCTGACTTTTCCAACTGCGCTTTTTCTCGAGCAAGTGTCGATGGCATTGGTGAGAGAAGAGCGTCTTTTTCCTAATTTCCTTGCATGCAGATCGGTTCCTTTTCGCCTTTGGCGCCGACGGTGCTCGCTCCTATGGCGGGCGTCACCGATGCGGCCTGCCGCCGGATCGCTCGTGAATTCGGCGCCGGCTGGACGGTGGGGGAAATGGCGGCAAGCGAGTCCCGTCTGCGCGACACTCAAAAGACGACGGAACGCTTCAAGACGGATCCGACCGATCCTTTTCCGGTGGTGCAGCTGCTGGGCGCTGATCCCTTGGAGATGGCAGGGGCGGCGGCTCATGCCCAGCGGCAGGGCGCGCTGGCGGTGGACATCAATTTCGGCTGCCCCGCGCGCGTGGTGTGCGGCAAGGCCTGCGGGTCGGCGCTGATGCAGGAGCCGGAGCTTGCTGAAGCCATCGTGCGCGAAACCGTGGGGGCGGTGACGATCCCAGTGACGGTGAAGATGCGCACGGGCTGGGATCGCGAGCACCAGAACGCCGTGGAGCTGGCGCGTCGCTTTGAAGCGGCGGGCGCCGCGCTGCTTACCGTGCACGGCCGCACCCGTGCGGACAAGTTTTCGGGCGAGGCGGAGTATGAAACGGTGGCGAGCGTTGTGAAGGCGGTGTCGATTCCTGTCGTCGCCAACGGCGACATCACGACGCCCGAAAAGGCGCTCGCCGTGATGAAGACGACGGGCGCTGCCGGCGTCATGATCGGCCGCGCCGCAATCGGAAATCCTTGGATTTTTGCGCGCACGGCGGCGGTTTTGGCTGGAAAGCCAGGTTCAGGGGAGCCTTCAGCGGACGAAGTGCGCGAGGTTTTGCTCAAGCACCTTGCGCTTCACATGGCGCAGAATGCGGCCGAGCCTCTTTATGCAGTAAGAAGCTTTCGGAAGTTTCTGGGGCCTTATCTCGCGCGGCTGCCGGATGGCGAAGCCGCAGCGCGGCGTCTTGTGCGGCTTGAGTCCGCCGAGGCGCTCGCCCAAGGGATTGAGGCGTACTTTTTCCATTTGTTGCAAGAATGAAGTCATGCTGACCGAAGAGATCAACGAAAATAAGATGGTGGAAGCGGCGGCGCCTGTGAGCACCGCGGACGGTCAGCTGCGCGCCCGCGAAGAGGCGCGGCGCCGCGCGGACGCCTTCGGCCGGATGGTGGTGGAGCGCGTGGAGAGCTACGTGCGGGACTTGGAAGGCAACCGCGGGCTGCCGCTTTACGAAATGATTGTTTCCGCTGCGGAGCGGCCGCTGCTCACCTGGGCCATGGAAAAGTGCGAAGGCAACCAGAAGGCGGCCGCAAAGCTTTTGGGCATCAACCGCAACACGCTGCACAAGAAGCTTTTGATGCACGGCTTCCTGCACGACAACTGAAAAGAATTTGTTTTTCGATCTTCAACTTTTTAAAGGACTAATCAATGACCAAGCAGGCTTTGATCAGCGTTTCCGACAAGGCAGGCGTCGCGGACTTTGCGCGCGAGCTCGTCGCCTTGGGCTACAGCATTCTCTCCACGGGGGGCACCGCGAAGCTTCTCGCGAAGGAAGGCATTCCTTGCCGCGAAGTCGCCGACTACACGGGCTTTCCTGAGATGCTCGACGGCCGCGTGAAGACGCTGGACCCGCACATCCACGCTGGCATCCTCGCCCGCCGCTGCGTCCCTGAGCACATGAAGGCCCTGGAAGAGCACGGCATCGGCACGATCGACATCGTGTGCGTGAATCTCTATCCGTTTGAGCAGACGATCGCTCGCCCGGACTGCACGTTCGATCTCGCGATCGAAAATATCGACATCGGCGGCCCCACGATGATCCGCGCGGCCGCGAAGAACCACGAGTCGGTCACCGTGATCGTCGATCCGTCTGACTATGACCGCGTCATCGCTGCCATCAAGGCGGGCGGCGTCACGGCTGACATGCGCCTGGCGCTCGCGAAGAAGGTGTTCGCTCATACCGCGAAGTACGATGCGGCGATTACGAACTACCTCACGAGCCTTGACGAAAACCGTGAGAAGACGAAGGACTTCCCCGACGTTCTCACCCGCCAGTGGGAGAAGGTGCAGGACATGCGCTACGGTGAAAACCCGCACCAGAAGGCCGCCTTCTACCGCGAGCACTTCGTGGCCCCGGGCCTCATTGCGGGCTACACGCAGCTGCAGGGGAAGGAGCTCTCCTACAACAACATCAGCGACAGCGACGCCGCCTGGGAGGCGGCCCGCAGCTTCACGACGCCCGCCTGCGTCATCATGAAGCACGCCAATCCTTGCGGCGCAGCGATTGGCGTGGATGCGCACGAAGCGTATCTGAAGGCCTTCAAGACCGATCCGAAGAGCGCCTTCGGCGGCATCATCGCCTTCAACCGCGAAGTGGACGAGCGCGCTGCGACCGAAGTCATGAAGCAGTTTGCGGAAGTTGTGATTGCGCCGAGCTTTACGGAAGGCGCACGCCAGCTCTTTGAAACGAAGAAGAACCTGCGCCTTCTCACGGTTGCTACGGGCCGCGCCCACAACGACTATGAATTCAAGCGCGTGGGCGGCGGCCTTCTTGTTCAGACGCCCGACATCCAGCTTTGCACGGAAGCGGACCTGAAGGTGGTGACGAAGAAGCAGCCCACGTCGGCCCAGATCGCTGACATGATGTTTGCCTGGAACATCGCGCGCTTTGTGAAGTCGAACACCATCGTCTACGCCCACGGCGGCATGACGCTGGGCGTGGGCGCCGGGCAGATGTCTCGCGTTGACTCCGCTCGCATCGCGGCCATCAAGGCGCAGGAATCCGGTCTCTCCCTCGCGGGGAGCGCGGCGGCTTCGGACGCCTTCTTCCCGTTCCGCGACGGCTTGGATGTGATCGTCGACCAGGGCGCCACCTGCGTCATCCAGCCGGGCGGCTCCATCCGCGATCCGGAAGTGATTGCCGCCGCCGACGAGCGCGGCATCGTCATGGTGTTCACGGGTGAACGCCACTTCCGCCACTAAAATAAGGCGGATTCGACGTGTGCCGGGGCTTCCTTGAAGGCTCCGGCGCGCGTCGTGACTCTTGAAGCACTGAATAATTCACACGAAGAGGCAGCATGCAGCGACGTTTCTTACTCGGCGGTTCGGCCGCCTGGGCGGCAATGGCTCTGGCGGGGCCGGCGGCCGCGCAGCTTCGGATTGAAATTTCCGGCGTCGGCGCGAATCAGATTCCTCTGGCGCTCATTCCGATGAACGGCACCGCGGAGACGGGGATCGATCCCCTGAAGGTGGTGGCGGCGGACTTGAGCCGCACGGGCGCCTTCCGGATTCTCAACGCCGATGCTGAAGCTTCGCTCGAAGAGAGCGTGCGGCCGTCGCTTTCTCCCTGGGTGGAGAAGGGCGCCGCCATGCTCGCCGTGGGGTCAGTCATTCGACAGGCCGACGGCAATTGGAACATCCGCTACCGCCTCTTTGACGTCGTGAAAAGCGAAGAGATCGACCGGGCCGAGTTCTTGTCGGACGACCGGCAGCTTCGCATGACGTCGCATCGCATCGCCGACCGCATCTACACGAAGCTGACGGGATTTGGCGCGCAGTTTGCGTCGCGGCTCGCGTACGTCGTGGAGTATGACAAGTCGAACTACGAGCTCATCATCGCCGAAAGCGACGGCGCCAACGCGCTGCCCGCCTTGAAGAGCCGCGAGCCCATCATTTCGCCTGCGTGGTCCCCGGACGGCAAGCAGGTGGCCTACGTCTCCTTTGAAGAAAAGAAGCCGGTGGTCTTCATTCATACGGTGGCGACGGGACGCCGTCGTGTTCTGGCCAACTTCCGCGGCAACAATTCGGCGCCTGCCTTCAGCCCCGACGGCAAGAAGGTGGCGCTCGCCTTGTCGCGCGACGGCTTCACGCAGATCTTCCTCATCAATACGGACGGCACGGGCGTGAGTCGATTCTCTCACTCCTACGCGATTGACACAGAGCCCGTTTTTTCGCCTGACGGCCGCTGGCTCTACTTCACCAGCGATCGGGGCGGCTCGGCGCAGATTTATCGTCAGGCGGTGGACGGCACGGGAAGCGCCGAGCGCGTGACTTTCTCCGCGGACTACGCCGTGAGCCCCGCCTTGAGCCCGGACGGCAAGATGCTCACCTACATCACGCGCGCCGGCAAGCGCTACCGCGTGACGGCGATGACGCTCTCGACGGGAGAAGAGATGGTCCTCACCACGACCAGTCTCGATGAAAGCCCTTGTTTTTCGCCCAACGGCCAGATGATCGTCTACGCCACCGAGCGCAACCATCGCGGCGTGCTGGCCACGGTGAGCGCCGACGGCGCGGTGAAGTCCTGGCTTACGGGGGCGGCGGGCAGCATCTGCGAGCCGACCTGGGGGCCGCTCATTGCCGAGGCTTTTTGAAAGAACGGCTGAAAAATTGCCGCCTGACGGACGGCTTTGCTAGGATTGACAGCCATCAGGAAAACAGAATCCGGGCGGATCGGCGTTCGGATCGCACACATTGAGGAATGATCATGACGTTCTATCGGATCGGTGCCGCAGCGGCGGTTGCTGCCGTTCTGCTTCTTACGGGCTGCTCCTCCGTTGAACTGGACGAGTCCTTGAAGCAGGGGACGACGCAGGGAGAAGCCGCGGCAGGACGTAGCGGCGCGGGGCTTTCCGGCGTAAACGAACACTCCGTCTACTTCGCGTTTGACAGCTACACGATCGACGCGAAGTACCTGCCGGTGATTGAAGCCAACGCTCGCCGCATGATTGCCAACAGCAAGGCCAACATCGTGATTGAAGGCAACACCGACAGCCGCGGCAGCCGCGAGTACAACCTCGCTCTAGGGCAAAAGCGCAGCGAAGCGGTAAAGCAGCGCCTGCAGCTTCTGGGCGTCTCCTCCGCTCGCATTGAGGCGGTGAGCTTCGGGCGCGAAAAGCCGGTGGCGCAAGGCGAAACCGAAGAGGCCTGGGCGCAGAATCGTCGCGCCGACATCGTCAACCGTTGATTTTTAGGAGTGACGGCAGGAGGCTCCCGCGAAAAGGGGCGCCGGCCGTCTTTTTGTTTTATGAAGACCAAATTTCTGATGACGGCCGCCGCGGCCGTGATGATGGTGACGGCGGCAACGCCCTCCTGGGCGCTGTTTGGCGACGACGAGGCCCGCAAGGCGATTCTGGAGCTTCGCGAAAAGACGCAGACGCTGCAGAACGCGCAGATGCAGCTAGCGAATCAGATTGACGCCTTGCGCGAGCAGAACGCGCAGTTGACGGGGCGCGTGGAAAAGCTTACGAACGATCTGACGCTGCAGCAACGAAGCGTGCGCGACCTTTTCGGCAACCTCGACAAGCGCGTCGCCGCCTTCGAGTCTCAGATGGAAACCGTGGACGGCAAGAGCGTGACGGTGACCCCGGAGGAGCGCCGTCGCTATGACCTGGCGCTCGCGCTCTTTAGCGAAGGGCAGTACGCCGAAAGCGAGGCCCTTTTGCGCTCCCTGGTGACGGACTATCCGAAGAGCGGCTACTTGGCGAGCGCCCTTTGCTGGCTCGGGAACGCCCTGTATGCTCAGGGCAGCTACAGCGAAAGCCTCAAGGTGCAGCAACGCGTCGTGAAGGAATTTCCGCAGGACGCGAGAGCGTCCGAGGCGATGCTCTCAATCGCCTCGTCCTACACGGCCTTGAACCGCAAGAAAGAGGCGGTTGACACGCTTCAGAACGTCGTGAAACAATACCCCGGCACGCAGGCCGCGCAGATCGCATCAGAACGGTTGAAGGGCCTGGGCGTCAAGGCGCCGGCAAAAAAGCGCTAGAAGAATAAGAAAGGCGGCAGCCCTCGTCATACGGGAGCACGTGGGACTGCGGAGACAATTGACTCCTGATTGCAAAACTCAAAGTGACTATGACTCAACAGTGCAAAGAAGCGCGCGGCGTGGAAGTGCTGCGCAATCCGTGGATGAACCGCGGTGCGGCTTTTACCGAAGAAGAACGTGACCGTCTTGGCCTTCGCGGCCTGCTCCCGCCGGTCGTTTCGAGCTTGAAGGACCAGGCCAAGCGCTTGAAGGAAGTGATCGACACGGAGGCGCTGCCGATCAACAAGTACCTCACGCTTGAAAGCGTCCACGCCAACAACGAACAGCTCTTCTACGAACTCGTGCAGGAAAACGTGGAAGAGTTCATGCCCCTCATCTACACCCCGACGGTGGGCGAGGCGTGCCAGAAGTACAGCCACATCAACCGCAACATGCGCGGTCTTTACGTGTCCGCAAAGGACAAGGGCCGCATCGCCGAGCTCGTCGCGAACGTTCCCAACAAGGACGTTGACATCATCGTCGTCACCGACGGCTCCCGCATTCTGGGTCTGGGCGACCTGGGCGTGAACGGCATGGGCATTCCGGTCGGCAAGCTCGCGCTCTACACGGCTTGCGCGGGCGTGAATCCGCAGAAGGCGCTCCCCGTCACGATCGACGTCGGCACCAACACCGAAAGCTACCTCACCGATCCCCTTTATCTGGGCCTGCGCCAGAAGCGCGTCACCGGTGACGAATACTTTGCGATCATGGAAGAGTTCATCAACGCCGTGCGCGCCCGCTGGCCGCACGTGCTCGTGCAGTTTGAAGACTTCCAGAACTCCGTGGCGTTCACGCATCTGGCGAATTGGCGCGACAAGATCTGCTGCTTTAACGACGACATCCAGGGCACGGCTTCCGTGGTGCTGACGGGCCTTTATTCCGCGATGCGCGTGAAAAAGGAGAAGCTCTCCGAGCAGCGCGTGCTCTTCCTGGGTGCGGGCGCTGCCGCGGCGGGCATTGCGCACCTCATCGCCGACGCCATGGTCGAAGATGGCATCAGCGAAGAAAAGGCGCTTTCTCAGATCTACTTCTTCGATTCGAAGGGCCTCGTCACGAAGACTCGCGGCGATCAGCTCGCCACCCATAAGCTTGACTTTGCGCACGACGTTGCCAACACGACGGACTTTGTGGAAGCGATCAAGACCCTGAAGCCCGCAGCCATCATTGGCGTGAGCGCGACGGGCGGCGCCTTTACGGAAGCGGTCGTGAAGGCGATGACGGAAGTGAACGCGCAGCCCATCATCATGGCACTTTCGAACCCCACGTCGAAGTCTGAATGCACGGCCGAACAGGCCTACAAGTGGTCTGACGGCAAGTGCCTCTTTGCGTGCGGGTCGCCCTTTGCGCCGGTGTCTTTGAACGGCAAGACCTTCGTGCCGCGTCAGGGCAACAACAGCTACGTGTTCCCAGGCATCGGCTTCGGGTGCATCTTCGCTCGCGCGAAGACCATTCCGAACCAGATCTTCCTCACCGCCTCGAAGGCGCTCGCGGACCTCGTGAGCGAATCCGACCTCGGCAACGGCAGCCTCTATCCGCCCTTGTCCGAAGTGCGCGCGCTCTCGGCGGAAATCGCCGCCAAGGTGGCCGAGTACTGCTTTGACCACGATCTCGCCGGCATCGAGCGTCCGGCCGACATCCGCGCCGCGGTGAAGGCCGCGATGTGGACGCCGGAAGATCCGCACTTTGACTGCGAATAAGGCTTGGTTGCCGTCGTAAGACGGATTGAAAGCCAGAAGACGCCTGACGGCATCGGCCTTGAGCCGGCTTCCGTCGGGCGTTTTCGTATTTTCAAGCGGCGTTTTTGGCCGATTTTTTCCGCTATAGTGCCCGCTCTTTTGCAACAAAAATTGGGATAGACATGAAGTTGAAGAAATGGGCCGCTGCGGCGGCTTTGGGACTCGCGGCGGTTTGCGCGGCGGCGCAGAACCTGACTCTTGGCGTGTTGCCGGCGGCAGACTCCATCGTGCTGGACGTTGCCGTGGGGGAGGGGCTCTTCGCGAAAGAAGGCCTCACTGTGAAGACCGTGCCCTTTAAGAGCGCGCTTGAAATCGGCGCGGCGATGCGCGCCGGGCGCCTTGACGGCCATTTCGGCGATCTGATGAACGTCTTCACGCAGAACGCCACGGGCGTGCCGCAGACGATTGTCGTCACGACGACCCATACCTCGAAGGCGCAGCGCGCCTTTGGCATGGTCGTGGCGCCCAAGATGAAGGACAAGATTCAGTCGCTGGCGGACCTCAACGAAACGCCCACGGCGATGAGCGCGGCGACGATCATTGATTACCTTCTGGATCGCATGAAGGCGACGGAAAAGCTCCCGGCTTCGGCTTTGAAAAACACGGAAGTCCGCCAGATTCCGATCCGTCTGCAGATGCTGCTTTCGGGGCAGGTGGACACGGCGATTCTGCCTGAGCCCTTGGTGACCGTGGTGGAAAAGAAGGGCGGCCGCGTGATCTGGGACGACACGAAGTTGAATGAAGCGCTAGCGGTGGTGGCTTTGACGAAGAAGGCGGCGACGAAGGAAACGGTCGCGGGCTTTCGAAAGGCGGTGGCGGCTGCGGCGGCCTTGATTGAAAAGGATCCCGAGAAGTACCGCTCGCTCATGGTGCAGAAGAAGCTCCTGCCGCCGCCGGTTGCGCCCGGCTACAAGATGATTCGCTTCTCGCTCTTTGACCGCGCCGACGGCCTGCCGCCGCCTCCCTCCGCCGAAGACGTGCGCCGTGTGGGCGAATGGATGAAGGCCAAGGGCATGCTCTCTGACGTCCCCGCGTACGCGGACGTGGTGACGCCGTAAGGGGCGTGCCATGGGCGCTGCGCTTTGGGTGAAGGATCTTGCCGTCGGCTGGGATGGACGAGCGATACTCTCTGATGTGAGCTTCACGCTCCCGGCGGGGCGGACGCTCGCGATCGTGGGCGAGTCGGGTTGCGGGAAGTCGACGCTTTTGGCGGCGCTGGCGGGCTTGCGCCCGGCGGTGTCGGGGAGCGTCACGTGGAAGAGCGACGGCGGCGCCGCGCCGCGAAAGGCGATGCTCTGGCAGACGCTGGCGCTCATGCCCTGGATGCGGGTGCGGGAGGCGATGGCGCTGCCTCTGAAGCTCGCGCATGAACCGGAGATCGCTTCGCGCGTTGACGCGATGATGGCCGAAATGGAGCTCGCAGGGCTTGAAGACCGCTTTCCTCATGAGCTCTCGGGCGGCCAGCGCCAGCGCCTTGCCCTGGGGCGGGCGCTCATCGTGAAGCCTGACATTCTCTTCATGGACGAACCTTTTTCGGCCTTGGACGCCATCCTTCGGGAACGCATGCAGGATCTTTTGAAGAGCCTCTGGTCGCGACACGGCTGTAGCGTTGTGATGGTGACGCACGACATGGGGGAGGCGGCGTATCTGGCGCAGGACATTCTCATGCTGTCGGCGCGTCCCACGCGCGTGGCGGCTCTGGCGGCTAATCCGGCATTTTCCGCCTTGGGCGACGTCCGCAGCGACGCCGCCTTTTACGCGGTGCAGCAGCGGCTTCATGCGGCGTTTGCCGCCGCGCGTCGCGGCGAGATGGTGCTTCCGGCGGGAGGCTCATCATGGTGACCGTGAAGCAATTGCTGGGCGGCGCCTTGACGGCGGCGCTTCGCTACATCGCCGCGTTTTTCGCGATTGGCCTTCTCTGGCAGGCGGGCACCGTCGCCTTTGGCGACGCCGTGCTGCCGAGTCCGGTGGCGACCGGGCGGCTTTTTCTCGTGAGTCTTTCGGATCCGGCGTACCTCGCGCATTTCGGCATCAGTATGCTGCGGCTTGCGGTCGGCATGGCTGTCGCGGCCGCTTGCGCCTTTGTGCTGGGGCTCTGGCTCGGGCATGTGAGGCTTGCGGACCGGCTGGGGTCGCCCTTGGTGTTCATTACGTACCCCCTGCCCAAAATCGTGCTCCTTCCGGTGTTCTTTCTCCTGCTGGGGCTGGGGGAATCCTCGCGCATTCTCCTCATTGCGCTGACGACGGGCTACCAGATGCTCGTCATTGTGAGGGCGTCAGCGAAGGCGCTTGACCCCGTCTACGAGGAGGCGGTGCGGTTCATGGGCGGGAGCGTCATGGCGGTCGTGCGGCACGTCTACGTGCCCGCCGCCCTGCCAGACTTCTTCACGAGCCTCAAGGTCGCGAGCGGCACGGGCGTCGCCGTGCTCTTTTTGGCGGAGAGCTTTGCAACGAACACGGGGCTGGGCTACCTCATCATGGACGCCTGGGGGCTTGGCGACACGCTGTCGATGTTCAACGGCATCCTCGGCATGGGGGCGCTGGGGCTCTTTTTCTACGCTCTCGTCTGGGGCGCCGAGCGCCTTTGCTGCCCGTGGCGGCGCGGCGCCTAGCAAGCCGGAGAAGCCCGCTAGAATTCGGGCTTCTCTTCTCGGACTTCTTGCATGGCTGACCTCACCACCGATTCGATCGACCGGCTGCTTCCGGGCGGCCCGGCCGCCGCGGACGAGGTCTTTGCGCGCCTTTACGGCGAGCCGCTTTTTGAAAAGCCCGAGGACCTCTACATCCCGCCCAATGCGCTGAAGCTTCTGTTGGAGAGCTTTGAAGGCCCCTTGGACCTTCTCCTTTTTCTCATCCGCAAGCAGAAGTTCGACATCATGGACATTCCGATGGCGCTCTTGACGGAACAGTACATGGCGTACGTGGAGGGGGTGAAAGAGAGCGACTTTGAATTGGCGGCCGACTATCTCGTGATGGCGGCAAGTCTTCTCAAGATCAAGAGCCAGCTGCTGCTCCCGGTGACGCACGTGGACACCGGCGAAGAAGTGGAGGACCCGCAGGCGGAGCTTGCGCGCCGGCTGCTTGAGTACGAGAAGATGAAGCTCGCGGCCATGGACTTGGACGAGATGCCGCGCTGCGGCCGCGACTTCTTCCGGGCGTTTGTCTTGATCGAGCAGGAGCAGATACAGCTTCTGCCACAGGTGCGCCCCGAGGATCTGGAGGCGGCGTGGGCGGGCATCATCGCGCGCGCCAAGCTCAACGTGAGCCACAAGGTGACGCGGCAGGAGCTTTCCGTGCGCGAGTTCATGTCGACGATTTTAAAAGAGCTCGCCTCGCGTCCCTTCATGGAGTTTCATGACCTCTTTGTGCCGGAGGCGGGGCTGCAGACGGCGATCGTGAACTATCTCGCCATTCTGGAGCTTGCGAAGGAGGGGCTCATTCGCATCACGCAGGCGGCGCCTTTTGCTCCCCTTTACGTGATGGCGGCGCTCACGGAAACAAAGCCTCTCCTTTCGGACGCGCGTCCGATGTTTGAGCTCACGGCGCCCGCGGGCGCCAAGGACAAGGTGCCAGCATGACGACCAAGTTTTGCGCGGAGTACATTCGCCGCGCCCGCAGCAAGATCGAGCACTTTGACGAGGCGTGCGCGGCGTTGAAGCTCGACCCCAATCGGGAGAGCCAGTGGCCTGCGATCGTGAAGGCGCTGGGGATGATCGGCCAGTTCGGCACCATTCGTCTCGCGCGCCGCTTTCCCTTCGTGACGGACGAGAAGACGTTTTTGATGGTTGCCCGGGCGGGGCTTGAGTTTTACTGGGTGATGTTGGACGTCTGGGACGAGGAGAGCGTCGTCTACTACAAGGAGCAGGCGATCAAGAAGAAGGCTCGCGATGAGGACTTTGATCGCTTCATCAAGGGGCGGCAGGACTTCTACAAGGCGCGAGATGACGCCATTCTGGAAAAAGTGAAGTTCCGCGCCTAGCGGGATGTCGCTGATCGGATCGCAGCGAGAAGCGTCGCAAAGTCCACGGGCTTGGCGACAAAGTCAGTCATGCCGGCGGCGATCGCCTTCTCGCGGTCTTCGGCAAAGGCGTTCGCGGTGAGCGCAATGATGGGAAGGCTGCGCACGGCTTCGTCCTTCATTTGCCGGATGGCGCGGGCGGCGCGGCAGCCGTCCAGTCGCGGCATCTGCATGTCCATCAGCACCACGGCGTAGGTGCCGGAGGGCGCGGTCTCAAGGCGGTCAAGGCACTCCATGCCGTCTTTGACGCGATCGACGGCAAGCCCCGCGCTCTTTAGCACCTCCAGCGCGATTTCTGCATTGAGGTCGTTGTCTTCCGCCAGCAGCAGACGCTTGCCGCATAGGTCGATCGGCTCGACCGGCTGTTGGGGGGCGGCGCCATCAGGCTTGGCCGCGCAGCGCCGCAGCGTGAGCGTCACGGTGAAGACGGAGCCCTTTCCCGGCCGGCTTTCGACGCGAATCGTGCCGCCCAGAAGCTCCGTGAGCTTCTTTACGATCGCCAGCCCGAGTCCCGTGCCCTCGATGCCGCCTTCGGTGGTGGAGCGCTCGCGCTCGAACTGGTCAAAGAGGTGCGGCAGGAATTCGGGCGAGATGCCGATGCCGGTGTCGCTCACTTCGCACACGAGCGTGAGATCGTCTGGATTGGCGGAAGGCCGTTCGAACGCGGCAAAGCGCACGGCTCCGGCGGGCGTGTACTTCACGGCGTTCGAAAGAATGTTGGTAAGGATCTGCCGTATCTTCGTCGTGTCGGCGAGCACTTCGGGATGCTGGACGTCGGCGTGCCGTGTGAAAGCGAGGCCTTTTTTCTGCGTGACGTCCTCAAAGGCTACGGTGACGGAGTCAAGGAGTTCGGAGAGGTTGCAGGGCGTGAGATCAACGCTCGCCTTGCCGTTTTCGATGCGGGACATTTCGAGCACGTTGTTGATGAGCTCGAGCAGGTTTTCGCCCGAGCGGCGGATCTTTTCCAAGTAGTCGTGCAGCTTTTTGGGATCCTTGAGGTGGCTGTCGGCGAGTTCAGCAAAGCCCAGAATGGCGTTCATGGGCGTGCGGATGTCGTGGCTCATGTTGAAGAGAAATTCGCGCTTTGCCTTGTTCGCCGCTGCTTCGCGGGCCACGAGCCCTTCCAATTCGGCGTTCTTTTTCTGCATCGCCTGGGCGTAGGCAAGCCGCTCGTCGATGCGATGCGAGTCGTCGGCGCGGATCGCTTTCGTGAGCAGGCTCGCGAGCGCGTGGTTCGTGTGCGGATTGACGCCGATGGCGCTGCGGAACATCGGAGCGCTTAGGATGCTGTAGGTGAGCGAATCCGTCGGGTCGCTTCGGACGTAGTGCTCTGCGATGTAGGTGAAGATGTAGGCGGCGTCCACGTCGCCGCGGCGCACGGCCTCCATGGCGCTTACGCGGTTGGGATAGATCGCGACGTCAAAGTCCGTCTGTTGGTGGCGCCGGATGCGGTCGATGTTGTGCGAGGCGATGTTGGCGACGCGGCGAATCGTTCCGTTGAAGTCCTTTCGCGTGACGCAGGCGACGGTGAGCGGCAGGTAGGGGTCCGTCAGAAGCGGGGAGTCAGTGGCGAGACTGTGGGCGTCTTCGTCCGTGGCGTTCATCACGGCGTCCACGTAGTGCGTTGCCATCCATTGCCGCAGCTCCTCGCGGTCCTTCGGAATAAAGACCGTGTAGGGGAGCTCGAGCTCTTTCATGAGAAAGTCGAAATAGTCGGGGATGATGCCCGAGAGCCGGCCGTCCTTTTGAATGACGAAGGGAGCGGTGCCGGGCTCGATGGCGATCCGAAGCGGCGTGCGCCCCGTCTGCACGTCGCGGATGAAGTCGAGCTCGCGGGGCGTGAAGGCGATGGAGGGGCGGAGCGGTCCGACGAAGTTGCGGTAGTAGAGGCTGCCTCGCCAGTCGGGTTCGCTTGCGTCCATCTGTGCGATGCCGTAGTTGATTTCGGCGAGCAGCTTCGTGTCGTCTTTGCGCGTAAGCACGGCAAAGTTCACGGGCGAAAACGTGGCGATCGTCTTTTCGCCCGCGCTGCGCCGCAGAGAATTGCCGACGATGGCGTCCACGGCGCCTGAATGCAGCGCTTCGAGGAGCTCCGTCTCCGTGTCGTAGACGAACTCCTCATAGGTGAAGCCTTTTTCCCGGGCGAAGTCGACAAGGTGCTGGCGGCAGAGGCTCGTGCGGATGGTGCCAACGCGAATGCCGTTCAAGACGGAGAAGTCGTGTTCGGGCGGCGTCCAGCGATTGTCGGATAGACGGACGGTAAGGCGCGTCTGGCTCGTGCCGATGACGCGCGAATAGGCAAAGCGGCCTTGTCGTTCGGCGACGATGGAGACGGGCGTGAGAAGATCGACGTCGCCCTTTTCGAGAAGCTGCAGCATCTCCGCAAAGGAGCGGTTCCGGTACTTCACAAACTCAAAGCGCAGGTTCGCGTAGCGCTCGAGCAGCTTGTAGAAGTCAAAGCCGTAGCCGCTGCCTTCGCCGTCTTCGGAAACGTCGTGATAGCCCGTGTACGGGTAGAAGTAGCCCACGCGCACCGTAGGAGGCATGGTGACGCCCTGATCGTCCGCAAAGGCTCCGGCCGGATTGAGGACCGCCAGGAGAAGGACGGCGGCGACAAGGCGGGCGCCGGCGCCCAAGAGCCGGCGCGCGGTGCGAAGGACGAACGAAGCGAGCGAATGGGGCATGAGGCGGTGCTGACAAAAAAGCGACAAAATCAATTGTCGCACAAAAGAAAAGGCGCCGTGAGGGACGAGAAAGCCAAAGAAATGGCCGGCGTCCTCCCCCAAAAGGAAGACGCCGGCCTTGTGTCAGGCTACGTTAGAAAGCCCGATGCGGGGGATCAAGCGGCCTTTGCTGCCTTCTGGCCCGCGAGACGTCCGTAGACGAGACAGTCCAGAATGGCCACCGACCCCAGACGCACCGCGCCGTGCACGCCGCCCGTCGCTTCGCCCGCCGCGTAGAGGTGCGGAATCGGGGCGTAGTTCTGAACGTCGAGGACGTGGCAGCTCATGTCGGTCACGAGGCCGCCCATGCAGTGATGCACCTTGGGCTGCAGTTCGCAGACGTACCAGGGGCCTTCGGTGAGCGGCACCTGATCGTTGTTGATGTAGCGGTTCCAGACCGGGTCCTTCTTCGCCTTCACGACGTCGTTGAAGGCCGCGACCTGCTTCTTGAGGTTCTCTGCGTCAATGCCAGCGGCCTTGGCAAGCTCTTCAAGGGTTGCGTACTTTTCAACGATCTTGCGATCGAGCATCTTGTCCAAGAAGCCCGGACGCTGCTTCTTCAAGGGCTGCACGTTGGGTTCGTTGCAGATGGCGAAGCACTTCTTGCCGTTGGCCTGCTGCACCATGATGGCGTCGGCGCGGACCTTGCGGTTGGCGAGTTCGTTCACGAAGCGGTCGCCCGAAGCGTTCACCCACAGGCCGTATTCCGCGGCGGCCGTCTGGTTGAACTGCCAGCCGATGCCCATGCCCTTTTCACGCGGGCAGCCCCAGGGGCCGCACTGAATCCAGTCGTTCTGCACCTGCAGGGCGCCCAGAGCGGACGTCTCGCGCCACAGTTCGGAGGTGGCGCCAGGCTGGTTCGTCGTGTCGAGCTTTTCGTTTAGCTTCGGATCCTGGAACATGCGGAACTTCAAGTCGGCGCTGAAGCCGCCGTAGCAGAGCACCACGCCCTTCGTGGCGCGGATGTAGCGCACCTTGCCGCTCTTTTCATTGGGGAAGCGGTAGTTCTGGCGAACCTGCAGGCCTTCGACGACGCCCTTGTCGTTCTTCAGAATGTGTTCGACGTACACCTTGTTGCGCAGCGGAATGCCGAGCGCCTTGCACTTGTCGAGCTCCTTTTGCACGATGCCCGAGCCCGAGCCGTTCTTCGTCGTCACATAGCGCGGAACGGAATGGCCGCCTTCCTGGCCGATGGCGTCGGGGAGGTATTCCACGCCGAGTTCGTTCACCGTCCATTCATAGTTGGAGAGCGCCTGGCTCGCCATGAAGTGAACTTTCTCGGAGTAGTTCATGTAGTTGCCGGCGGTGAGGATGTCCTTTTCGAGGAGTTCCACCGAGTCGTTGATGCCGTGCATCTTCTGCTGCGGGCAGCCGGTGGCGGTGAGAATGCCGCCGTTGATGATGGAGTTGCCGCCGAAGGTGGGCATCTTTTCGAGGACGATCACCTTGGCGCCAGCCTTCTTGGCTTCAATGGCGGCCGCAAGGCCCGCGAAGCCCGAGCCCACGACGATCACGTCGACGGTTTCGTCCCACTTGCGAGCGGTTGCCGCGGAAGCGGCGCCAGCGCCCGTGAGAAGCGCAGCGCCCGCGAGGGAGGACTGAAGCAGTTGGCGACGGGAAAGATCGGTCATGATTTTTTCTCTCTTTTCATTTGTTGCCGCACGGCAGCGACGTGCTGTGCGGAGGCGTCCTCAAGCGGCCGTGAGGGGCGCCGGGACGGGACGGAAACGGTTCCGCAGTACTTTGCTACGGACTTCTCCTTAGTCCCTAGTGTATGACGAAGTACTCCCTTCGAACTAGGGATTTTTGACTAATGTCAAAGGAAGCGCGGAAATAAGCGCAAGACGAATGGCGATGTGCCCGATTTGGCCACATTGGCGATACAAAAAAAGCCGCCGAGCGGAAGCTGGGCGGCGGGCGGCAGAGGTTGCAAGGCGTTGATCAGGCGAGGTTCTGGATCTGCTCGCGCATCTGTTCGATGAGAAGCTTCAGGTTGAGGCTTGCGTCCGTCATTTCAATGGAGGCGGCCTTGCTTCCCAGCGTATTGGCTTCGCGGTTCATCTCCTGCATGAGAAAGTCGAGGCGCTTTCCCACGGGGCCGCCCGCCTCGAGCACGCGGCGCACTTCCTTCGTGTGGGTCTTGAGGCGGTTCACCTCTTCATCCACGTCAATCTTCATGGCGTAAAGCGTCGCCTCCGTGCGGATGCGGTCGCTCACCTCTTCGCTCGTGAGCTGCGAATTGGCAGAAAGCGTCTTTGCGAGGGCTTCCTCGAGGCGCTGCGTGAGCTTTGCCTGCGCGGCGGCGACGATGTCGGGCATGCGCTGCTGCACGGCATCGGCGATGGCGTCGATCTTGACGCAGTAGTCAGCAAGAACCTTGGCAAGCGCCGCGCCTTCGCGCTCGCAGCTTTTCGCAAACGAGGCGAGCGCTGTTGTGAGGAGCCCCGTCACGACTTGCGTGAGTTCTTCCGGATCCGCGTCTTCCAGACGCACGACGCCGGGGTAGGCGAGAACTTCCGCAACGCTCATCGTACGGGCGCCGGGAAGGGCTTCAAGAACGGACGCCTGCAGGTTCTTGACGAGGGTAAGCGCTGCGGGATTGACGCTACCGCTCGTTTCCGTGAGCTCGGGCTTCACGTTGGTGCGAACTTCGATTTTGCCGCGGCCCACGGCCTTGGTGACCGTCTGGCGGATGGCGGACTCCGTGCACTTCAGTTCGTCGGCCGTGCGCAGCGTGAGATCGAGAAAGCGCGAATTGACGCTGCGGATCTCAAGACTGATGATGCCGAGCGCGGAAGGCGCCTGCGCGGACGCATACCCCGTCATGGAAGAAACCTGCGGCATGGATGAACCTCTCCGAAAAGGAAAAAACAAAACGGCAGGATTCTAGAGGCCCGACGAACGTGTAGCATGACGGCACGCTTTTTTCGAGGACCTCTGAAGCTATGTCTGCAACACGTCATGACGGACGCGCGGCTGATGCCATGCGCCCGATTTCCTTTGAACGCCACTACACCTGCTACGCCGAAGGCAGCGTCTTGGTGTCGGTGGGTCGCACCAAGGTGCTTTGCAACGCGACGGTGACGCCGGGCGTGCCGCGCTTTTTGAAGGACGCGGGCGAAGGCTGGGTGACGGCGGAGTATTCGCTTTTGCCGCGCGCGACCGGCACCCGCACGGACCGCGAGGCCGCCAAGGGCAAGCAAAGCGGCCGCACGATGGAGATTCAGCGCCTGATCGGCCGCAGCCTGCGAGGCATTGTGGACCGTCGAAAGCTCGGGGACTACACGATCACCTTGGACTGCGACGTCATTCAGGCCGACGGCGGCACGCGCTGCGCCTCGATTTCGGGCGCCTACGTGGCGCTTGCGGATGCGGTGAACGGCATGCTGAAAAAGGGACTCATCAAGGAGAACCCCATCAACACGCAGGTTGCCGCGGTGAGCGTAGGGATCAGCAACGGCGTGCCTGTGCTGGACTTTGACTACGTGGAGGACAGCGCAAGCGGCACCGACATGAACGTCATCATGACGGGCGAGGGGGGATTTGTGGAGATTCAGGGCACGGCCGAAGGAAAGCCCTTCACGCGCGATGAACTGAACGCGTTGCTCGACCTCGCGAAAAAGGGATGCGACGAACTGATGGCGGCGCAGCGCGCGGCCTTGGCGGAGGAATAATGAATAAGCTCGTGCTGGCTTCCGGCAACAAGGGGAAGCTTCGGGAATTCAATGCGCTTTTCGGACGCCGCAGCATTGAGGTGATTCCGCAGACGGCGCTGAACGTGACGGAGGCCGAAGAGCCCTTTGACACGTTCCTTGAAAACGCGCTTGCGAAGGCTCGGAACGCCGCGCGCCAGACGGGGTTGCCTGCCATGGCGGACGATTCCGGCATCACGGCCGAGGCGTTGAACGGCGAACCCGGCGTGAAGAGCGCCCGCTATGCGGGAGAGCACGGCAATGACGCGGACAACAACGAGAAGCTCGTGAAGGCGCTTGCGGGGTGCGCGGATCGCCGCGCGCACTACACCTGCGTTCTTGTTGCCGTCAAGAGCGCAACGGATCCCGAGCCCATTGTGGTGGACGCCCGCTGGGACGGTGAAATTGTCGCGGAGTCGCGCGGCACCGGAGGCTTCGGGTACGACCCGCATTTTCTCGTGCCGGAGTTCGGCCGCACTGCGGCGGAGCTTACGGCCGAAGAAAAGAACGACGTCAGCCATCGCGGCCGCGCCATGCGCCTGATGCTCGAGGAAATCGCCGATCGCTGGGGCTGGTAAGTGACGGCGCCGATCGCCATCGAGTCGCAGCCGCTGGCGCTTTACGTGCACTGGCCCTGGTGCGTGAGAAAGTGCCCCTACTGCGACTTCAATTCCTTTGGCGCTCCGTCCGTCATTCCGGAGGCGGACTACGTGGAGGCGCTTTCGGCGGACCTGGCGCTGGCTGCGGAAGCGGCGCAGGGGCGTTTTGTCTCGTCGGTTTTCTTTGGCGGCGGAACGCCGAGCCTTATGACGGCCGCTGGGTTTGAACGCCTCATGGCCGCCGTGCGACGCACGGTGCCCCTGGCAAGCGACGTGGAAATCTCGATGGAGGCCAATCCCGGCACCGTCGAGGCGGATCGCTTTGCGGCGTATGCCGCAGCGGGCGTGAACCGCTTGTCGCTGGGCATTCAGAGCTTTAATGACGAAAACTTGAAGCGCCTCGGGCGCATTCATTCCGCGTCTGACGCCCTGAGGGCGATCGAGGCTGCGCACCGCGCCTTTGAAAACATCAACCTGGACGTGATGTATGCGCTTCCCGGACAGACCGAGGAGGAGCTCTCGCAGGAAATTGACGCGGCGCTTTCCGCCGGCACGACGCACCTCTCCTTTTATGAACTCACAATCGAGGAGGGGACGGCTTTTGGAAAAAGACCGCCCGCCGGACTCCCCGAGGGGGACGCAGCGGCCGACATGGGGCAGCTCGTGCACGAGCGGCTCGCTGCGGGCGGGTTCGAGCACTATGAGATTTCGGGCTACGCGAAGCCCGGCCGCCGCTGTCGGCATAATCGGACGTACTGGACGTTCGGCGACTACTTGGGAGTCGGTGCCGGCGCACACGGCAAGGTGACGCGGGAGGGCGAGATCATTCGCACGGTGCGGGAGTCAAATCCCGGAAAGTACCTCGCCCGAGCGGACGAGGGACGTTTTGAAGCCGAGCGCCGGATCGTAGCGCCGGAGGACCTTCCCTTTGAATTTGCGCTCAATGTGCTGCGTCTTGCGGAGGGGGTTCCAGCGCGACGCTGGGAGGAGACGACGGGCGAACCCTTGTCGGCGATTGAGCCGGTGTTGTCCGGCTTGCGCCAAAAAGGACTTCTCGTGCCTTCGGCGGACGTCATTGCGGCGACGGACCTCGGGCGGCGTTTTTTAAGTGATGTGCAGGAAGCCTTCCTGCAGGAATAAGGAAACAGGCATGGTGCGGTGGCGGGAGCTCTCACTAACACTCTTGGCGGCAGCGCTGCTGGCGGGCTGCTCATCGGCGCCCAAGGCGCCCGAAGAAGCGGCCGGCGTGACGCCCGCTGAGGGCGAAGTGCAGATGGAAAAGACGGCGGAGACGCCCGAGCTCGTGATCGACTCGGGCGTGGTGGAGAGCGCGGTGACCGTGAAGCGAGCGGCGACGAGCTTTGCGCGCTTTGAGTCCGTTCCCTTTACGGAGCTTCCGGCAGCAAGAGCGGAAGATTGGACGAACGCCCTGAAGGCTTTTCGCACGTCCTGCACGGCGATGGGCATGAAGCCTCTGTGGCTTGAAGCCTGCGCCAACGCGCAGCTCACGAACGACGAGGCGGCCGCCGACTTTTTCGCCCGTTGGTTTGAAGCCTGGAAAGTGACGTCTCTCGAAGACAAGGCGCGGCCTTCGGACACGGGGCTCATGACGGGCTACTACGAGCCGATGCTGCGCGGCTCTCGCACGAAGCATGGGGACTATCAGTACCCCCTCTACGGCGTGCCGGACGATCTCATCACGGTGGATCTTGCGACCCTGCATCCGCAATTAAAGGGCTTGAGGCTTCGCGGCAAGGTGGTGGGGAACCGCCTCGTTCCTTACGACACCCGAGGCCAGATTGAAAAGCGCGGGGATCTCGCGGGGAAGGTGCTCTGCTGGGTGGATGATCCGGTGGATGCGTTCTTTTTGCAGATTCAGGGCTCGGGGCGCGTCCTTCTTGAAGACGGCACGTTCCTGAGGGTGGGGTACGCTGACCAGAACGGTCACCCTTATAAGGCGATCGGTGCGTGGCTCGTGGAAAACGCGGGGTTGAAGCGCGAGGAGATGAGCATGCAGCGCATCCGCAAGTGGGTGCGCGACAACCCGCAGCGCACGCGAGAGCTTTTGGACACCAACCCCAATTTCGTCTTCTTTGCCGAGCGCACCGGTTTTGCGGACGACGAAGGGCCGATCGGCGCGCAGGGCGTGCCGATCACGGGGGGCGCCACCGTTGCGGTGGACCGCCGCTACTGGCAGCTCGGCGTTCCGTTCTTGACGGACGTAAGCCAGGCCAAGCCCGCCATGCACTTCGTGCGGCCGGTTGTTGCGCAGGACACGGGGGGCGCCATCCGCGGCGTGATTCGCTTTGACTACTTCTGGGGGTACGGCGACATCGCAGGGCTTCAGGCCGGGCGGCAAAAGAGCGACGCCCGCTGCTGGGTGCTCGTCCCCCGAGGGAAGACGCCCGCGGACGTGACGGTGAAGTGAGGCGGATTTCCGCCAAATCCCTGAGGAAAGTCGGGACATTCTTTCCTATAATCGCCCGACTCAAAAGATTTTTTCGGGCTCGAGCGCGAACTGGCGCCAGCCCCTCTTTGTCGGAGACAACAATCATGTCTGAAACTCAGACCCAGACGGCGCAGCAGACGACCCCCGAAGCCGCCCCCGATCCCATCAAGTTCACGGACGCTTGCGTGGCGAAGGTGAAGGAGCTGCTCGCGGAAGACGGCAATCAGGGCATGATGCTCCGCGTGTTCGTTCAGGGCGGCGGCTGTCAGGGTTTCCAGTATGGCTTCCAGTTTGAAGAGAAGCCGGGCGAAGACGACACCGAAATGCACCGCGACGGCGTGACGTTCCTCGTGGACTCGCTCTCCTTCCAGTACCTCGTGGGGGCGGAGATCGACTATAAGGACGACTTGGAAGGCTCGCAGTTTGTGATCCGCAATCCGAACGCTGTGACGACCTGCTCCTGCGGCTCCTCCTTCTCGGCCTGATTCTTTCAGCGCCGGCCGTCTGTTTCGCCTGACGGCCCTCGACCAAAGCCCGTTTTGCTTTCCGCAGGCGGGCTTTTTTGCGCCCGGCGCCTTGGGTGTGGTTCGGAAAAATGTGCGAGCGTGTTACGACTCGTTACGCTTGGCGTGTACAATGGCCCTCAGCAGTTTGTCTTATACGGAACGACAAAGTGACTTGTGCTTCGAGTAAGACAGACTCCAGGGCACCAAGCCTGCGTTGGTCAGTCAAGCACAAACATCAATGTCGTTTCCTATAGATGACGGGCGTTCCTTCGCCGGTTGTTAAGACAGAGCACGTCGCGTCTGAGGTTCCCGCTCCTGTTTCCCGGAGAAGACCGACCAGCGCCGAAAGTTTTCTCTTCGGCCGCTCAGCAATAAATACAAAACATTTGACACTACTACCGGAGGATGTATGTCCCTTACTGCCTGGATTGCCCTGGCCGTCATCGTCGTGACGGTCTGGGCGCTCATCAAGCGCTATGAAACGCGCCTGGTGCTGATCGGCGCAGGCCTCTTGCTTTGCTGCATCAGCCTTGACCCGATGGCCGCTCTCAACCAGTTCGCCAAGTCCATGACGAACAATTCGCTCGTGATGGCCATCTGCTCGTCGATGGGCTTTGCTTTTGCCGCGAGCTACACCCAGTGCGACCGCTCGCTTGTGCACTACCTTGCTGCTCCCGTGCGCGGTCTGGGCATCTTCCTCATTCCGGTGTGCACGATCATCACGTTCTTCGTGAACATCGCCATTCCGTCGGCGGCGGGTTGCGCCGCGGCTGTGGGCTCCACCCTCATCCCCGTGATGCTGCGCGCTGGCATCAAGCCCGCGGCGGCTGCGGCGGCGGTGCTCGCGGGCACGATCGGCTCCTACCTCTCGCCCGGCACGTCCCACAACCCGTACGTCGCGAAGATGGCGAACATGGACGTGATGGACTTCATCGGCTTTCATTCGAACTACTCCCTGATGTGCGGCGCGATCCTCACGGTGGGCGTGCTCATTGTCTGCCTCGTGCTGCGCGACAACAAGGGCGACGCCAACGCGAAGGTGGATGAATCGAAGCTGCAGAAGCAGGACTTCACCCCGAGCGTTCTGAAGGCGCTCGTGATGCTTGTGCCGATCGCCATCCTCGTTTGCGGCAACCTCTGGGTTCCCGCGATCAAGATGGGCGTGGCGCAGGCCATGGTGATCGGCGCGATCTGCGCCCTCGCCGTGGGCCGCTGCAACCTGCAGGAATTCTCCAAGCAGTTCTTCAACGGCATGGGCAAGGGCTACGCTGACGTGATGGGCATCATCATCGCCGCCGGCGTCTTCGCCGCCGGCCTTCGCACCGCCGGCCTCATCGACGTCTGTGTCGATGCGTTGAAGAACGCGAACGAATACGCCCGCTGGGGCGGCGCTCTGGGGCCCTGGATCATGGGCGTCATCACCGGCTCCGGCGACGCGGCGACGCTCGCTTTCAACGAAGCCGTGACGCCGCACGCGGAAGCCTTCGGCATGTCCATCCCGGGCCTGGGCGCTCTGGCGTTCTTGACCGGCGCTCTGGGCCGCACGATGTCGCCCCTGGCCGGCGTGACGATTCTCGTTTCCGGCATCGCCATGGTGAGCCCGATCGAAGTCATCAAGCGCACCGCGCTTCCCTGCTTCATCGCGGTGGTCGCCTGCGCCGTTCTCCTCGTGTAATCACGCTGCGCGACTTCCGGCCTGAGGCTGGAAGTCGCCGTCAAAGAAGCCGTCCGAAGGTTCGCCGTCGGGCGGCTTTTTTGCGCCCGGAATGGAAAGCGCCGGGCGCAAAAAAATCCCGCGGGCGCGAGGCTCGCGGGATGGCGAAAGCGGCGGGAAGGCAGACGAAAGGCCCGCCTTCTTTTTGGCTTTAGTGCAGGCGCATGCCGGGTTGGGCGCCCGCGTGCGGCTCGATGAGGTAGACGCTCTTCTTGTCCTGCGGATTGCTCGCGCAAAGGACCATGCCTTCGCTCACGCCAAAGCGCATCTTGCGCGGGGCGAGGTTGGCGATCATGATGACGAGCTTGCCGGTGATGTCTTCAGGCTTGTAGAAGGCGCGGATGCCGGAGAAGACCTGGCGCAGGCGGCCTTCGCCCACGTCGAGCATGAGGCGCAGGAGCTTGTCGCTGCCTTCCACCGTCGTGCATTCCACGACCTTCGCCACGCGCAGGTCCGTCTTCACGAAGTCGTCGATCGTGCAGGTCGGGGCGATCGCTTCGCCGCCCGGCAGGTTCTCTTCCTTCTTTTCCTCGGCGGGCGCCGCCGCCTTTTCACCGGGAATGAGCACGTCAAGCTGCTTTTTGAGATCAACGCGGCCCATGAGGTGCTGGTACTTCTCGATGGGGTTGGCGCTTGACAAGGGGGTGTTCACCGTGTCCCAGGTCTGTTCGCCGCAGTGGAGGAACGCTTCGACGCGCTGGGCGGTGTGGGGCAGAACGGGCTTGAGGTAAAGCGTGAGGAGGCGGAAGGCTTCGAGGGCAACGGAAGCCGTCGTCTGAAGCGCTTCGGCCTTCGCCGGATCCTTCGCCTGCTCCCAGGGCTTTTCCGCGTCCACGTATTCGTTCACGCGGTCCGCGAGCTCCATCACGCGGCGCACGGCCGCAGCGTATTCGCGGTTTTCGTAGGCGTCGCGGATTTCAGGGGCGGCTTCGCGCAGCGTCGCGAGCAAGGGCGCCTGCATCGCGGCGTCGCTCACTTTGCCCGCAAAGCGCGAGAAGATGAAGCCTGCGGCGCGGCTTGCGATGTTGACGTACTTGCCGATCAGCTCGCCGTTGACGCGCGTCATGAAGTCCGTCTTCGTGAAGTCCACGTCCTCGACGCGGCTCGTGAGCTTGGCGGCGAGGTAGTAGCGCAGCCATTCGGCGTTCATGCCGAGGCGGATGTATTCCAAGGGGCTGATGCCCGTGCCGCGCGACTTGCTCATCTTGCGGCCGTCCACCGTGACAAAGCCGTGGGCGTTCACGTGGTCGGGGACGCGGTAGGGCGTGCCCGCGAACTTCAGCATCGCCGGCCAGAAGAGCGTGTGGAAGTAGATGATGTCCTTGCCGATGAAGTGAATCTGCTCGGTTTCGGGATTCGTGAGCTCTTTTTCGAAGTCAAGGCCCGCCTTGTCGCAGTAGGCCTTGAAGCTCGCGAGGTAGCCCACGGGGGCGTCCAGCCACACGTAGAAGTACTTCCCGGGCGCGTCCGGAATCTCGATCCCGAAGTAGGGGGCGTCGCGGGAGATGTCCCAGTCGGCCATGCCGCCGTCGGCGCCGAGCCATTCTTCGTCCTTGGCGCGCACTTCAGGCTGAACGCGGGGCTTGCCGTCGGCGCCGTTGCCGCGCGTCCACTCGCGCAAGAACTCCACGGCGCGCGGGTCGGAGAGCTTGAAGAAGTAGTGCGTGGACTGCTTGATGACGGGCGTCGTGCCCGAAAGAGCGCTCTTCGGATCCTTCAGTTCCGTCGGGGCGTACACCGAGCCGCACACTTCGCAGCTGTCGCCGTACTGGTCGGGGGCGCCGCACTTGGGGCAAGTGCCCTTGATGAAGCGGTCCGCAAGGAACATGCTCTTTTCCGTGTCAAAGAACTGCTCGATGTCCTTCGTGTAGATGAGGCCCGCAGCTTTGAGACGCCGGTAGATGTCCTGCGAGAGCTCGTGGTTTTCTGGGCTGTCCGTGCTGTGCCAGAAGTCGAACTTGATGAAGAAGTCGTCGAGGTACTCCTTGCGGCCCGCGGCGATTTCTGCGACGAACTGCTGGGGCGTCACGCCCTTTTTCTGGGCGGCAATCATGATGGGGGCGCCGTGCGTGTCGTCCGCGCCGACCCAGTGCACGGTGTTGCCGCACATTCGTTCGTGACGCACCCAGATGTCGGCCTGGATGTATTCCATGATGTGGCCGATGTGGAAGGGGCCGTTGGCGTACGGCAGGGCCGTCGTCACGAAAAGATTGCGTTTCTTGTCAGTCATCGCGTCAGTCGGAAAAAGGTGTCAATAAAAACCTGACGGAAAGTCAGGAATTTTGTAGATAAACTCTTATTTTACTGCGTTCGCTAGGAACGTCGGTATCCCCCAAAGTCCCTGCCAAAGAGAAATAAAAATGAATTTGGAAGAAGTCCGTAAGGTCATCGAAGCGGTGACGGATCCCGTGTGCGGCAAGCCGCTCGCGGACTTGAAGGCCGTGCAGTCTGTTGAAGAAAAGGACGGCGTTGTCAAAGTGCACGTGGCGCCCGGCTATCCCGTAAAGTCCACGGCCCCTAAAATCGCGGAAGCGGTGCAGGCGGCGCTTGATGCCGCCGGCGTCAAGGAGGCGGAGATCGAGGTGACGGGCGAAATCCGCGCGCACCGTGTGCAGCGGACGCTGAAGACGCTTGCGAACGTGAAGAACATCATCGCGGTGAGTTCCGGCAAGGGCGGCGTCGGGAAGTCGACGGTGGCCGCGAACCTCGCGCTTGCCTTAAAGGAAGAAGGCGCTCGCGTCGGCATGCTCGACGCTGACATTTACGGCCCCTCTCAGCCCACGATGCTCGCTGCAAGCGGCCGTCCCGAAAGCTTGGACGGCGTCAACATGGAGCCCGTCGTGAGCTACGGGATTGAAATCAATTCCGTGGGGTTCCTGGTGGATCCGGGCGAGCCCATGATCTGGCGCGGCCCCTTGGTGGCGCAGGCTTTGACGCAGCTTCTCACGCAGACCGCGTGGCACGATCTGGACTACCTCGTGATCGACATGCCCCCGGGAACGGGCGACATTCAGCTGACGCTCTCGCAGTCCGTGCCGGTGACGGGCGCGATCGTCGTCACGACGCCGCAGGACATTGCGCTTCTCGACGCGAAGAAGGGCCTTCGCATGTTTGAGAAGGTGAACGTGCCGGTGTTGGGCATCGTCGAAAACATGGCGCTTTACAAGTGTCCGGAATGCGGTCACCTCGAGCACATCTTCGGCAAGGGCGGCGCCGAGCGCATGAGCAAGCAGTACAACGTGCCGGTGCTGGGGCAGCTTCCGTTGGAAACCTCGATTCGCGAGCAGGCTGACAGCGGCATGCCCACGGTTGTCGCAGACCCCGAAGGCGTCACCGCCGGCATCTATCGCTCGATCGCCTTGAAGGCGGCGGCTGCCGTGGCGCTTACGGCGCGCGACACGAGCCGCATCATGCCGGGCGTGAAGGTCGTGAACGACTGAGCCCGACGCGAAAATCCGCCCGCCTTCGGTCGCGGCGGACCGGCCTGCGAAAAGACAACGAAAAAGCCCCGGCGACGAACCGGGGCTTTTTCGTTGGGAATCAGGAAGGACTTAGTCTTCCGACTTGTCGTTCTTGTCCTTGATGCGGGCGTAGATGTTGGCGATCACCGCACCCGACACGTTGTGCCAGAAGCTGAACACCGCCGAGGGCAGTGCAGCGAGCGGCATCGCGGCGAAATGAGCGTTGGCAAGCGCGACGCCCAGGCCCGAATTCTGCATGCCGATCTCAATCGACAGGCACTTGCACTTGGCAAGATCGAGATGGAAGATCTTCCCGAGCAAGAAGCCCAGCAGCAGGCCCAGCGTGTTGTGCAGCACCACTACGGAGAAGACGAGGAGGCCGGCGGAAGCGAGCTTCGCATGGCTCGCGGCAACCACGGCCGTGATGATGAGAACGATGGCCACGACGCTCACGAGCGGGAGAATCTGCACGGCGGCCTTGATGCGGTCCTTCAAAATCGACTTGATGATGACGCCGGCCACGATCGGGATCAGCACGATCTGGCAGATGGACCAGAACATGGCGGCCGGGCTGATGTTGATCCACTGGTGCGCGAAGAGGTAGATGAGGAACGGGGTCACGATCGGGGCAAGAAGCGTCGTCACGCTCGTAATCGTCACCGAGAGCGCCACGTCGCCGCGGGCGAGGAACGTCATCACGTTGGAGGCGGTGCCGCCGGGGCAGCAGCCTACGAGAATCACGCCCACCGCAATGTCAGAAGGAAGGCCCAGCAGAAGGCAAAGGGCGTAGGCCGAGAGCGGCATGATCACGAACTGGCCGACGACGCCGATCAGCACTTCGAACGGACGAGTGAGAACTTCCTTGAAGTCAGCGACGGAGAGCGTCAAGCCCATGCCGAACATGACAATACCCAGAAGCAGCGACACGTACGGGAGAAATACGATGAAGGTGCTCGGGAAAATGTAGGCCAAGAGACCAAAGACCAGCACCCAGACTGCGAAGGTTTTGCCGATGAAGCGGCTGAAGGAGGCTAAAGCATTCATTTTATTTTTAAATCAACAAGTAATAGACATTAACTTCTCGGAAGCTCTGGCTCTTGGGGTTGAAGGCCCGAGGGAGAAGCGGCAGTCACGCAGAACAGCGGGGTAAGTGCTGCGCCCGATGGGCTTGATGGTGTCATCTGCGCGCCCGGCGCGGCGGTTTGACCGACGTCGGAACTCAACCGTCGTCGCCTTGTGGGCTAGACGGAAAGCTGAAGCGGCAATGCTACTGCTGAAGCGGAGATTGATGCATAGGCAAAAAATCCTATGCTCTTTGGGAGGAGGGGGTGAGGCGGGAGAACTTTTCGGACAACAAAAAAGCCTCGGCGCGAACGCTGAGGCTTCCTTGAAGAATTCTGGCTCCCCGAGTTGGGCTCGAACCAACGACCCACGGATTAACAGTCCGTTGCTCTACCGACTGAGCTATCGGGGAATGCAGGGCGCGAACTATATCGATAAATTCGACGCTTGGCAAGTGAAAAACAAAAAAGCCTCAGCGCAATTTGCTGAGGCTTCCTTGAAGAATTCTGGCTCCCCGAGTTGGGCTCGAACCAACGACCCACGGATTAACAGTCCGTTGCTCTACCGACTGAGCTATCGGGGAATGCAGAGCGCGAACTATACAGGGAATCAACGAACGAGGCAAGTCTTTCGGTGTGAAAACCGTGGGCTTTCTGTCATCTTCTTGATATCAAAGGAAAGAAACTTTCTGGTCGTGTGCGCAAAAAGTGGGCCGGTGCTAAAGTCAACCTTTCGCCGCGAAAAAACGCACCAGGAACGCCATCATGACGACGAAGGTTCTCACTTTTCCGAATTCGCCCTTCAAGCTTCACGCGCCCTACGATCCCGCGGGGGATCAGGGAAGCGCTATTGAAAAGCTCACCGAGGGGCTTGAGGCGGGGCTCATGGGGCAGACGCTGCTGGGCGTGACGGGGTCAGGGAAGACCTATACGATGGCCAACGTCATCGCTCGCGTTGGAAAGCCTGCCATCGTGATGGCCCCCAACAAGACGCTCGCGGCGCAGCTTTACAGCGAGATGCGGGAGTTCTTTCCGGAAAACGCCGTGGAGTATTTCGTTTCCTATTACGACTACTACCAGCCCGAAGCCTATGTGCCTGCCCGAGACCTCTTCATTGAAAAGGACTCCGCGGTGAATGAGCACATCGAGCAGATGCGTCTTGCGGCCACGAAGAGCATTCTGGAGCGCCGCGACACCGTGATTGTCGCCACCGTCTCTTCGATCTACGGCATCGGCAAGCCCGAGAGCTACACTCTGATGCGGCTCATTTTGCGGCAGGGCGACACGAAGACGCGCGAAGACTTCATCCGGCAGCTTGTGGTGATGCAGTACAAGCGCAGCGACATGGAGTTTCTGCGCGGCACGTTTCGCGTTCGTGGCGACACGATTGACATCTTTCCTGCGGAGCACGCGGAGATCGCGGTTCGCATCGAGCTCTTTGACGATGAAGTGGATGCGGTGGTGCTCTTTGATCCGTTGACGGGCCGCGTTCTGCAGAAGGTGCCGCGCTTTGTGGTGTACCCCGCGAGCCACTATGTGACGCCGCGAAGCGAGATCGTGCGCGCCATGGGGACGATCAAGGCGGAATTAAAAGAGCGCCTCACCGAGCTTCACGCGGAAGGCAAGGAAGTGGAGGCTGCTCGACTGCAGCAGCGCACGCTCTTTGACTTGGAGATGCTCGATCAGGTGGGCTTTTGCAAGGGGATTGAGAACTACTCCCGACACTTGACGGGATTGGCGCCAGGCGAAGCGCCCCCTTGTCTCATTGACTACCTGCCGCCCGACGCCATCATGTTCTTTGACGAAAGCCATGTGATGATGGGGCAGCTGGGCGGCATGTACAAGGGCGACCACTCCCGCAAGGAGACGCTCGTGATGTACGGCTTTCGGCTGCCGTCGGCCTTGGACAACCGGCCGCTGCGGTTTGACGAATTTGAGCGCAAGATGCGCCGTTCCGTCTTTGTGTCTGCCACCCCGGCGGCTTGGGAGCTCTCCAAGAGCTCCCAGATTGTGGAGCAGGTCGTGCGGCCCACAGGGCTCGTGGATCCGGAAGTCGAGGTGCGGCCCGCGGCGACGCAGGTGGACGACGTCTTGTCGGAAATTCTGGAGCGCACGAAGGCTGGGGACCGAGTGCTGGTCACGACGCTCACCAAGCGCATGGCTGAGGAATTGACCGAGTTCCTGTCAGAACACAACGTGAAGGTGCGGTATCTGCATTCCGACATTGACACCGTGGAGCGCGTGGAGATCATTCGCGATCTGCGAAACGGCGTCTTTGACGTGCTTGTGGGCATCAATCTGCTGCGAGAAGGGCTGGACATCCCGGAAGTGTCGCTCGTGGCGATTCTTGATGCGGACAAGGAGGGTTTTCTTCGAAGCGAGCGCTCGCTCATTCAGACGATTGGACGCGCGGCGCGAAACGTGCGCGGCAAGGCGATTCTCTACGCCGACAAGATGACGGATTCGATGAAGGCGGCCATCGGCGAAACCGAGCGTCGTCGCACAAAGCAGATCGAATTCAACAAGGCGCATGGCATCACCCCGAAGAGCATCGTGAAGGCCGTGAAGGACATCATCGACGGCGTCTATCGCGGTCCTGAAGCCGCGAAGAAGGAGCTGGCGGTGCCGGAGAATCTCGACGTGAGCGACGAAAAGAGCGTCGCGCGCGAGATCCGAGAAACAGAAAAGAAGATGCTCGAATGCGCGAAGAACCTCGACTTCGAGCAGGCGGCGGCGTTCCGCGACAAGCTGGAGGCGTTGAAGAAGCTCGTCTTTGGCGCCGCGAGCGACGGCTTGAATTAGTCGAAAAGGTACGCGGCGAGTTCGGCGGGGTGCTGGACGATGACGTCAGCGCCCCAGTCGCCGATCGCTTTGGGGCCGCCTGCAATGTAGCCCCAGGCAAGCGCAGCGGCCGCGGTGCCCGCGGCGCGGGCGGCCTTCATGTCGCGCTCGTCGTCCCCTGCGTAAAGCGCGGCTTCAGGACGGACGGCGAGACGCTTCAAGCCTTCTTGAATTGAGTCTGGCGCGGGCTTCAGGCGGCCGGTGGTGTCGCCTCCCACAAGGCACTGCGCTTTTTGAAGCACCGGCGAACTTTCCACGATGAGGCGCGCGAGGTGCTCGGCTTTGTTGGTGACGATGCCCCAGGAAACGCCGGCCGCCGTGAGCCCGTCAAGCAGCTCGGGGATGCCGGGAAAAAGCACGGCTTCCTGTGTGAGCCGCGCTTCATAGTCGGCCAGAAATTCCGCTTTCAAGGGCGCAAAGGATGAAGCGTCGGGGCCGACGCGCATCGCGGTCCAGAGGAGCCCACGGGCGCCTTTCCCCGCGGCTTCCCGAAGGGCGGCGTAGGGGAGGGGGGCGAGGCCCCGTGCGGTGCGCAGGGCGTTGGCGGAGGCCGCAAGCTGCGGCGCCGAGTCGGTGAGCGTGCCGTCTAGATCAAAGAGGACGGCTTCAAAGCGGCAGCGCTTTATCACGCCTTGCGCCCCGAGGAAAGGTGCAGCGCCTGCAGAAGGCGCGCTGCGGAGCGCTTCTTCGCATCCATGTCGGCGGAAGATGACGGGCGGCTGGCGGCAGCGGCTTTTTCGTGCGCCCGCTCCTCTTCGTGCTTGTCGCAGAGGTCGTTCAATTCCTGTTGCAGCACGGCCACGATGGCGTAGCGGTTGACGAGCTCTCGAGCGGTCTGCAGGAAGTTGAGGTAGAGCTCGCAGCCGCGCATTGAGAGGTTTTCGCGGGAGATCGAGGTGAGGAGCTTCGCCTGCATGTCGTCAATCTCGTTGATGACTTCGTTGGCGTTGAGACTCACGGACTCAAGCGAATGCCGTCCCTCGGTGCTCTGGCTGAGCTTTTGCAGGCTCGAGGCGAGTTCCAGAAGCCGGCGCTTGGGTTCACCGTGATAGACGCGGTGGCGGTTGGCGACGTGCTCCTTCACGACGGTCGTGAGGCGCTGCAGGTTGCGGCCCACTTCGCGCATGTTGGTGTAGGCGCGGTAAAAGCAGTAGCGGGCGTCTTGGTCGAGCTTCGTGTCCGCGTCGCCGCTTCCTTGTGCCATGGAGTAATAGGCGCTTCGCTGCTGCGACAGGGAGTCAAAGAGTTGCGTGGCGTCCGCCTTCAAGCGCCGCAGGCCGCTTTCGTTGTCGTCCAAGAACGTCTTCACCGTCTTGTCGAAGATGTCGACGGTCTTGCCGAGGTAGGCGCCCACCATCTTGTTTAACGCTTCACGCACGGAGCCGCTGTCGCTTGCCTTGGGGAAGAAGGCGTTGTCCACCGTCTTTTCCTTGGTGAGGAAATTGGAGCGGATGAGAAGCGTCACGACGAGAAGGATGAGGCCGCAGCACATCCATTCGCCCCCGAGCATGACGAGCGTGCACACAAAGCCCGCGCAGGTCGCGGCAGAGAGCGCCGTGAGAAACCACCCTGAAATGACGGTGAGAACCCCCGAGATGCGGTAGACGGCGCTTTCGCGATCCCAGGCGCCGTCCGCAAAGGAGGAGCCCATCGCCACCATGAAGGTGACGTAAGTGGTTGAAAGCGGCAGCTTAAGGCTCGTCGCGGAGGCGATGAGAATCGAGCTCAGCACGAGGTTTACCGAGGCTCGTACGTAGTCAAAGGGAAGCGGCGTTTCGCCGCGCTCAAGCTTTCGGGGCTTGAAGCGGGAGTGAAGCGCCACCTGCAGGGGCGCCGGAAGAATCTGGCGCACGATGTTCCCCATCGTGAGCGAACTGCGCACAATCATGCGGCCCGGCAAGGACGAGCCGAACTGCTCGTGCGTGCCCGACTGGCTCGAGCTCAGATTGATTGAGGTCTGCACCACCTGGCGCGCCTTCTTGGAGAACCAGAGGGTGAGCACCATGATGAGGCCCGAGAGCAGCAGGAAGATCGTGGGCGTGCCCGGATCATCGAGGAGCGAGCTCATCATGTAGACGCCGGGCTCGGACCCGTGCGCCATGAAGTCCATGACGCTGTCCAGGGCCGCGAGCGGCACGCCCACGAAGTTCACCAAGTCGTTGCCCGCAAACGCAAACGCGAGCGAAAAGGTGCCTGAAAGAATGACGATTCGAAAGACGTTCAAGTTGCAGCAGAGAATGAGGATCTGAAAGAGCGCGGAAAAGCCGATCAGCATCGATAGAAGAATCGTCCCCGTGTGGGCGTCGATCCACGCGAGCCATTCCGGCCGCATGAAGCTCGCGCCCGAGGCCCCCTTCATGATGAGGAAGTAGAAGATCGCCGTCACCGAGATGCCGCCGAAAAGCCCGCCCGCGCGGCGGTAGACGTTTTCAAAGTGGAAGGTGAAAACGAGGCGCACGAGGTACTGCACGACGACGCCCGAAATGAAGGCGACCACGACCGAGACCAGAATGCCTGTGATGATGGTGAGGGCTTTGGAGGTGTTGATGAAGTTCACGACTTCGGCAACGGAGGCTTCGGCGGCGAGGAGCTTGTAGGCCGCAGCTGCCATGGCGCTTCCCAGCAGTTCAAAGACGATCGACACGGTGGTCGAGGTGGGAAGCCCCAGCGAATTGAAGGTGTCAAGAAGCAGGACGTCGCTTACCATCACCGCAAAGAAGATCACCATCACTTCGGAAAAGGAGAACATCTGCGGATGAAAGACGCCCGAGCGGGCGATCTCCATCATTCCGGAGGAGAAGGTGGCCCCGAGAAGCACGCCGATCGAGGCGACGAGCATCGTGGTGCGGTAGGAGGAGATGCGACACCCCAGGGCGGAGTTGAGGAAGTTCGAGGCGTCGTTGCTTACGCCCACGAAAAGATCAAAGCAGGCGAGCAGCGCGAGAAACGCGAGAATGACAAGGAAGAAGTGTTCCATCACTTACCGAAGCGACCGCCGAGCGGCCGCAGCATGACAGGTTGATGACATCGCGACGCAGTCTGACGGGGTTTTGTGACGGCTTTGTGACAAACCGTGACAGCCCGAAAAAAGAGCGGCCCGATGCGGGCCGCCCTCCGATTCAAAGGCTGAAAGTCGTCAATCAGCTCTTCTTGGCTTTCTTTGCGACGGGATGCCGCGCGCGGTAGTCAGCGAGGAACTTCGCGATGCGGTTGATGGCGTCCCGCAGCTCGGCTTCATGCGGCAGGAACACCATGCGGAAGTGATCGGGCTTGGGCCAGTTAAAGCCCGTCCCCTGCACCAGAACGACGTTTGTGGCTTCAAGGAGCTCCTTGAAGAACTCGCGGTCGTCCTCGATCGGGTAGACCTCGGGATCGAGCTTCGGGAACATGTAGAGGGTGGACGTGGGGCGCACGACGGAGACGCCGGGAATCGCCGAGATCATTTCGTAGGCGATGTCGCGCTGGCGGCGCAGCCGTCCGCCTTCCTTCACGAGGTCGTTGATGGACTGGTAGCCGCCCAAGGCCGTCTGAATCGCCCACTGGCCCGGGACGTTTGCGCAGAGCTTCATGTTGGCGAGCATGTTGAGGCCCTCGATGAAGTCGGTGGCGTTGGACTTGTCACCCGAAATCACCATCCAGCCCGCGCGGTAGCCGCAGGCGCGGTAGGCCTTCGAAAGCGAATTGAAGCTCAGGGTGAGAACGTCGCGCGAGAGGCTCCCGATCGCCGTATGCTGGATGCCGTCGTAGAGAATCTTGTCGTAGACCTCGTCGGCGAGAATGACGAGGTTGTTCTCGCGGGCGACTTGAATGATCTCAAGGAGCACGTCGTTGGGGTACATCACGCCCGTGGGATTGTTCGGGTTGATGATGACGATGCCCTTCGTGCGCGGCGTCACCTTGGCGCGGATGTCCTCGATGCTGGGAATCCAGCCTTTGGCTTCATCGCACAGGTAGTGGACGGGCTTGGCGCCCGAGAGGCTCGTGACGGCGGTCCACAGGGGGTAGTCCGGCATCGGGATGAGCAGCTCGTCGCCTTCGTCCAAAAGGGCGTTCGTTGCCATCGCGATGAGGTCGGAGGCGCCGTTGCCGAGATAGATGTCGTCCAAGGTCACGCCCTGAACGCCTTTGAGCTGCGTGTAGTGCATCACGGCCTTGCGCGCGGCGAAGATCCCCTTGCTGTCGGAGTAGCCCGCGGAGTTGGGGAGGTTCATGATCATGTCGCTCATCACCTCTTCGGGAGGATCAAAGCCGAAGACGGCGAGATTGCCGATGTTGAGCTTGATGAGCTTCTTGCCCTCGGCTTCCATCTGCCGAGCCTTGTCCATGATCGGGCCGCGGATGTCGTAGAGGACGTTGGCAAGCTTGGAGGATTTGAGAATGGGTTTGCTGGACATGATCACTTCTTTCTCCCGCCGCGGGGCGGGAAACGAAAAAATTGCGCGTGACGGCGAAGATAGCACCGGCGAACAAAAAAGGCATCCCTTCCGAGGAGGAAAAGATGCCTTTCTTGACGTCAGAGGCGGAAGGCGGGCATCAGCACTTGCTGAGCGCTGCCTTCTTCGTGACGTGCTTGTGCTTGGGGCGGGCGCGGATGACGGCGGGCTTGGCGGCCTTCTTCATGCCGGGCTTTTTCACCGCGGTCTTCTTGCGAAGCTTGGCGGCCGCCTCCTCGTCAGCGGCGTTCGTCTTCTTGTCCGCCTTCTTTTCCTTGGGCTCGCGCCAGAGGACGAGCATCTTGCCGATCGCCTGAATGCGGGCGGCGGAGAGCTTGTCCGCGAGCTCCGCGTAGATGGCATCGCGTTCTTCGCGGTCGTCGCTCGGCACGTGGATCTTGATGAGTCCGTGCTCGTCTAGAGCGCGGGCCACTTCCTTTTCAACGGCTTCGGTGAGGCCGCGGGCGCCCAGAAGCACAACGGGCTTCAGATGGTGGGCTTCGCCTCGAAGCTGCAGGCGCATGTCGCGCTCTAAAATAAGTTCGGCCATAATTAAAGGCTGTCCTTTCTCTGTGAAGTCAATCAGCAACTTCGCATTCTACCTTCCCATGCCGAAATCTTTAAAGAAGCTTCGAAGCAACCGCGCCTGGATCGAGCGGCACATCAACGATCCTTTTGTCAAAAAGAGCCGCGCCGACGGGTACCGGGCGCGCTCCGCGTATAAGCTCATCGAGCTCGATGAGAAGGAGCACATCTTCCGCCCCGGCATCACGGTGGTGGACCTGGGGTCTGCGCCGGGAAGCTGGTCGCAGGTGGCGCGCGCCCGCCTAACCAACAAGGACGGCACCTTCAACGGCCGCGTCGTCGCCATGGACATCCTGCCCATGGATCCCATTGACGGCGTGGATTTCCTGCAGGGCGACTTCCGCGAGGAGAGCGTGGAGGAGGAGTTGAAGGCCATGGTCTCCGACGGCAAGGTCGAGGCGGTCGTAAGCGACATGGCGCCGAATCTCTCGGGGGTGGCCATGGTGGACGCCGGGGCAAGCCTCTACCTGTGCGAGCTCGCACTTGAATTCGCAAAGGAGCACCTCACGCCTGACGGCATCTTCGTTGCGAAGGTCTTTCAGGGCTCGGGCTACTCCCAGTATGTGGAAGCCTGCAAGCGCGTCTTCAAGGTCGTGCACCAGCGAAAGCCTGAGGCAAGCCGCGACACGAGCGCCGAAATGTACGTCGTGGGTCGGGGCTTAAAGCCCGCGAAGTGACCGGCACAACAATCAGAAACAGATTGGCGTCATGAGGGCGGAGCAAAAGCCGCGACAAAACCGCGGAATTCGTTTAGTCTCCGCCTACACTTGGGATGGGTGTCCCTGTCGGGGTATTCCGAAAAAGACGCCTTTCAAATTCAGGACAACGAACAAGAACAAAGAGGGACTGCTTTGGACAACAAGATGCTGGGTCGCGTGGCGGTCTGGGTTTTGATCGCCTTTGTGCTCTTCACGGTCTTCCGTCAGTTTGACGGGGAGCGTCAGGCGCAGGGGCTTGCCACGGACCAGACGAGCTACACGCAGTTTATGGCGGACGCGAAGGCGGGCAAAATCAGCCGCGTCGACGTGCAGGGCCGCCGGCTCACCGTGCGCCCGACGGAGGGCGTGCCCTACTCCATCACGAGCCCAGGGGACCTGTGGATGGTGGATGACCTCCGCAAGAACGGCGTTCAGGTCTACGGCAAAGCTGAGGAGGAGCCCTCCTTCCTGCAGACGGTGTTCGTGAGCTGGTTCCCGATGCTCCTTTTGATCGGCGTCTGGGTCTTCTTCATGCGCCAGATGCAGGGCGGCAAGGGAAGCCCCTTTTCTTTCGGGAAGTCCAAGGCCCGGATGCTCGATGAGTCTGCCAACAAGATTCGTTTCTCGGACGTCGCGGGGTGTGATGAAGCCAAGCAGGACGTTCAGGAAGTCGTGGACTTTTTGAAGGATCCGACGAAGTACTCCCGCCTCGGGGGCCACATTCCCCGCGGTGTTTTGCTCGTGGGCCCCCCTGGGACCGGCAAGACGCTTCTGGCAAAGGCGATCGCGGGCGAAGCGGGCGTGCCCTTCTTTTCCATTTCGGGCTCTGACTTTGTGGAGATGTTCGTCGGCGTGGGCGCGGCCCGCGTGCGCGACATGTTTGAAAACGCGAAGAAGAACGCCCCCTGCATCATCTTCATTGACGAAATCGATGCGGTGGGCCGCCAGCGCGGCGCTGCGATGGGCGGCAACGACGAGCGCGAGCAGACCTTGAACCAGATGCTCGTGCAGATGGACGGCTTTGAAACGGGCACGAACGTCATCGTGATCGCGGCGACGAACCGTCCGGACGTGCTCGACCAGGCGCTGCTGCGCCCAGGGCGCTTTGACCGCCAGGTGGTGGTGTCGCTGCCTGACATCCGCGGGCGCGAGCAGATTCTGAACGTTCATATGAAGAAGATTCCGGTCGCGACCGACGTGGAGACGGACGTCATCGCGCGCGGCACGCCGGGCTTTTCTGGGGCGGATCTCGCGAACCTCGTGAACGAGGCGGCGCTCTTTGCGGCGCGCCGCAACGGGCGCGTCGTGAGCATGACGGACTTCGAGCTCGCCAAGGACAAGATCATGATGGGCGCCGAGCGCAAGTCCATGGTGATGAACGAAGACGAAAAGCGCAACACCGCGTACCACGAGTCGGGCCACGCGCTTGTCGCCAAGCTCATGCCCAAGTCCGATCCGGTGCACAAGGTGACGATCATTCCGCGCGGCCGAGCGCTGGGCGTCACGATGCAGCTTCCGGAAGAGGACCGCTACGCCTACGACAAGCAGTACCTCCTTACCCGCATCGCGATTCTTTTTGGCGGCCGCATCGCTGAAGAAGTCTTCATGCATCAGATGACGACGGGCGCGAGCAACGACTTCGAGCGCGCGACGCAGCTCGCGCGCGACATGGTGACGCGCTACGGCATGAGCGACAAGATGGGCATCATGGTCTACGTCGAAAGCGAGACCGATTCCTTCATGAGCCGCGCCATGCCGCGCCAGAGCAACATCTCCGAAGAGACGATGCGCGCCGTGGACCTTGAAATCCGCCGCATCCTCGAAGAGCAGTACGGCATCGCCCGCAAGCTGATCGAGGACAACCGCGACAAGATGGAGGCGATGGCGCAGGCGCTTCTGAAGTGGGAGACGATCGACTCCGACCAGATTGACGACATTCTTGCAGGAAAGCCCCCGCGCGAGCCGCGCCGGGTTGAGCCCGCAAAGGGCGGCAAGAAGACGAAGCCTGAAACGGCGGCGACGGAGTCCAAGCCCGCGGAGGCGGAGCCGGAAGATACGGCGCCTGAAACGCTCGATCAAGCAAAGGCGGAGGCAAAGCCCGCCGAGGCTGAAAAGCCGGCGGAGCCCGAGAAGCCTGCCTCTTGACGAGCGACTGAAAATAAACAGCAATGACAACAGGACGGTGGGTTTCGCCTGCCGTCCTTTCTTTTTAGGAGGGCGCCATGCCGACAGCCTCTCAGTGGCAGCTCAAGACAAGAACGCTCGATTTGACCACCCCGAAAATCATGGGGATCGTGAACGTTACCCCCGACTCTTTTAGCGACGGCGGGCTTCATGCCACGAAGGACGCAGCGGTGGCGTTCGCGCGGCAGCTCATTGCCGACGGCGCTGACATCATCGACGTCGGGGGCGAGTCCACGCGCCCTGGCGCGGCGGACGTGCCGCTTGACGAGGAATTGAACCGCGTGATCGGCGTCGTGGAGACGCTCGCCGCCGACGGCATCATCGTGTCGGTCGATACGAGCAAGGCGATCGTGATGCAGGAAGCGGTGAAGGCGGGGGCGGAGATTTTGAATGACATCCGCGCCTTTCAGGAGCCTTTGGCGGACCTCTCGGCCGCGAAGTCTGGGGCAGGCCTCATCGCCATGCACATGCAGGGAACGCCCCGCACGATGCAGGCGGCGCCGCACTACGAGAACGTGGTGGAGGAGGTGAAGAACTTTCTTCTCGCGCAGGAGGCGCATCTGCTGAGTCTGGGCGCCGCGGCGGGGAAGGTCTGCTTTGACCCGGGGTTCGGGTTTGGGAAGACCGTGGCGCAGAATTTTGAGCTTCTCGCTGCCACCGAGGAGTTTGTCGATTTGGGCCGCCCCTATCTGATGGCGCTCTCTCGCAAGTCCTCGATCGGCGCTGTGACGGGCGTCACCGAGCCCGCGCGCCGCGTGACGGGGTCCGTGGCCGGGGCGTTGATCGCCGTGGAGCGGGGGGCGCAGCTCGTACGCGTGCACGACGTGAAGGAAACGCGCGAAGCTCTTGACGTGTGGCTTGCGGTGAAAAACGCCCGAGCGGCATAATCCAAAAATTGGCCGGCGAAAAGCCGGCGCCATTAGGAAAAGAATTCATGTCACGACGCTATTTCGGCACCGACGGGGTGCGCGCTACGGTGGGAACGTTCCCGATGACTCCGGACTTTGTCATGCTGCTTGGGCAGGCGGCGGGGCGTGTGCTGCGCCGCGCGACGCCCGACGGGCGAGCCGCGGTGCTGATCGGCAAGGACACCCGAGTGTCGGGCTATATGCTCGAAGCCTCGCTGCAGGCGGGTTTTTCTTCGGCGGGCGTGGACGTCGTTCTCTGCGGGCCGATTCCGACGCCGGCGGTGGCGTACTTGACGCGCGCCCTGCGCCTCACGGCGGGCGTGGTGATCAGCGCAAGCCACAACCCCTTCCGCGACAACGGGATCAAGTTCTTCTCGGGGCAGGGAACGAAGCTGCCGGACGCGATGGAGCTTGAGATTGAGGCCGAAATTGACAAGGGCTTTTCGTGCGAGCCGAGCGAGGGGCTCGGCAAGGCCCGGCGCCTGAACGATGCGGAAGGCCGCTACATTGAATTCTGCAAGAGCACCTTCCCGCAGGGCGCGGATCTGCGCGGCTTGAAGCTTTACCTTGACTGCGCCAACGGCGCGGCGTACCACGTAGCGCCCGCGGTTTTCCATGAGCTCGGCGCTGACGTCGTCGCAGACGCCGTGGCGCCCGACGGCCTCAACATCAATGACGGCGTGGGCGCCACGCACACGGACGACCTCGCGCTTCGCACGGCGAAGGCGGGCTGCGACTACGGCCTCGCCTTTGACGGCGACGCCGACCGCCTCATCATGGCGGACGCGAACGGCCGCCTCTACAACGGCGACGAACTCCTTTACGTCATCGTGCGCGACCGGCAGCGCAAAGGCGCCGTTGCGGGCGTTGCGGGCACCCTCATGACGAACTACGCCTTGGAGCAGCGCTTTGCGCGAGACGGCATTGGCTTCGTGCGCGCCAAGGTGGGTGACCGCTACGTGATGGAAGCGCTGAAGGAGCGCGGCTGGCTCTTTGGGGGCGAATCCTCGGGACACCTTATTGCGCTTGATCGGCAGACGACCGGAGATGGCATCGTGAGCGCTCTGCAGGTTTTGGCCGCCGTAAAGGAAACGGGAAAGCCGCTTGCGGACTTGATGGAAGGCCTTGTGATGATGCCGCAGGTCCTCATTAACAAGCGCATCGAGCGCGGCTACGACTGGAAGTCGAACGAGCGATTCATGGCGGCGGTGAAGACGGCGGAGGAAAAGCTCTCGGGTACCGGCCGCATTCTCATTCGTCCTTCGGGCACCGAGCCCCTTCTTCGCATCATGACGGAAGCGGAGGATCGGGAGCTCGCGCGCGCCACGGCCTCTGAAGTGGCGGACGCCCTCACTCTCTGATCGCGGTAAAATCGCCATTTTTGCGGCAGATTCAACGAAAAAGGCGGCGTCCTTTTTGCGGGATTCCGCTTTTTCCTTCTGCGGCGGCAACGGACGCCTTGCCGCAGACGGCAAATCAAAACAGACGAAAGATTTCGAAGTTATGAAACCCAGTACTTACATGACGGCAGCCGAGATTCGTTCGGCTTACCTCAAATTCTTTGAGAGCAAGGGCCACACGGTGGTGAAGTCGAGCCCGGTGGTGCCTCAGGACGATCCGACGCTTCTCTTCACGAACGCTGGCATGAACCAGTTCAAGGCCAACTTCCTGGGTTTGGACAAGTCGCTCAATCGCGCGACGACCGCGCAGAAGTGCATCCGCGCGGGCGGCAAGCACAATGACTTGGACAACGTGGGCTACACCGCGCGCCACCACACGTTCTTTGAAATGCTCGGGAACTTCAGCTTTGGCGACTACTTCAAGCGCGAAGCGATCCACTGGGCCTGGGAGCTGCTCACCACGGTCTACAAGCTCCCCGAAGACCGGCTCTGGGTCACCGTCTACTTCGAAGATGACGAAGCCTATGACATCTGGAAGGACGAAATTCACGTCCCCGAAGAGCGCATCATCCGCATCGGCGACAACAAGGGCGCTCGCTACATGTCCGACAACTTCTGGATGATGGGCGACACCGGCCCCTGCGGACCTTGCTCGGAAATCTTCTACGATCGCGGCCCGAAGGTTCAGGGCGGCCCTCCGGGGAGCCCCGATGAGGACGGCGACCGCTACATGGAGATTTGGAACCTCGTCTTCACGCAGTTTAACCGCGACACTTCCGGCAAGTTGAATCGCCTCCCGCGTCCCAACATCGACACGGGCATGGGCTTGGAGCGTCTTGCGTCCGTTTTGCAGGACGTGCCGACCAACTACGACATCGACCTCTTTCAGAACATCATGGCGGCCGCCAAGCGCGCCGTCGAGGAAGCGGGCGCCGAAAACGTCGATCCGCAGTCGCCTTCGCTCAAAGTCATTGCTGACCACATCCGCTCCTGCGGCTTTGCGATCGCTGATGGCGTGACGCCGGGCAACGAAGGCCGCGCCTACGTGCTGCGCCGCATCTGCCGCCGCGCCATTCGCCACGGCTACAAGCTCGGGGCTCGCGGCCTTTTCTTCTACAAGCTGATGGGCGCTCTCTCGCAGGAAATGGGTGACGTCTATCCCGAGATCAAGAATCCGAAGATCGCTGACATTCTCAAGGCCGAGGAGGAGCGCTTCTTGGCGACGCTTTCGAACGGCATGCAGATCCTTGAAGCCGCCATTGCAGAAACGAAGAACGGCGTGCTGGACGGCAACGTCGCCTTCAAGTTGCACGACACCTACGGCTTCCCTGTTGACTTGACGGGCGACGTGTGCCGCGAAAAGGGCCTCACGGTGGACACCGAAGGATTTGACCGCGCCATGGCCGAGCAGAAGGCAAAGGCGCGCGCTGCGGGCAAGTTCAAGGTCGCGGCGGACGTTCTCTATACGGGCGAAAACAACGTTTTCGTGGGCTACGACACCCTGGCCGAAGCCCAGGCCAAGGTGCTCGCTCTCTACAAGGGCGGCGTGCAGGTTGAGGAAGGCACGGCGGGCGACGACATGATCGTCGTGTTGGACAAGACCCCCTTCTACGCGGAAATGGGCGGCCAGATGGGCGACGCCGGCGTGCTTGAAAACGGCACGACGCTCTTGGCTGTCTCGGAAACCTATCGCATCAAGGAAAGCGTCTTCGGCCACGTGGCGCATGTGAAGGAAGGCACGGTGAAGGTGGGCGACGTGTTCACGGCGCAGGTCGCGAAGGAAACGCGCGCCGCCGTGGCTCGCAACCACTCTGTCACGCACTTGATGCACAAGGCGCTGCGCGAAGTGCTCGGCGCTCATGTGGCGCAGAAGGGCAGCCTCGTGAACGACAAGGTGACGCGCTTTGACTTCCTCCACGACAAGCCGGTGACCGCCGAGCAGATCGCCGAAGTCGAAGCGATCGTGAACGCCGAAATTCTTGCTAATACGGAAGTTGTCACGCGCGTGATGTCGCTTGAAGAAGCGAAGACCACGGGCGCCGTGATGCTCTTTGGGGAAAAGTACGGCAAGACTGTGCGCGTCGTGACGGTGGGCACCTCCACCGAGCTTTGCGGCGGCACGCACGTGGCTCGCACGGGCGACATCGGCTGCTTCAAGATCCTCGCGGAAGCGGGCATCAGCGCCGGCGTTCGCCGCATCGAGGCGGTGACGGGCCTGAACGCTCTCGCTTTGCTGCAGCATCAGCAGAAGCTCCTGGCGGAATCGGCGGCGCGCTTTAAGACGCCCGCCGAAGAGCTCCCGGGCAAGATCGACCACCTCCTTGAAAACGTGAAGCAGCTCGAGAAGGAAGTCGCCTCCTACAAGGAGAAGCTTGCGGCCGAGCAGGGCGCGAGCGCGGTGGCAAAGGCCGAAGATGTGGCGGGCGTCAAGGTGCTCGTGACGACTTTGGACGGCATGGACGCGAAGAGCCTGCGCACGACGATGGACGACCTGAAGAACAAGCTGAAGTCGGCGGTTATTCTCCTTGCGGTGTCCGCCAACGGCAAGATTCAGTTCTGCGCTGGCGTCACAAAGGATCTCGTCGGTCGCGTGAAGGCGGGCGAACTCGTCAGCTTTGCCGCGGCTCAGGCGGGCGGCAAGGGCGGCGGCAAGCCCGACATGGCGATGGCAGGCGCCACCGACGTGGCGAAGCTTCCGGAAGCGCTCGCTTCGGCGAAGACCTGGATCGCTGAAAAGCTGGCGTAATCATGAGCGACGCGTTGGATCTGAGGGGCATGCTCTGCCCCATGCCGGTGCTGAAGACAAAGAAGGTGCTCGCCAAGCTCGCGGCGGGCGACCTCGTCACGGTGCTTACGGACGACCCCCACGCCGTGGAGGATCTGCGGCTCTTCTGCGAACAGAGCGGACACGTTCTGGAAAGCCAGAAGGCGGTGGAAGGCTCCGCCGGCGTGACGGAGCATCAGATTCGGCACCGCGCTTGATCTGAACGTCCGACAAAAAACGGCTTCTTTCCTTGGCGGGAGAGAGGCCGTTTTTTCATGGACGCGAGATTCAGGCGGCGAGGAACTTTGTGAGACGGCTCGCGCGGCTGGCAAGGCCCGTCAGAATGGGCTCGGCGATTTCCGGGGGAAAATCGGGCGGAAGCGCGGCGCGAGCGGCTTCGATGACCCCCGGCGTCTTTTGGGCGAGGTCCGACAGGGCTTGGCGCGCTTGATTTTCGGGAAATCCAGTGGCGTGGGCGGTGGCAAGAAAATGCCGTGGTTCGATGTCGTGAAAGCGGTAGTGCTTGTTTTTTCCAAGAAGGCCCATGGCCATTTTGATGCGGCGCTCGGCGATGGCGCCTGAAGCGGTGAGAGGCGCCGTGGACAGGATATCGTAAAGGGGCGTCAGGCGGAAGCCGCCGCCCGACAAGAGAAAGACGGAGAAATTCTTGGCGTGACCGTCGGTGGCTTGCAACAGCCAGAAGAGCACCTGAGAGCGAAAGAAGGTTTCGCGATCGACGTCCGGCGTTTCAGAAAGCTGCAGCAGTGCCATGATGGCCGCGATGCCGGGACCGCCGTCGGCTTCGTACTTGAGGCCAGGCGACACGCCGAGCGCTTGGCAGAGGTCTTCCGTCGGCAGGCGAAAGAGCCGTTGGCCGTCGTCGCTCCAGCGACGGTCGAATCGGCGAACAACGAGCGCCTTGGCGCCGCCGAAGTGCCGCACGTTGGCTTCGGCGGCTTCAAAGCCGAAGAGGCGGGTGATCAGCAGGCACAGCCATTCGTTTTCACAGCTCAGCCGAAGGTCGATGGGAGTGGGTCCAGGAAGGACGCCGATCGGAAGCTTCAGGATGTGCGTGGTGGGCGTGGCGCCGGTGGGACGAATCCAGTGGTCGTTGTGCAGAAGAAGCGCCGTCTTTGTTTGAGCGCCTGCCAGCGTGAGGCGGAAGTCGTTGTCTGCGGCCATGCCGAGCGGAAAGTCCTCGGGATGCGTGATCAGCTGGGCGATGCTGTCATCTGAAAGCGGCTCGCCGGCGATGGAGGGCGACTCTTGCGGCGCGTCAGCTGGCAGCAGTTCAATCGCGCCCGAAGCGTCGCGGCCGATGACGGCGAGGAAGTCGAAGGGATGGTCGTGAGCGATGGCAAGCTTCGCCATCAGACGGGATCGCACGGCGGAATTGTCGGGAAGAAGGTTCTCGAGAAAGTTCGCGACGATTTCGCCGCAGCAGGTTCGAGAATTGAGCGGCAGGGAGAGCGACACGGGACGGCGTAGCGGATGCTGAAGCCACGACGGATCGTAGGAAAGCGTCAAGTTGCCCTGAGAGCTTTTGGCGAGGCGCCCGACTGAAAGGCCGTTTATGCGAAGGACGAGCTCTGTCACCACGGAAATGCCTCCAGTTCTTCTTTCGTGGGTTTGTCCACGAGCTCGAGGTTGAGCTTTACGATGGCGAGCAGGTGAAAGAGCGTGGTGAGGCGGATATCGGTCTTGCCGCGCTCGAAGTCGGAGATCGTCTTTTGCGTGACGCCCGCGGACGCGGCGACCTGTGCTTGCGTGAGGCCCAGCGACTTGCGCTTGCCGGCGAACCAGGCGGCAAGCGCCGAGGGAGTGGCGCATCGCATGTTGAATTTCCAGAAGAAAAAAAGAGTGAGGCTAATTTTATGTAGTTCGGTATATTTTTGGCAAATATATACCGAACTACATATCCCTTGAATCTAGTTCGGAAACCGTGCATGAAAAAACGCCGCCGAACAGCCTGAAAAGTTCGGCGGCGTGAGAAGAACCCCAAGAAACTGAAATGAGATGGACTGCAGGAGAATCAGTGCATCTCTGACCAAAGACCGGAACCGACCCCATAGGTTCCGTTTGCGTTGTCTCTGGCAGAACGTTTCCCAGTTGCTGGAACTATAAACTAAATGAGAATCATTCGCAATTGAAAAATTACGGGATGGCGAGTTGTGGTTGAAAATAAAGGAAAGATAGGTTCCGCCCGCGAGGAGAAAAGCCGGGGACAGTCGATGCGGCGGCGCGAGAATAAAAAAACGCCGTCGAACAGCCTGAAAAGTTCGACGGCGTGAAGAGAAAACCGAAGAAGCCGCAAACCTCGACCTGCAGGAGAAACAGTCCGAGGCGACTCAAGTGTTCGAAGACCAGATCCGACCCCATGGGACCCGTTTGCGCGTCTTCGCCGTGCTTCTCAGTTGGCGGAACTATAGAGCGAATGAGAACGATTCTCAATAACTACTTTAGATTAGTTCACCTCAAAGTTGTTTCTGAATGTAACAAAACGATCAGAGGATTGTTTCTCTCCGAATTTTTTGCAAGCAGGGCCGATAAAATGCCGCCTTCTTTTACTTGCGGCCGGTAAAGCCAGCTATGTCATTTACTCTGCATCCAGACTATCTGGTCGGACAGCACTTGTCCGACTATGACTTTGACCTTCCCCCCGAACTCATTGCGCAGTACCCGCTCGCGGACCGCACGGCTTCGCGCCTGCTGCACGTGACGGATTCGGTGCTGGAAGACCTTCATTTCACGGACGTTCTGAACCTTCTGCGCCCGGGCGACCTCTTGGTGATGAACAACACCAAGGTCATCAAGGCGCGTCTTCGCGGACACAAGGAGACGGGCGGCGCCGTGGAATTCATGATCGAGCGTGTCACGGGCGAATACACCGCACTCTCGATGCTGCGCGCGAGCAAGACCCCGAAGGTGGGGGGGCGCCTCTTTGCGGAAAACGCCGAGGGCGAAACCGCGGCGGCTACCGTTGAAGGGCGTCAAGGCGAATTCTTCCTTCTGAAGTTTGACGAACCGGTGCTGGGCGTTCTCGACAAGTTCGGCAAGGTGCCGCTGCCGCCCTACATCGAGCGCGAGGCGAAGGAAGAGGACGCGGGGCGCTATCAGACGGTGTACGCGAAGTACCCGGGCGCTGTGGCGGCGCCGACGGCGGGGTTGCACTTCACCGAAGAGCTCCTTCAAAAGTTGCGCGAAAAGGGCGTTGAAGAGGCGTTCGTGACGCTGCACGTTGGCGCAGGCACCTTCCAGCCCGTGCGCGAGGAAAACCTCGAAACGCACGAAATGCACTCCGAGTGGCTCACGGTGCCTCAGGAGACGGCGGACCTCGTGAACCGCGCGAAGAAAGAAGGCCGCCGCGTGATCAGCGTGGGGTCGACGAGTCTTCGGGCGCTTGAAAGCGCCGCCGTTGCGCCGGGCGTCATCCGCGCGGGCGCCATGGACACGAAGCTTTTCGTAGCCCCGGGCTATCACTTTGACGTGATCGACGTGATGATCACGAACTTCCATCTGCCCAAGTCCACGCTCGTAATGCTCGTTTCGGCCATCGTGGGACGCGACCGCGTCATGCAAGCCTACCGGCACGCCGTGGAGGCGAAGTACCGCTTCTTCAGCTACGGCGACGCCTGCTTCTTTGAACTCCCTGAGGCTCGCCGCGTCAAGCCCGAAGACATTCTCTAGGAAAACAACATGAGTCTTACCTTTGAACTTCTCAAGACGGAAGGCAAGGCCCGCCGCGGCCGCATGACGTTGAATCACGGCGTCGTGGAGACCCCGATCTTCATGCCTGTGGGCACGTACGGCACCGTGAAGGCGATGACGCCCATGGAGCTCGAGACGATGCATGCGCAGATCATTCTCGGGAACACCTTCCACCTGTGGCTGCGCCCGGGGCTGGACGTGATTGCCAAGCATGGGGGGCTACACCGCTTCATGAACTGGAACAAGCCCATCCTCACCGACTCGGGCGGCTTTCAGGTCTTTAGCCTCGGCGCGCTCAGAAAGATCAGCGAAGAGGGCGTGCGCTTTGCGTCCCCCATCAACGGGGACCGGCTTTTCTTGACGCCTGAAGTGTCGATGCAGATTCAGAAGGTGTTGAATTCCGACATCTCCATGCAGTTTGACGAATGCACGCCCTACATGATCGGTGACCGGCCGGCGACGAAGGACGAGGCGGCCGCTTCGATGCGGATGTCGCTGCGCTGGGCCAAGCGCAGCTTGGACGAATTCACTCGCCTTGAGAATCCGAACGCGCTTTTTGGCATCGTGCAGGGCGGCATGTATCCGGAACTACGGCGCGAGTCGCTCGCGGGCTTGAAGGACATCGGCTTTCACGGCTACGCCGTGGGCGGCCTCTCCGTGGGCGAACCCAAGGAGAAGATGCTCCACATCATGGATGAAATCGTCTGCGAGATGCCGCAGGATCGTCCGCGCTACCTGATGGGCGTGGGGACGCCTGAGGACCTCGTGGAAGGCGTCTGGCGCGGCGTTGACATGTTCGACTGCGTCATGCCCACCCGCAACGCGCGAAACGGCTGGCTCTTCACGCGTTTTGGCGACGTCAAGATCCGCAACTCGAAGTACAAGGACGACCTGCGTCCCTTGGATCCGACGTGCGACTGCTACTGCTGCAAGGGCTTTACGCGCGCGTATCTGCACCACCTGCAGAAGGTGAATGAAATTCTGGGTGCTCGCTTGAATTCCATCCACAACCTCACGTTCTACGTGCATCTCATGCAGGAGATTCGCGACGCCCTTGACGCCGGGCGGTTTGCCGAGTGGCGCGAGCAGTTCTACCGCGACCGCGCTCGCGGCGTGGACTGAGCGCTGACGCCACAAAAAAACGGCACCGAGGCAGATGCGTCTCGGTGCCGTTTTGCCATGGAGCCGTTCGGTTTATGAATTGCGGCTGCGGCGGTCGCGCACGGCGCGAGCGAGGTTGTTCAAAAGCGCCACGGTGTCCTCCCACCCGAGGCACGCGTCGGTGACGGACTGGCCGTAGACCATGGGCTTGTCAAGCGAAATGTCCTGACGCCCCTCGACGAGGTTGGATTCAATCATGACGCCCACGATCGACTGGGAGCCGTCGGCGATCTGGCCGCAGATGTTGTTGACGACGTCGATCTGGTTGCGGCAGATCTTCTTGGAATTGGAGTGGCTCGCGTCGATCATCACGACTTCGCGGTGACCGGCGGCTTTCAAAAGTTCGCAGGCGGCCTTGACGCTTTCGGCGTCATAGTTGGGTTCTTTGCCGCCTCGGAGAATGATGTGGCAGTCTTCGTTGCCGGTCGTGGTGACGATGGCCGAGATGCCGCCCTTCGTAACGGAGAGGAAGGAGTGCGGGTGCTCGGCGGCGCCGATGGCGTCCACGGCGATCTTGACGGCGCCGTTTGTGGCGTTCTTGAAGCCCACGGGGCAGGAGAGGCCGCTCGCGAGCTCGCGGTGCACCTGGCTTTCCGTCGTGCGGGCCCCGATGGCGCCCCAGCTCACGAGGTCGGCGATGTACTGCGGCGTGATCATGTCGAGGTACTCGACCCCCGTCGGAAGCTCCAGGTTGTTGATGTCGATCATCAGCTCTCGGGCGATGCGCAGACCGTGGTTGATGCGGCAACTGCCGTCAAGATCGGGGTCGTTGATGAGGCCTTTCCAGCCCACTGTCGTGCGGGGCTTCTCGAAATAAACGCGCATGATGATTTCGAGTTCGCCCGCGAGCTTGCGGCGCACTTGGGCAAGCTTCTCGGCGTATTCGCGGGCGGCCTTCGGATCATGAATGGAGCAGGGGCCGACGATCACCATCAGACGGTCGTCGTTGCCGTGCAGGATGTCGTGGCAGGCGAGGCGGCCGCGGTGAACCGTGGCGGCGGCGATCTCTTCACACGGGAATTCGCGCAGCAGATGGGCCGGAGGCGTCAGCTCGCGGATTTCGCGGATTCGCAGGTCGTCGGTGGTGTAGCGCATTTTGGGGTTCCTTTGCTATGAAAATGAAATTCGGTTCGTGCCAGCCTTTTGGGGCCCTGCCGACGATCTTCTGAGTTACAAAAAAACCGCCGGGGCTCTGGCCTGGCGGTTCTTGTCGGAATCTCGTCGTTTTTAACGCGTGCTCCTACCTCTTCCGCCTGGATAAGCAGAAAAAGCTAAAGTAGTAAAAGTCGAAGCGAACGCAGTTCACGGCGATTTTTCCGAAAGTTGGGTTTTCTTGGGCCGGAAAGGCTTTTCCGACGCGAAGTGCCGGTCACTTTACTCCCGGTTGCCGTAGCGCGGCAAATTCTTGGATGGATGGTAGGGATTTTCGCCTACCGGTCGGCCTGCGAAACAAATCGTCGCAATTGGGCGAGTTTTGGGGGCGGGCGCTGCGGCGGCCGGAACTACAATCAGCCGCTTCTGAAATAAGTTGAGTGAGCGAGAATCGACCATGCCTGTTGTGAAGTCCGATTACGTCGCGCCCCGGTGGCTGCCGGGGGCGCATCTGCAGACCGTGATTCCCGCGCGGTTCTTTCCGCGTCCCGAAGTGAAGTATCGGCGGGAGATCATCGACATGCCCGACGGGGACTTCATGATCTTTGACTGGGCGACGCCCGAGCCCGCGGATCCCGCAGCGCCGCTGCTCGTTCACTTCCATGGTCTGGAGGGGAGCTCCGAAAGCCACTACGCGGAGGCCTTGATGCGCTACGCCGCCGATCGCGGCTGGCGGGGCGTGGTGGCGCATTTCAGAAGCTGCGGCGGCCTTATGAACCGGCTGCCGCGCGCCTACTTTGCGGGCGACACCGTGGACAACAGCTGGGCAATGCGCACGGCGGCGGCGCGTTATCCGTTGGCGCCTGTGTACGCCGTGGGCGTGAGCCTTGGCGGCAACCAGCTTTCGCGCTGTTTGGGCGACTTGGGAAGCGACGCCAAGTTTCTCACCGCCGCGGTGAGCGTGGGGGCGCCCGTGGACTTGGTGGCGGGAAGCGAAATAATGAGCCTGGGAGCAAACAAGCTTTATTCCGAGATGTTCCTCTCCACCTTGAAGGAGAAGCTCATCGACAAGGCCAAGCGCTTTCCCGATGTCATTGCTGCGGACGCGGTGAAAACTTGCCGCACGCTCTTTGACTTTGACTCGGTCTACACGGCGAAGATCCACGGCTTTGAAAGCGCCTTGGACTACTGGACGAAGTGCTCCGCCAAGCCCGTTTTGCCCGACGTGCGCGTGCCGCTTTTGCTCTTGAACGCCAAAAACGATCCGTTTCTGCCCGTTTGGGCGCTCCCCGGCGAAAAGGACGTGTCGTCCGACGTGTACTTGGAGCAGCCCGAAGAGGGCGGCCACATTGGCTTCCCGCGCGGCAATCCCCCGGGGGACCTCACGTACCTGCCCGAGCACATCTTCAAGTTCTTCGAGGGCGTCACGCCGCACGCCAATGGCGTGAGCGAGGCCGCCAAGGACGGCCCCACGGCCGCCGTCTGGAAGACGATGCGGCGACTGTCCAGTAAATGGCTCGGCCGCGCTTGACTTGCGTCAATTCCCTTTGAGAAAAGGGGGCGAGCGCCCGGTGCTTCGTGTCGCTAAAAGGCCACAGGCGCTGAGGAGCGGCGAGGCCTGCGCCGTATAATCGAAAGCAGTTCGCAAATGGAGGAGCGCCGGGATTGCGGCAGTAGCTCCTCTTTTGCAATGCATACAAAAAATGTCGTCCCGATGAGGAGGGGAGATAACATGAAGAAGATTCTGATTGCTTCGATGATCGCCGCGGCTTTCGGCTGCGCTCAGGCGGCTCAGCACGCTGACGTGGTCGTGATCGGCGCCGGCGGCGCCGGCATGGCGGCAGCCATCACCGCGCACGACGCGGGCGCCAAGGTGGTCCTGATTGAAAAGATGCCGTTCGTGGGCGGCAACACCATCCGCGCGACGGGCGGCATCAACGCTGCGGAAACGCCGCAGCAGGCCAAGATGGGCATCAAGGACTCCATCGATCAGATGATCAAGGACACGATGAAGGGCGGTCACAACAAGAACAACCCCGACCTCGTGAAGGTTCTGGCTCAGAACTCCTCTGACGCCGTGCAGTGGCTCATCAAGCTGGGCGGCGACTTCAATGACGTCGGCTTCATGGGCGGCGCCACCAACAAGCGCTGCCACCGTCCCACGGGCGGCGCGGCGGTCGGCCCCGAAGTCGTGAAGACCCTCGCGAACGCGGTTGAAGCCCGCAAGATCGATCTGCGCACGGAAACTCAGGTGGTCGACATCCTTCAGAACAAGAAGGGCGCCGTCACGGGCGTGAAGGTGAAGGATGAAGACGGCAAGGTCTACACGATCAACGCGAAGGCCGTGATCAACGCCGCCGGCGGCTTTGGCGCCAACAACGAGCTCGTCTCCCGCATCATCCCCCGCTTGAAGGGTTTTGCGACGACGAACCATCCGGGCGCCACGGGCGACGGTCTCTTGCTTTCCGAAAAGGTGGGCGCGGCCTTTGTTGATCTGAAGGAAATTCAGACGCATCCGACCGTGGTTGAAACCACCGGCGTGATGGTGACTGAAGCCGTTCGCGGCAACGGCGCCGTGCTGATCAATCAGGAAGGCAAGCGCTTCTATGACGAACTCTCCACCCGCGACGCGGTGTCTGCTGCCATTTTGAAGCAGCCCACGGCCCACGCCTGGATGTTCTTTGACAACAGCGTTCGCAAGAGCCTGAAGGCGATCGAAGGCTACTTGAAGAAGCCCGGCATGGTGGTGCAGGGCGCTACCCTTGACGAAATCGCTGCGAACATGAAGGTTCCGGCTGACGCCCTCAAGGCTACGATGGCTCAGTACGCCAAGGATCAGGCGGCTGGCAAGGACAGCTGCTGCGGCCGCACGAAGATGGAGCGTCCGTTGAACGAGGCTCCCTACTACGCGATCCGCATCACCCCGGCTGTGCACCACACGATGGGCGGCCTGAAGATCGACACCAAGGCTCAGGTGTACAACTTCCGCGGCCACGTCATCCCCGGCTACTACGCTGCGGGTGAAGTCACGGGCGGCGTGCACGGCGGCAACCGTCTGGGCGGCAACGCTCAGGCCGACATCATCGTCTACGGCCGCATCGCCGGCCAGAGCGCCGCGGCTTACGCCAAGCAGCACTAAGACGGTGTGAAGAACTGCCGGCCGATCAAGCCGGCAGCGTCTTGAAGAACCGGGTTTCCGAAGCGTCGGAGATCCGGTTTTTTCATGGGCGCGGCAAGGCGGCGTCCAGCGCCTTCACGTGGGCAGATTGGCCGCGG
>CAVACW010000001.1:0-138501 GCA_963587345.1 uncultured Oscillospiraceae bacterium | reverse complement strand
CCGCTGTTTCGCGACAAGGATCGGCATCATACAGAGGTCAAATCCTTTTTGCAAGGCTCAAAGTGAACTTTCTGTTTTTCACTCTCTGAAGCGTTGCTATTGCACCGCTTCGGCAGAAACTTGCCTTCTTCTCTTCGTCGCCCGGAAGCGGCGAAGGGGGCGCACTTTGCCGACTTTTTCACCGCTTGTCAAGTCTAAAATCCGTTTTTCGTACTTTTTACTTCGATCCGGCCACTTTTTCATACTGCGCCGCATCGATCCGACCGGAGTTTCTCCCCATGCTGCGCTACGACATCAGTCCGCTTGACCCCGAAGCTCATCTCTTTATCGTCGGCATCACCGTGCCATGCCCTTCCGCTGGCGAAGTGCTGTTGCGCCTTCCCACTTGGATCAACGGCTCCTACTTAATCCGCGACTTTGCCGGTAACGTTCAAAAGGTGTCTGCTCGCCTCGCTGGAAATACCGTTGCTATCGAAAAAGTGGACAAAACCACGTGGCGCGTCACCACGGGCTCCGCCAAGAAGGACACAGAACTTCAAGTCTTCTATGAAGTCTGGGCCTTTGACACTTCCGTACGCACAGCCTATCTCGATGAATGCCGAGGCTTCTTCAACCCTGGCTGCGTCTTCATGTCCGTCGTCGGCAGAGAATACGAAAAAATCACCGTCACCATACGCGAACCAGATGCAGCCGTCCGCGCAGAACAAACTGACTGGAAAGTCGCCACGTCAATGAAGCGCGCCAAGGGGACGCCTCGCTTCGGCTGGGGCACTTATGAAGCCACCGATTACGACGAACTCATCGACTGCCCAGTGGAAATGGGCGACTTCACCGTTCTCACTGTGAAGCCCTGCGGCGTTCGCCACGACATTGTCCTCTCCGATCTTCCCGTGAATTTCGACGCAGAACTGACTGCCGCTGACATCGAAAATCTCTGCGCCCAGGAAATCACCTTCTTTGAACCGGAGACAAAAAAATGCCCGGTCAAAGAATACGTCTTCCTCATCAATGTAACGTCTAAGGGCTACGGCGGCCTTGAACACCGAAACTCCTCCGTTCTTCAAATTCCTGCCAAGTGCCTTCCTTCCGTACATGACGAAGTGCGAACCAACGACTATCTGAAGTTCCTCGGACTTGTCGCACACGAATACTTCCACACCTGGTGCGTGAAGCGCATGAAGCCCGCGGAATTTATCGGCATCGACTTCTCCCACGAAGTGACGACGGAGCTTCTCTGGTTCTTTGAGGGCTTCACGAGTTACTACGACGATCTGATGGTTCGTCGCGCTGGCTTCACCGACGACGCAGGATACGCGGCGCTTCTGACAATCAACTTCAGGTCCGTACTCGAAACCAACGCCCGTTCCGTTCAATCGCTTTCTCAAGCGAGCTTTGACACCTGGGTGAAGTTCTACAAGCCCAACGCCAACACGCCGAACGCCGCGGTCTCCTACTACAAGCAGGGGGCGGTGGCCGCCCTTGTTCTTGACACGGAGATCCGTAGCCAGACCAAGGGAAAGAAATCGCTTGACGACGTCATGCGTTATCTCTGGAATCACTTCCGTACCGCAGGCAAAAAATACACAGGCGAATCGTTTGAAACCATTGCCGCGGCCTTTGAAGCCATTACCGGCCGGTCATTTGAAAAACGTTTGGCGGAACTCACGCGCACCACGGCGCCCGTAGACTACGAAAAGGCTCTCAAGCCGCTGGGGCTCGCTTTCACCGCCACGGAACGCGACAAAACGCGCAACCTTCTCGGCATTAGCGGCCGGGGCACGGATGCCGGATTTCTCGTAAAAAACGTCTTTGATCACGAGGCCGGACAGTGGGCCGGCATTTCCCCAAACGATCTTCTCATTGCCATCGACGGCGTCCGCATTGGCAACGACAACCTGAACCAACTCCTGTCCCGTTATTCTGAAGGCGATGAAATGGTGATCCACGCCTTTCGTGACGATGCACTCCTCGTCTGGGCTATTTTGATCGGAAAAGAGCATGCCGTGCACTCTACCGCCGATCTGTCCAAGCCGACAGCTCTGGGCAAAGCCTGGCTCAATGGCTAGAAAAAAGTCCTGCTGAGGTGTTCCCCCAGCAGGACTTCTCTTCAAACCGCTTGCATCAGTTGCAGGGCAGTTCGGATTTCGCCTTCATGAGGAAGCGGTCCACTGCCGCTGCGCAACAACGGCCTTCATGCAAGGCATGAGCCACAAGCGACTGTCCGCGGCGAACGTCACCGCAAGCAAATACGCCTTCAGCCGTCGTAGCAAAAGGAGCGTCTCCCGTTTCTTTCTCCGCCACCGCGTTGCCTCGCTTGTCAGAGGCCACGCCAAACGCCTTCAAAAGCGAAGCTGACGGCTGAGCAAAACCAATAGCAAGCAACACTCGCTGCGCCGGAATCTCCACAAAGCTGTCCGGCACTTCCTTGGAAACCCTGCGCCCAGTCGCTTTGTCAACCGCCCATTCCAATTTGGCAAACTTCACACCGCGCACGGCGCCCTTGTCATCCACAAGGAATTCCTTCGCCATCAAACTCCAAAGTCGTTCGCAGCCTTCCGCCTGAGATGACGACGTCTTCAGCACCGGAGCCGGCTGAGGCCACGATGCCTGCACGTCCGCCGTCTTCGGAGGCTCCGGCGAACGAGCCACCTGAACAATGCGTCCTGCGCCCTGCCGACGGGCCACGCCGATGCAGTCGCTGCCAGTGTCGCCACTACCCAGCACGATCACGTCACAGCCGCGGCAAGACACCGGCGCCGTCTTCGCCTCCCCCGCCGTCGCTCGATTCTGACCAATGAGAAGATCCAAAGCGTACGTCACGCCCTTGGCATTTCGTCCCGGCAACACCCAGTCTCGCGGAGTCTCAGAACCACAAGCAAGCACCACCGCATCAAAGTCCTTGCGAATCTTTTCAGCTGACACAAACTTCTTCGCCGGATTGTGAATGCCGACTTCGAAAGACTTCACTCCAGCCGCCGTCAACGTCTCAAACGTCACGCCTTCGGCCTGCATCTGCTCCACGCGCCGATCAATGAGATCCTTCGCCAGCTTGAAGTCAGGTATGCCGTAGCGCAGCAAGCCGCCCGCCTTCTCCGCCTTTTCAAAAACTGTCACGTCGTGCCCCACGCGCGCGAGCTGCTGAGCACAGGCAAGTCCCGCCGGCCCCGAACCGATCACGGCAACACGCTTTCCCGTGCGGCTCGTCGCCGGCCGCGGCGTCACCCAGCCAGACTTCCAGGCACGGTCAATGATCGTGCGCTCCACCGACTGAATTCCAACGCCCGCGCCTTCCAAAAGACGCTGCGCACAGCCAGATTCACAAAGCGCTGGGCAAACCCGCGACGTGAATTCCGGAAAGGAATTGGTTGCGGCAAGCGCTTCCCACGCCGCATGCCAGCGGCCATCCGCCGCCAGCTTGTTGAAATCCACCGGCCGATTGTGCAGCGGGCACTGGCTCGAACAAAAGGGCGTCCCGCAATGCAGGCAGCGCTTCGCCTGCTGCGCCGCCTCTTTTTCCGTCAACGGAACCGTAAATTCGTGGAAATGCTTGATGCGAGCCTCCACCGGCTCATGACCGACTTCAATGCGGACGAGCTTTTCTTTCTGTGCCATGGTTATTCTCCCTTCTGAGCCCGAGCCGCCAGCACCGCCCGATACTGCAGCGGAATGACCTTCACAAAGCGAGCGCGCGAGCTCGCCCAATGCGCCAGAAGCTTTTCAGCAAGCGCCGACCCCGTGTACTTCCAGTGATTTCCAATCAAGCGCTTCAAAAGCTCTTCATCGCTCTCCTGCTGATGCCAGGAAGCGCGGCAGCTCATTCTCGCCTGCTCTTCTGTGCTGACGACGCGTTCAAGCGCCACCATCTCCGTATTGCAGTGCGACTCGAAGTCGCCGTCCTCGTCAAAGACAAACGCCAGGCCGCCCGACATGCCCGAAGCGAAATTGCGCCCCGTCTTTCCCAGCACAACCGCCGTGCCTCCCGTCATGTATTCGCAACCATGATCCCCCGTGCCTTCCACCACAGCCTCGGCGCCCGAAAGGCGAACAGCAAAACGTTCGCCTACGACTCCGTTGAAGTACGCTTCACCACTGGTGGCGCCATAAAGCGTCGTGTTGCCTGCAATGATGTTCTCACTGCGAATGCCATGGAAGTCTGCTGGCGCACGAACGATGAGACGCGCGCCGGACAGCCCCTTGCCGACATAGTCGTTGGTCTCACCCACGAGATCAAGCGTCATGCCCTTCGCCGCGAAGGCTCCGAACGACTGTCCCGCCGTACCGTGGAATTCCAGGTGCAACGTGTCGTCGGGCAAGCCAGCCGCTCCCCAGCGGCGCACCAGCGCCGCTGAAATCTGCGTGCCCACCGTGCGATTCACGTTACGAATCTCAGACGTGAGCTCCACACGCTCGCCGAGCTCAATAGCGCTCGTCAGCCTGGGCAACAGCGTCGCGTCCAAAGAGGCCTCGAGCTTGTGGTCCTGCGCTCCGCTGTGGCGGCATGCTGCACCCTCCGCCTCAGGACGCCACAGCACGCGGGCAAGATCAACTCCTGCCGCCTTCGGATTGTTCTTCACGTCGATCTGTTTCAAAAGATCGCTGCGACCAATCAAGTCTTCAAACTTTGCAATGCCCAGCGACGCCATAATCTCGCGAACTTCCTCCGCCACAAAGAAGAAGTAATTCACCACATGGCCCGGACGCCCCTTGAAGCGCTTTCTCAACTCAGGATCCTGCGTCGCAATGCCCACCGGACAGGTGTTCAAATGGCAGTGACGCATCATGAGACAGCCCTCCACCACAAGCGGCGCCGTCGCAAAGCCAAATTCATCAGCGCCCAGGAGCGCCCCGACCACGACGTCACGGCCCGTTTTGATCTGGCCGTCAATCTGCAGTGTCACGCGGTCGCGCAGGCGGTTCAACACCAGCGTCTGCTGCGTTTCCGACAACCCCAGCTCCCAGCAGCTGCCGGCATGTTTAACCGACGAAATGGGACTTGCCCCCGTGCCGCCGTCATGACCTGAAATCACGATGTGGTCCGCCTTCGCCTTTGCAACACCCGCCGCCACCGTACCGACGCCCGTTTCGCTCACGAGCTTCACGGAAATGTCCGAGCGGCTGTTGGCATTCTTCAAGTCATGAATAAGCTGCGCCAGATCTTCAATGGAGTAAATGTCGTGGTGCGGCGGAGGCGAAATAAGCCCCACGCCGGGCACAGAGTAGCGAAGCTCCGCGATGTATTCCGACACCTTGTGGCCAGGAAGCTGCCCGCCTTCGCCGGGCTTAGCTCCCTGCGCCATCTTGATCTGAATCTGATCCGCGCTCACGAGATACTGCTCGGTCACGCCAAAGCGTCCCGAAGCCACCTGCTTGATGCGAGAGCGCAGGCTGTCGCCTTCTTCAAGCGGCACTTCCGCCACGATACGGTCATGTCCCAAAATATCCGCAAGCGTCTGCCCCGCCTTCACCTGCGAACGGCCGGTCTTGAGCTCAGCCTCGTAGCGTCGGGGATCCTCGCCACCTTCACCCGTGTTGGACATGCCGCCGATGCGGTTCATCGCCACAGCAAGCGTCGCATGGGCTTCGGCAGAGATTGAGCCCATGCTCATTGCGCCCGTGGCAAAGCGCTTCACGATTTCCTTGGCAGGCTCCACCTCCTCAATCGGAATCGCCTTCACGCCGTCCAGATTGAAGTCGAGCAGGCCGCGCAATGTCATCTGCCGACGACTCTGATCGTTGATGATGTCCGCATACTCGCGATACGTCTTGTAATTTTTCTCCCGCGTCGCGCGCTGCAACTTCACAACAGCTTCCGGCGTCCACATGTGCTCTTCGCCCTCAGGCCGCCAGGCGTACTGCCCGCCTACCGCCAGTTCGCCGCGAAGATCAGGGTTGATCCCATAAGCGGCGCGATGCTTGTTGATCGCCTCCTGCATGACTTCAAAGAGGCCGATGCCTTCAACACGCGTCGCTGTGCCATGGAAGTACCGATCCACAAAATCGCTCTTGAGACCCACAGCTTCAAAGATGCGAGCGCCTCGATAGCTCATGAGCGTCGAAATGCCCATCTTCGCCATGACCTTGGTGAGTCCCTTTCCCAGCGCCTTCACGTAGTGCGCCACCGCTTCGTCGGCGCTCGCGCCACGCTGAGCGGCCCCGGCGCGCAAAGTCGCCAGCGCAAGGAAGGGATGCACGGCTTCCGCGCCATACCCCATCAGAAGCGCCACGTCATGCGTCTCCGCCACGGCGCCCGAATCCACCACAAGGCCCACGTCCGTGCGAAGCCCTTCGGCAATGAGGTGCTGATGAAGCGCGCTCACGGCAAGAAGCACCGGAATCGCCACGCGATCACGGCTCACCGCTCGATCAGAAACGATCAGGATGTTGAAGCCTTTCTTCACGGCATCCACCGCCTGAGCGCAAAGCCCGGCAAGACGCGCCTCCACGCCGGCGCTGCCCCAGGCGGACGGGTACGTGATGTCAATCACGCTGCTGCGGAACTTCCCTGCCGTGTAGTCGGCAATGGCATGGAGCTTTGCCATGTCCTTTTCCACGAGCACGGGCTGCATCACTTCGATGCGTCGCGGCGGGTTGACGTTGTTCACGTCAAGAAGGTTCGGCTTGGGGCCGATGAAACTGATGAGACTCGTCACGAGCTCTTCGCGGATCGGATCAATCGGCGGGTTCGTCACCTGCGCAAAGAGCTGCTTGAAGTAGTCAAAGAACGACTGGTCCTTCTTCGAAAGAACGGGAAGCGCCACGTCGTTTCCCATGCTGCCAATGGGTTCTGCGCCCTTCTCCGCCATGGGCGTCAGCACGATGTCCACATCTTCCTGCGTGAGCGCAAAAGCCTTCTGCAATTCAAAAAGCCGCTCCGCGGGCACGCCTTCGGCAGCTTCGTCAAGCTTGCCGCCTTCCAAATCAGAAAGCCGAAGATTGAGGCGCTCCACCCACTCACGATAGGGCTTAGCAAGCGCAATCTGATTTTTGATCTCCGCGTCGTCGATGATGCGACCCTGAACCGTATCAATCAACAGCATCTTCCCCGGCTCAATGCGCCACTTCTTCTTGATGCGCGCTTCGGGAACGGGCACCGTGCCCGCTTCGCTCGCGAGAATCACCTTGTCATCGTCCGTCAGCATGAATCGCGCGGGACGCAGTCCGTTGCGATCGAGCGTGGCGCCAATCTGCACGCCGTCCGTAAAGACGATGGCAGCAGGACCATCCCAAGCCTCCATCATCGGCGCATAGTAGGCATAGAACGCCTGACGGTCCGGATCCATGACAGCCGACTTTTCCCAAGCCTCTGGCACAAGCATCGTCACCGCCTGCGAAAGCGGGTAGCCAGACATCACCAGCAGCTCCAGCGCATTGTCAAGACTCGCCGTATCGGACTGGCCTTCGTAGATAAGCGGCGTGAGCTTCTTCACATCCTCGCCAAGCACTGCCGAATGCCAAGTGTTTTCACGAGCACAGATCCAGTTGTAATTTCCCTTCACCGTATTGATTTCGCCGTTGTGCGCAATGTAGCGGTACGGGTGCGCCAGCGCCCAGGCGGGGAACGTGTTCGTAGAAAAGCGCTGATGAACGACGGCGATCGCCGACTTCACGGCTTCATTCTTCAAATCAAGGTAGTACTCGCCCACCTGCCCCGCAAGAAGCAATCCCTTGTAAACCACCGTGCGGGTGCTCATGGAGGGCACGAAGTATTCCGATCCGTGCTTCAACTTCAGTGCATTGATGCGGTGCGACGCCGTCTTGCGGATAACATAGAGCTTTCGCTCCAAGGCGTCCTGCACCATGACGTCCGGACCACGACCGATGAAGATCTGACGAATCACTGGCTCGCTTGCCTTCACCGTCGGACTCATTTCGAGCGTCCGATCCACCGGCACGTCACGCCAGCCGAGAACGATCTGACCTTCGCGACGCACAGAACGCTCGAGCTCCTCTTCACAGGCGGCGCGGCTCGCCGCCTCTTGAGGCAAGAAGATCATGCCGACGCCGTAGTCGCCCGGCGCCGGCAGCGTCACGCCCTGCGCCGCCATTTCGGCGCGATAGAAGGCATCAGGAATCTGAATGAGAATGCCTGCGCCGTCGCCGCAGAGCGGATCGGCGCCTACGGCGCCGCGGTGATCGAGATTGCGGAGAATGGAAAGCGCGTCCGAAATCGTCTTGTGCGAAACGCGCCCCTTCAGATCGGCAACAAAGCCGACGCCGCAGGCGTCGTGTTCAAACTGGTCGCTGTACAACCCTTTCTGCGCCGCCTCTTTTCGGGCTTCTTCACGCAATTCAGGCATGTGGTGCCTCCCTGATGCAAATGTGGCTGTTGTTCTTGATTCCGCCTGCCGTCACAAGGGGGTTCGACAAGCGAAGGGGGATACAGTTTGGCGCCGTGTTCAGGGGATGTTTTCGACAATTAAGCGGTTCCTGCTACATATCGCGCATTTACGGGATAGGAGCTTGTCACCCCCTGTCATTGCTCCTAGGCAGAGCGCTGTATCCTAAAAAACCACAGCGCTCAAATAAAAAACGGCCCGAGAATCTCGAGCCGCCGCAAGAAAAGGTGGTTCGTTCTTGCTAGGCCCAGCCCGCCTCATGCATCACGTCGAACACCACGGCACGATCCACCGTTTGAATGACCGTGTCTCCCACCGACTTCATCACGATGAAGCGGATAGTGCCGCCGACACTCTTCTTATCACCCTGCATGGCGCGATAGGCCGCTTCCGCCTTCAGCCCCTCGACGCGAACCGGAAGCCCCGCCGCCCGCACAAGCGCTGTGATTCTTTCCACCTCCGCCGCCGCAAGGTTCCCCAACCGACGCGACAGATCCGCCGCCATCACCATGCCAATGCCAACCGCCTCGCCGTGCAGATACGTGCCGTACCCCGTAAGCTTTTCCACGGCATGGCCAAACGTGTGGCCAAGATTCAATTTGGCGCGAACGCCGCCTTCGCGCTCGTCCTCGTGCACGATTTCCGCCTTCATGCGACAGCATTGCTCCACCGTCCGCTCCACGGTGTCAAAGTCAAGCGCCCGCAGCTTCTCCATGTCCGCTTCGAGCCGATCCACAAAAGAAGCGTCTCCCAGAAACCCATACTTGATGACTTCCGCCAAGCCCGCGCTTACTTCTCGCGCTGGCAACGTCTTCAGCACCGTCGGATCAATCAACACTGAGGATGGCTGATGAAAAGCGCCAATAAGATTCTTGCCAGCAGGAAGATTCACGCCGGTCTTGCCCCCTACGCTGCTGTCCACCTGCGCCAGAAGCGTCGTCGGAATTTGAATGAAGCGGATTCCGCGCATCCACATGGCCGCTGCAAACCCCGTCATGTCTCCCACGACGCCGCCGCCCAACGCCACCATGACGCTGCGCCGGTCAAGCCCGGCCTCTGACGCCGCCGTGAGAATCGTCTCCACGTGCGCCAGATCCTTGTAGGCTTCTCCATCCGGCAGTCGGCAAAACGCCGCAGGTACATCAGGCGCCGCCGACTGAAGACTGCTCATGACAGCTTTTTCGTACAGCGGCCCCACCGTCGTGTTGGTCACCACCAGCACGCGAGTCGCCTTGAGACGCTTCACCTCGTCACCGACCATGCCCATTGCACCGCTGCCGATGTGTATCGGATAAGAGCGCTCGCCGAGCGCCACCGTGTAGGTTCTCATTTCAACTGTTCCTTTTTCTGAGCCTCGTTGCCGGCGACCACAGCGGCCTGAACTGCTTCAAGCGCCAGAATTCGATCCGCCACAACTTGCGGATGCGTTCTGGAAGTCGCCACCTTCACGTCCGCCGTCGCCTCATAGACCGGCCCGCGCTCGAGAAGGAGCTTTCTCACGCGGGCGACAGGATCCTCTGCCTGCAACAGCGGACGGCTCTTGTCAAACCGCGTGCGCTCCAGAACATCGGAAACCGTGCTCGTGAGATACACCACCAGACCGCGCTTTAAAAGCTTCCGATTCACCTCAAACATCGGCGCGCCGCCCCCCATCGCCACAACGGTACGCGGCCGATGCGTGAGCTCCGCCATTTTTGCCGTCTCCCGGCTGCGAAATCCTGCCTCGCCTTCCTTTTCGAAGATATAGGCAATGGAAACCCCGGTGGAGGCTTCGATTTCACGATCCACGTCAAAAAATTCCCAGCCGAGCTTTTCGGCGATGCAACGGCCGACGGTGCTTTTGCCGCTTGCCATCATGCCGATGAGAAAAATCGCCGCTGGCGCTTCACCCTGTTCTGTCATCACTTGCATCCCAATGATTCACTGATTTTTTGATTATAGGGAGGCGCTTCGCCGCACCCCTGACTCCGTGGCTATCCAGTCAAAAGCGACGTCATGCGCCTGCGGACAAAAGTCGTTCGTCACCAGCGCGTCATACGCCACCGCCACAGTCATCGGCCGACGGTTTTCCGCCGCCATTCTCGCCATGTACCGGTCAAAAAAGCCGCCGCCATTGCCCAGTCGAAAGCCCGCCGGCGTCACGGCGATGCAAGGCGAGAAAAGGATGTCTGGCACAACGACCTCGCCGCCCTGCGGCTCTTCAATGCCGTAAGCCCCCGACACAAACACAGTGGCTTTCGTCACTCGCCGATAGTGCATCCGGCCGCTTGCCTTGTCGTCCACCACGGGATAGGCAAGTGCGATTCCCATTGCCGCCAGACCTGGCCGCACATCGGGCTCGCCGCGAAAAGGCGAATAAATGCCGACACAACGGCCGTTCTGTTCCTCCAGCCACTGTCGAATCGCCGCCGCAATGCACACCGCCTTCTGCGGACTTTCCCGCGTCAAGACCTGCCGAAGGCCGAGAAAACGACGACGCATCGCCTGACGCTCAACCATTCCCGTGTCGTTCGCAAATTGCATGGGAGTTTGAACTGTTTAAGATGAAGGGAAATTCTGCCTGCGGTCCCACCAAGATGTCTACAGTGTATTCCCGTCTTTTGCCTCGTCCGGCAACGCTTGCCGCCCTGCTGGCGCTCCTTGCCGCCGCATCCACCGGCTCAACCTTTGCCGCCGAACTGACGCCGGCACAGGCGGCCGCCTCGCTTCAAGCACCCGATCTCGCTTCGTCAGACACCTGGGAGGATGCCAGCGGCGCGCACACTTACGCCATTCCAGAAGCCGGCGTTGTCATTGTGCCGACGGAAAAAGCGGATGCGCCGGCATTCACCCCGGCGCCCCCTGCGGCTCTGCCAGCACCAAACGAAGTCACGGCGCCCGTCGTGCCAGCAAGCGTCTCAGCCAAGGAAATTCCGGCCGCCAAGTCCACCGATTCCCCTTCCATAGCGAAATCCCTGCCGTCACAAACGCCGGCAGCACTTCCGGCATCCGACGATCCCGCCGCCGACACGCTCTTCATCAACACCTACCGCGCTTATCAAAAGCGCGACACCGAATCCGTTGCTTCCGGACTCATTGGCCTGCGGCACCACGAACTCGCCGCTTATCCCGAACTCTGGAGCCTCCTGCTGTCGCTTGCCAAAACACCTTCCGACCCTGAGCTGCAAAAAGCCATGGAGCGCTTCATCCATCAACATCAGGGCGACTACATCGCCGAGCGCGCCCGCACCGACTGGGCGCGCATCGCCGCCGACGCCAACGACACCGAACGCTTTCACACGCTTTACCGCCAGCTCGACTGGAACCAAAATGAAAGCGACCTCGTCTGCAGCAAAACGCGCCTTGCCCTGGAATCCGCCGCAAAAACAAAAAAAGGCCTCTCTCAGGCGCTGGCTGCGACCCGCCGCATGCTTCAGGAAACCGCCCGCCCAGGCGACAAAGCCTGCGGCAAATTAAGAAATGCCTACCTTGAAGCGTCCCCCAAGTCCTCATGGTCAGTCTTTCTTCTCTTGCTGCAGCAAAAGCGCTTCAACCCTGCACGAGAACTCATTTCCAAAACCGATGCCAAACTCCTTCCCGTTGGCAAAAAAACACTTTCCGCCATGCTCGCCAACCCCGCCAAGTGGTACAAGCAGCGCGCCAAGCGCTTAAAGCGCGAGCCGGCCGCCCTGCTCCTTGCAGCCTCTCTGCGACTGGCCTCTTCTGACAACAAGGCGGCAGTAAAAATTGCTGAAGCGGTAGAGAAGCGCCTTTCTCCTGCGCGTCGCTCCCTGCTCTGGAGCCGTCTCGCCTACGAAGCAGCGCTCAATCTGGACGAGGCTGCGCCCGCCTATTTCGCCCGCGCGGGAAAAACGCTTGGCACGGCGCCTGACACCGTCGGCAAGACAGCCATCCTCACCTGGAACGCCCGAGCGGCGTTGCGCGCCGGCAACTGGTCGAAAACGCTTTCCGCCATCAACCGGCTTCCCGCTGACGTCAAAAAAAGTGACGCCTGGATCTACTGGCGCGCCCGGGGACTGGACAAAATCGGCCGCCATCGCGAAGCTCGCCAGCTTTTTTCCAGCATCAAGTCGCACCACGAGTTCTACGGACTGCTCGCCTGCGAGGCACTGGGCGAACCCTACCCGGCCGCAAGCCGCGAGGCGCCCGTCGCTGACCGCGAACGCTGGCTGAAGAATCCTTCCGTACGACGCGCCATGAGCTTCTACAACCTGGACCTCAACGCCGAAGGAAACCGCGAGTGGAACTGGGCTCTGCGTCGCCTCAAGACAGAGGACCGTCTCAACCTTGCATCCTTTGCGGGAGACTACGAACTTTTTCACCGAGAAATAAACACATCGGAGGCCACGACAGCCTTTATCTTCTCCCAGCGCTACCCACGACCACACCAAGCAGAGATTGAGAGCGCCGCCGCCACGGCCGAACTTTCCCCAGCCTGGGTCTACGGCCTCATCCGTCAGGAATCCCGCTTCGTGCAGCTTGCTCGAAGCTCGGTGGGCGCGCAAGGCATGATGCAGGTGATGCCGCGCACGGCGCGCTGGGTTGCGGCGCACACCGCCATGGAGGGGTTTGAAGACGAGAAGCTCACAGACACCGCCACCAACCTCACGATCGGCTGCCGGTATTTGAAACTCGTCGCCGACGCTTTCGAGGGGAGCATGCCGCTTGCCACCGCCTCCTACAACGCCGGTCCGTCTCGCTCTGCCGCCTGGCGCGGAAAGCTCGCTCAGGAAACGGAGGGCGCCATCTTTGCTGAAACCATTCCCTTCACGGAAACCCGAAACTACGTGCAGCGAGTGCTCGCCAACACGGTTCATTACGCGACCTACTACAACTCGAACAAAACTGTCATAAAACTGTCAGCAATCCTGGGTACGGTGACACCAAAAGCCGCCCAGAATATGGCCTTACCGTAATCAACAAGGCCCGCGAAGGCCGTCTGGGGAGTTTTCATCATGACCATCTACAGCAAGATCACCGAACTCGTCGGCAACACGCCGCTCGTCGAAATCAGCCGCTTCTCCGACGGCCGAGGCCACAAGGCGCGCGTGCTCGCCAAGCTGGAATACTTCAATCCCGCGGGCAGCGTGAAGGATCGCATTGCACTTGCCATGGTGGAAGACGCCGAAAAGCGCGGCCTTCTCAAGGCCGGCTCTGTCATCATCGAGCCTACGAGCGGCAACACGGGCATTGGTCTTGCGAGCGTTGCCGCGAGCCGCGGCTACCGCGCCATCTTCACGATGCCCGAGACGATGAGCGTCGAACGCCGCAAGCTTCTCAAGGCTTACGGTGCGGAGATCGTTCTCACCGAAGGCGCCAAAGGCATGAAAGGCGCCATTGCGAAGGCTGAAGAGCTCGCCAAGACCATCCCCGGCAGCTTCATTCCCGGCCAGTTCGTGAATCCCGCGAATCCTGCCGCCCATTTTGCGTCCACCGGCCCCGAAATCTGGCGCGACACCGAAGGCAAAGTTGACATCTTTGTCGCCGGCGTCGGCACGGGCGGCACGCTCACGGGTACAGGCAAGTTCTTAAAGAGCAAGAACCCTGCTGTCAAAGTGGTGGCCGTGGAGCCCAAGGGCTCTCCGGTTCTCTCCGAAGGCCACGCCGGTCCTCACGGCATTCAGGGCATTGGCGCGGGCTTCGTGCCTGACGTCCTTGACACCAAGGTGTACGATGAAATCATTCCTGTCACCAATGAAGACGCCTTCGCCACGGGCCGAGACATCGCCAAGAAAGAAGGTTTCCTCGTCGGCATCAGCTCGGGCGCTGCGCTCTGGGCGGCTTCAGAACTTGCAAAGCGCCCCGAAAACGCTGGCAAGACCATCGTGGTGCTCCTGCCTGACACCGGCGACCGCTATCTCTCAACGGCGCTCTATGAAGCCTGATCACTTCGCTTGAGCCCCCCGCGTCAAACCGCTGCTTTCCCTTCGAAAGCGGCGGTTTTTGTTGGGGATAACCCCTATTTTTCGCATGATCTGCCGCTCCGTTTTCGGGGTAACTTCTTCCGTTTGTCAAGAACAAAAATTCAAAAGCCGGCCGGCCCTCGAACCGACAAGGCTTTTCTGAGAAAAAGCATGACCACCACCGATACGTCCGCCACCCGTCTAGCGGCTCTCAAGACTCAGTGCCACACGCTGAGCGATCTGGTTCCCTTCCGCGCAAAAACGCACCCGACCGTCACTGCCCTGCGTCAGTACAACCGTGCAGAAAGCCGCTGGGTGGATGTCACCTACGCGGAGCTCAACGAACGCATCCAGCTGTGGCGCAAGGCGCTCGCCGCCTGCGGCTTCAGCCGCGGCTCCCGCGTGGCGATTCTGCTCAACAATTCAGTGGACGCCGTTCTCGCCGACCAGTGCGTACTCGCCAACGCCCTCATCCCGGTGCCGCTGCACGCGATCGACACCCCAGCCTCCTCCGCCTACATCGCCGGCGACAGCGAATCCTGCTGCCTCATCACGAACAAGAAAGACCGATGGGAAGCGATCAAGAATTCCGGGGTTGCGCTGCCAAACCTCCGCCTCGTGATCCTCACGGACGAAGCGATGGAAAGCCTAACCGTCGACGGCATCGAAGTCACGGGACTTGCCGCCTGGCTCAAGCGCGGAGAATCCGTCACAGAGCTCCCTGAAGGGCCCAAGGAAGAGGACCTTGCCGCCATTGTCTACACCTCTGGCACGACCGGCCGCCCCAAGGGCGTCATGCTCACCCACCGCAACGTGCTCTTTGACGTCATTGCTAGCTGCGAGCACATTGCGCCGCAGCCGATGGCCGGCGCCGTCTTCTTGTCCTTTCTGCCGCTCTCCCACACGTTTGAGCGTACGGCGGGGTACTATCTCGCGCTCGGCATGGCCTGCACGATCGTCTACAACCGCTCGATCATACTGCTCAACGAAGACCTGAAGATCGTGAAGCCCACGGTGCTCATCTCGGTGCCTCGCGTCTACGAGCGCATCTATGCGCGCATCAACGACAAGCTCTCCAAGGCCCCCGGCTACGCCCGAAAGCTCTTTGAGGCCTGCGTATCCGTAGGCTGGCGCAACTTCTGCCGCAAAAACCAGCTGCCGGTGGAGCCTTCCATCTGGTCGTTTTTGGACGGCATCACCGGCCCGATTCTGAACCGGCTCGTCGCCCGGAAGATTCTCGAACAGTTCGGCGGCCGGATTCAGCTCTGCATCGCTGGGGGCGCCGCCTTGAGCAGCAAGGTGGCCCGCACGTTCGGCGGTCTGGGACTCGCACCCGTTCAGGGCTACGGCATGACGGAGGCAAGCCCCATCATCGGCGGCAACAGTCTCACCCTCAATCAGCCTGACACCGTCGGCAAGCCCTACCCCGGCATGGCCTGGCGCCTTGATCCAGAAACAAAGGAAATTCAGGTTTCAGGTCCGAGCGTCATGAAGGGCTACTGGAAGCGGCCGGAGGACACGGCGAAGGCCTTCACGGAAGACGGCTGGCTCAAAACGGGCGACGTGGGTGAAATCAACGAAACGGGGCTTTTGCGCATTCGCGGCCGCATCAAGGAAATCATCGTGACGAGCACGGGTGAAAAGGTGCCGCCCGTGGATCTGGAACTTGCACTCGAAACCGATCCGATCTTCGCTCAGACCTACGTGGTAGGGGACGATCACCCCTTCATCAGCTTCATCACCGTGCTCGAGCCCAATGAATGGAAGGCGCTCGCAGCTTCGCTCAATCTGGACCCCGCCGATCCCGCGTCCTTAAAGAGCAACGCTGTGAAGGCAGCGCTTTTAAAGCGCGCCAAGGCCGCAGCCGCCGACTTCCCGCACTATGCGCTGCCGCGCAACGTGACGCCCGTGCTTACGCCCTGGACGATCGAAAACGGCTTTCTCACGCCGACGCTCAAATTAAAGCGCGGCCCCCTGAAGGCGCACTTCGAAAGCGAAATCGAAGCGATGTACGCCGGCCACAACCGATAGCCGCCTTTTAAGAATTTTCGCGGAATGTCGCGGCTAGAATACCGCGCATCCGAATTTTCAGGCGCAGACTGACGGCCTGCTGATTTCTTTCGGCGGCCGTCTTCCTTTTTCACGAAGCGGCGCACTCTTTTTTGCAGAACACACCATGGCAGACGAAGCATTCAAACCGATCGGCAAGCTGATGCCCAACTGGATGATCAACTCGATCGATCGCATCATGGACTTCTACATCGACAAGTACCTCACTTGCGATCCTGTGATCCTTGACCGTCCGCCCGCCCCCGAGCCCGGCCACCAGTACCTGCTCTACGCCCACATTCCATTCTGCAAGACGCTTTGCAGCTACTGCACATTCCATCGCTTTCTCTTCAAAGAGCACAAGGCGCGCGAGTACTTCGTGAACCTTCGCAAGGAAATGGACTACGTGAAGGCGCTGGGCTACGACTTCACAAGCATGTACATCGGCGGCGGCACAACGACCATCATCGAAGAAGAGCTCATGCGCACGATCGACCATGCCCGAGAGCTCTTCCCCGGCATCAAGGAAGTGTCCTGCGAAACCGATCCGTCCGAAATCGACACGCCCACCTTCCGCAATCTCAAAGGATACGTGGACCGCATGTCCATCGGCGTGCAGAGCTTTGACGACTCCATTCTGAAGCTCACCGAGCGCTACGACAAATTTGGCAGCGGCGCCCAGATCTACGACCGCCTCGGCAAGGCGCTCGAGCTCTTTCCCACGACGAACATCGACATGATCTTCGGCTTCCGGGGGCAGAGTCTTGAAATGCTGCAGCGCGACATGGATCTTCTGATGGAGCTCAACCCGCGCCAGATCACGACCTATCCGCTGATGGTGACGTCACAGACTCGCAAGAGCGTGAAAGGAACGATCGCCGCCAAGGGCGATGAGCTCTCCGATCAGTACCGCATCATCATGAATACGCTCGGCAGCCGCTACCGCCAGCTAACGAGCTGGACCTTCGGCCGCACGCACGACGAAGGGTTCGACGAATACGTCGTGGACCATGACGAGTACCTCGGCGTGGGATCGGGCGCCTTCTCCTTTCTCGGCAACAATCTCTACGTCAACACTTTCAGCCTGCGCCGCTACAACGAGCGCATCACCAAGGGGCAGACAGGGGTGGAGCGCCAGCGCCACTTCGACAAGCACGCCGTGCTGCAGTACCGCCTGATGCTGGGCATCTTCTCAGCGCGCCTCTCCCGCAAGTATTTCCGTGAAGTGCACGGCGTCAACCTTGACACGGCGCTCTTTAAGGAAATGCTCGCCTTAAAGGCAATCGGCGCCATCAAGGATGATCCCGCCAATCCTGACAACCTCATTGTGACGGAGCGCGGCAAGTTCCTTGGACTTGTCATGCTGAAGGCCTTCTATTCCGGCATGGACAACGTGCGCGCCGAATTGAGAAAGCCCCTCAAGGAAGCCGACATGTAAGTTCGACTGCCGCTGCGGCAGTCCAGCCCGCTCGGGGGAAACGTCCCGAAGCGGGCTTTTTTTCGTCCGACAGAATGCTGTGTGAAGACGCCTGACGTTTTGTCTTTTTTGTCGTGTTCTATCTCTGTCTACTCCTTCAGAACTAAGCCGCTATAGCTGAATTCCCTTACAATGAGCGGGTGTATTCGGGGTTCGACCCGCTTTTTTTGGCGCTGTCGGTCGGAAACCGGCTCAGTCTGAGGTCAGATGCGGAGGTCTGCTCTCAGCCGTTTTGCTGTTTTAAATCAGCAGAATGTACGAAGCATTGCCGTCGTCCCCATAGACACGGCAATACCCCTAGTAATCAGGAGACCCGTCAAATGACAGGAAAGACTATCAAAATCGCGACGTTCGCCCCGCAGCCTGGCTGCCGCGGCGAAGACGGCCCGGATTTTGTCGGTAATCTGCGCAAAGGCGAATTGCGCGGAATCATCAAGATTAATCAGGACAAGTGCGAAGCCTGCGACACGTGCCGCAAGGTCTGCCCGGTGGACGCCATCGACGGCGGCATCGGCGCCAAGCACAAGATCAACGATCAGAAATGCCTCGCCTGCGGCCAGTGTCTGGTGAGCTGCCCCTTCAACGCCATCGAACAGATGAGCTTTGTGGACGAAGTCGAGAAGATGCTCGCCGACCCCAACATCGTTGTGGTGGCTCATCCCTCTCCCGCCGTCCGTGTGTCCGTTGCTGAAGAGTTCGGCGCCGAAGCCGGCACCCTCTCCACGGACCAGTTCTTCAACGCCCTCGAAAAGGCGGGCTTCAAGACCTACGACGTGAACAACTCCGCCGACCAGACCATCATGGAAGAAGGCACGGAGTTCGTGAACAAGGTCCGCTACTGGGTTCTGGGCGAACGCGCGCCGCAGCTTGAACGCGCTTCGCACCACCCGCTGCCGCACTTCACCTCCTGCTGCCCGGCCTGGGTGCACGAGATGGAAATGATGGCCGCCGACATGATGCCTCACGTGTCCACCGCCAAGAGCCCGATCGGCATGGGCGGCGTGCTCGCGAAGGTGTGGGCCTCTGAACATCTCTATCACACCGATCCCCGCCAGGTGCGCGTCGTCGCCGTGACGCCCTGCACCGCGAAGATCTGGGAAGCCAGCCGTCCGGAGCTTTCTTCGGCCTGGCAGTTCCTCACGAAAGAAGGCCGCATCCCCGCGGATACGCCGCGCTTCCCGGACGTTGACGCCGTCGTCACCGCCCGCGAAATCGCGGAAATCTTCCGCCGCAAGGGCATCAATCCGCTCGAGCTCCCGAAGGAGCGCGAACGCAAGAACCTCGACGTCTACACGGGCGCTGCCACCATCTTTGGCTGCTCGGGCGGCGTGATGGAAGCTGCGCTTCGCACGGCCTACCGCGTGCTCGTGGGCAAGGAGCTCGAAAACGCCGACATTCTTCCGGTTCGCGGCGCGGACAACTCCTACGTCGAAGCAACGATTCCGCTTCCCATCCCCGGCCTTGACAAGCCCTTCGATCTGCGCGTCTGCGTGGTGAACGGCTCCAACCAGGCCCTGCGTCAGGTTCTCGACACCGTCCGCTCCAACCCCAGCCGCTGGCACTTCATCGAAGTCATGAACTGCCCGGGCGGTTGCGTCAACGGCGGCGGCCAGCCTGTTCAGCCTGTGGGCACCGGCTGGCTGAAGCCCCTCTTCCCGCTTACGATGAGCACCGCTGCTACAAGGATCTAAAACAAAATGGCACGTACCTTTGAATATACTGAACGCCCCTGCGGCGTCATTCTCGGCCGTCGCGGCCTGATCAAGGTCATCGGCGTGTGCGCTGTCGCTGCGGGCGCGACCGGCTGGGGAGTTTCTGAACTCCTCGCCAACCGCAACTGCATTCTGCTTGCGCGCCAGGCCGGCCTCTACAAAGACGACAAGCTTTGCCAGAAGATGCATCTGACGAGCTCCCACGAGAACCCCGTCGTTCGCCAGATCTACAGCGACCTCGGCGGCGCTCCGATGGACGACAAGATGTACGGTCTGCTGCACACGCACTACAGCCCGCGCTCCATGCTTGCCCTTCATCACTAACGAGGAGAATACGTCATGTCTGAAAACAACGCTCGCATTCTTCGCTTCCACCTGCCGGACAAGGTGTTCCACTCGTTGAACGCCATCCTGTGGTTTGCGCTCGTCATCACCGGCGCCATTGTGTACCTGTGCGATCTTGAACCCGCCACCGGCGAAATGCTGATGTTCTGGCACGTCGCTCTTGGCGTCGCGTTCTCGTTCTGCCTCTTCGGCTACATCTTCTTTGCGCCGGATCGCTTCGCGCTGATGATGAACGCCTGCCTCACCTGGGACAGCAACACGTTCCGCTGGTTCCTCAACTTCGGCGGCTACCCCCGTCGCTTCTTCCACATCCCGCTCGGCCCCGTGGAAGTTCCGCCTCAGGGTCGCTACAACGGCGGTCAGAAGGCCTCCTACCTGCTCTTCACGGCGGCGATCTATGTGCTGATCGTGACGGGTTGGCTCCTCTGGGTCTTCGCTCCCGCCATCGGCAAGGAAGCGTTCCAGCTGATGTTCTACGTGCACGTCTGGGGTTCGATGTTCATCACCGTCCTCGTCGTCTGCGCCCACATCCCGCTCGCGCTTCTCTCGATGTCTCACTTCCTCGCGATCTGGCGCATCGGCGCCGGCGACATCAGCTGGGAAGCTGCGGAACACCACGCGCCAACCTGGCTCGAAAAGGATGTCATCCGCACCAATATCGAGAAGTAATTTCCGCCGTCTTCTGACTGCGTAAGTTCAAAGACGCCCGAAGGGTCCGCCCTTCGGGCGTCTTGCTAAGCAGGCATGAATCTTGCTTGCCTAGAATCGTTTGTATTCTCGGACCCCAACCATAACATCATGGCCACGCCTACGCTCAACATGCCGAGCCGCCTCGAGACCCCGAAGGGCCTGCGGCTTCACATTGGTCTCTTTGGTCGCCGCAACGCCGGCAAATCCTCTCTTATCAACGCACTCACCAATCAGTCGATTGCCATCGTAAGCGACATCGCCGGCACCACCACCGATCCGGTGGAAAAGGCCTGCGAGCTTGCGCCGATCGGCCCCGTCGTCTTCATCGACACCGCCGGCATCGACGACGTGGGCGAACTCGGGCATCTGCGCACCGAAAAGACGCTTTCCGTGCTGGGCTGGATGGACATCGCGCTCATTGTCTGCGACAACCGCGAAGTGACTGACTACGAAACCGGCCTCATGAAGACCGTGGCGGAAAACAAGACGCCCGCTATCGTGGTTTTCAACAAAGCGGACCTCGCCCGGCCTGACGACGCCGTCATTGAAATCGCCAAGTCGCATCACCTCCCCTTCGTCATCGTCTCCGCCAAAGAAAAGAACGGCATAGACAACCTGCGAGCAGCCGTCATCGCCACGGCGAAGAAAGACACTGAACCCGACCTTCCCATGATGGAAGGTCTCATCAATCCGGGCGATACCGTGCTTCTCGTGACGCCGATTGACACTGGCGCTCCCAAGGGCCGCATGATCATGCCGCAGGTGCAGGCGCTGCGCGAAACGCTCGACAGCGACGCCAAGTGTCTCACCGTGCGTGAAAACCGCGTCGCCGAAGCGATCGCCGACCTGAAGACGCCGCCCAAGTTTGTGATGACCGACAGTCAGGCGGTGCAAAAAGTGTGCGAAGCAACGCCCGCGTCGATTCCGGTCACCACCTTCTCCATTCAGATGGCCTACTGCAAGTCAGACCTTGTGGAGATGGCGCGCGGCGCCGCGATGATCGGCTTCTTGAAGCCCGGCGACAAGGTGATGATCTGCGAAACCTGCTCGCACCATCCGCAGCCCGACGACATTGGCCGCAAGAAGCTGCCCCGGTGGCTCGCAAAGACCGTGGGAGGCGATCTTGACATCGACATCGTCGTCGGCAAGGACTTCCCCACGGACTTGACGCCTTACAAGCTCATCCTTCAGTGCGGCGGCTGCGTCGTGACGCGACGCCACATGCTCTCCCGCGTGCGCGAAGCCGTGCGTCAGGGCGTGCCGATGACGAACTATGGCGTCGCCATCAGCTACCTGCAGGGGGTTTTGGAGCGCGCGCTTGAGCTGCACCCCGCCGCCATGAAGGCCTACCGGGAAGCACAGGAAAATCTGCGCACCAAGGGCACGATCCGCTGATCGCCCGCCCTAGCCCGAAACAAAAAATCCCTGCCGATCCGCGGGCTTCCCGCCCGTTCGTCGCAGGGATTTTCTTCTTGAACCGATGGCGGCGCCTAGCCGATGAAATCCTTCAGAGCCGCCGGCACGTCGTCATACACTGCCGAAAAGCCGTTTGCCGGCCCCCAGACTTCGATTGGCACGCCTTCGTTGTACCCCGTCTTCACGAGCCGCACTGCTGCCCCAGCATTGCGACTGGCTTCCGCGTCATTGCGGGAGTCCCCCACCATCACGCAGTCAGCGATCGCCACGCCAACCTTTTGGGCCCCTAGTTGCAACATGTCACCCGCGGGCTTCGGGTGCGCCGTGTCGTCCCCCGCCACCACGGCGTCAAAAAAGTCGCCCAGCCCCGTGTCGCGCACGAAGCTCTCCACCATGGCGCGCGCCTTGTTCGTCACCAGCACAGTCTTCACGCCGACGCTCCGCAATGCCTTCACCGCATCCAAGGCGCCTGGGTAGAACTTTGCGTCCCGATTGCCCCGCGCCACATTGCGACTCACGTAAAGCGCCACCGCCTCGTCCACCGTCGCCGCGTCCGAAGGCAGCCCCTTCAAGGTGAAAACGTCTTCAATCAAGCGACGAACACCTTTGCCGACCAGATCGGCCACGGTCTTCTCAGCCATGGGCGAGGCGCCGTAGTGCCTCAACACGTCGTTCAACCCCGCCGTCAGCGCGGGCACGGAATCCACCAGCGTTCCATCCAGATCAAAGAGCACGGCGCGCACTGTCATGGGGCACCTCAGAACACCAAGCGCATGTCGTACCACTTCGCGCCGCCGTGAACTGACGCCGAAACGCCGGTGTTCACAAAGCCAAAGCGAGCGTAGTAGTGCAGAAGATGGTCCTTGCAGGTGAGAATGCAGCCGCGGCGACCTTCATTCTTCGCCTCTGCAATGAACCTCTCCACGAGCTTGGCGGCGTAGCCGCGGCGGCGATAGGCCGGAAGCACGTTAAGGCCAAAGACCGCCTGCCAAGCGCCTGCCGGCACATTGAGCGACGCGTCTGCAAACATATCGTCGCTGATCGTCTCCTTGTCGGTCACCATGCCGTCAATAAAGCCCACAGCCACGCCATTCGCTTCCAAAATCCAAAAGTGCTCGCCATAGGCCGCCAGACGCTCCGCAAACTGCTCGCGAGTCGCCGCCTCCGCCGCCGGGAAGCATTCCGCTTCAATCGAAGTCACCAAATCCAGATCAGCCGCGCTGGCGCGGCGAAATTCGAGTTTTTCCATCATCACCCATTCCTTATTCAAATTTCTGCCCCTGCTCACGCGTCGTCAGAAACTGCACCTTGGGCCAGTGCTTCATGGTGGTCTGCAGGTTGTAAATCGACGTCGCCATGTAGCAGATGTTGCCTTCGCAGTCGCGAGCAAGACGATTGGACTGCTCGCTCATGAAGTTTTTCTTCGTCACTTCGTCCGGAAACACCAGCCAGCGCGCCGTCGACACATCGGTGGGCTCGTAAATGGCGTCCACCTTGTATTCCGTCGCCAGACGCTCGGCCACGATTTCAAACTGCAGCTGGCCCACGGCGCCCAGCATCAAGTTGCCGAATTCGCCCTCAAAGACCTGAATGGCGCCTTCCTCTCCCAGTTCCTTCAAACCCTGGTGAAGCTGCTTGCCCTTTAAGGGATCACGAGCGCGAGCCGAACGGAAGAGTTCAGGGGCAAAGTACGGGATGCCGGTGAAGCCGAGCTTCTCACCTTCGGTCAGCGTGTCGCCGATGTGAAGCTGCCCGTGGTTGTAAATGCCGATGATGTCGCCCGCGTAAGCGGCGTCCATGTGGACGCGCTCATTGGCCATAAAGGTGAGCGCATTGGCGATCTTCATTTCACGCCCCTCGCGCAAGTGCTGCACCTTCATGCCGGGCGCGTAGCAGCCGGAGCACACGCGGAAGAACGCAATGCGGTCGCGGTGACGCGGATCCATGTTGGCCTGAATCTTGAAGACAAACCCCGTAAACGGCTCTTCCGTGGGCTCCACTGAACGCGCGCCGCCGTCTCGAGACTGCGGCTGCGGCGCCCAGTTCACCAAGGCCTGCAGCACGTCTTCGACGCCGAAGTTATTGACGCCGGAGCCAAAGAACACGGGGCTTTGTTCGCCGGCAAGAAACTTCTGCAGGTCAAAGGGATCACTCGCGCCCTGCACAAGCTCAATCGCTTCGCGCACCGGGCCGATCTCCATTGGAAAGAGCTCGTCCAAGCGCGGATTGTCCAGTCCCTCGATCACCTCGCCGTCCGCGGCAATCTTCTCCGTTCCCGCCGTGAAGCGATGCAGGCGATTGTGCAAGAGCGAGTACACGCCGCGGAACGTCTTTCCCATGCCGATCGGCCACGTGATGGGGCAGCACTGCAGATGAAGCACGTCCTCGATTTCAGCGAGCAGATCCAGCGGATCGCGCACTTCGCGGTCGAGCTTGTTGATGAAGGTGATGATGGGCGTATTGCGCATGCGGCAGACATTCAAAAGCTTGATCGTCTGAGCTTCCACGCCCTTGGCGGCGTCGATCACCATCACAGCCGCGTCCACCGCAGTCAGCACTCGGTACGTGTCTTCCGAAAAGTCCTCATGCCCCGGAGTGTCCAAGAGATTGATGATGTGGTCCTGATACTCAAACTGCATCACCGAGCTCGTCACCGAGATGCCGCGCTGCTTTTCCACTTCCATCCAGTCGCTCGTCGCATGGCGGCTTGCCTTGCGGCCCTTCACGGCGCCCGCCATCTGAATGGCGCCCCCGAAGAGGAGCAGTTTTTCCGTCAACGTCGTCTTACCGGCGTCAGGGTGAGAAATGATGGCAAACGTGCGGCGACGTTTGACTTCGCGAAGAATCGCCTGCTTGGACATTCCGAATTCGTTTCCGTTGAAATTTAAAGGGCGCCGCTGCAAGCAACGCCGACAGCGAACGACTGCCGACGGTGCTTGCAGCCCGTAAGCTTGTCCGCTTCCTGAGACAAAAGAATGCGTATTTTCCCACATTTTGAGCCAGCTCCTCCTGAAGAATCAGGCGGAAAATCAGAAAGCTCAATAGAATTCCACCAATTTGCGCCGTTTTTGCAGGCGCAGAGCGAATTTCTCACCAAGTCGGCAAAAAATTTTTGGAGATTGTTATGGGGTACTTTCCGCAGTGGCGTCTGAAGAAGGACGGCATCATCGGTCCGGACGAACGGCTGCCAGCCGGCCAGATGGCAGCGCTGGGCGTCCAGCACGTGGTCGCCATGTTCGGCTCCACGATTCTGGCGCCGCTTCTGATGGGCTTTGACCCGAACGTCGCCGTGCTCATGAGCGGCATCGGCACGTTGCTCTTCTTTCTCATCGTGGGCGGCCATGTCCCGAGCTACCTCGGCTCCTCCTTTGCCTTCATCGGCGTCGTGATCGCCGCCACAGGCTACGCCGGAGGCGGCGCCAACCCCAACATCGCCGTAGCGCTGGGCGGCATCATCGCCTGCGGCGTCGTTTACGCGATCGTCGGCCTCATTGTGATGGGCACGGGCGTGCAATGGATTGAAAAACTGATGCCTCCGGTCGTCACGGGCGCTGTCGTCGCCGTAATCGGCCTCAACCTTGCCCCCACCGCCGTAAAGGGCTGCGGCGTGACGGACTTTGACCACTGGATGGCGCTCGTCACCGTTCTCTGCGTGGGCGGCGTCGCGGTCTACACACGCGGCCTTCTGCAGAAGCTTCTCATCCTCGCGGGCCTCATCCTCGCCTACTTCATCTACATGATCCTCGCCAACGGCCTCGGTCTCGGCAAGCCCATCGACTTTTCCATCATCGCCAACGCAGACTGGATCGGCATTCCGAAGTTCACGTCGCCCGAATTCAAGACGGACGCGATCTTCCTCATCGTGCCGGTGGTGATCATCCTCATTGCAGAAAATCTGGGCCACGTGAAGGCCGTGACCGCCATGACGGGCCGCAACCTTGACCCATACATGGGGCGTGCGTTCCTCGGCGACGGCATTGCAACGATCGTCGCCGGGTCTGTAGGCGGCACCGGCGTCACAACCTACGGCGAAAACATCGGCGTCATGGCCGCCAACCGCGTGTACTCGACGCTTCTTTTCGTGATCGCCGCCTGCTTTGCGATCATTCTCGGCTTCTCCCCCAAGTTCGGCGCTGTGATTCACACGATTCCGCAGCCGATTCTGGGCGGAACCTCGATCGTCGTGTTCGGCCTCATCGCCATCGCCGGCGCCCGCATCTGGGTCGTGAATCAGGTTGACTTCGGCGACAATCGAAATCTCATCGTCGCTGCGGTCACCCTCATTCTCGGGGGCGGCGACTTTGCCCTGAACCTCTTCGGTTTCACCTTCGGCGGCATCGGCACCGCCACCTTCGGCGCCATCATTCTCAACGCGCTGATGAGCCGGACCTCTCGCTAAAGGATTCCGGAAAATTCGCCCGCAGGGAGCCTTTTCCTGCGGGCTTCTTTTCGCACTTGGCATCATGCTCAAACAGTCTCTGTGGTCGCTTGCCGCCGCTGCGCTCTTTTCCCTCATGGCGGCGTTTGTGAAGCTTTGCTCGGGGCACTTCAGCGCCATGGAGCTCGTCTTCTATCGCTCGCTCTTTGGCGTCCTCTCCATCGCCTTCTTCGTCGCGAACCACCACTACACGTTGAAAACCGAGCACTTCTGGGGCCACATCAAGCGCTCCGTCTTGGGAACGCTCTCCGTCCTCGTCTGGTTCATGACACTAGGACTGCTGCCCCTGAGCACCAACATCACGCTCACCTACACGACCCCCCTTTTCATGGCAGCGAATTTCATCGTGCTCTCCTGCCTGCGGCACAAGAAGGCGCCCTGGATGCTGTGTCTAGCGATCGTGGCAGGCTTTACTGGCGTCGTCATCGCCCTGCAGCCTTCTTTCGGCTCCGGCATGCTGACACCAAGCCTCATGTGTCTCTTCGTCTCCTTCATCGACCTCATCATCTACTGGCAGATCAAGGAGCTGGGCGACATGAAGGAGCCCTCCTGGCGCATCGTCTTCTACTTCACGCTCTTCGGCACCGTGGGTGGCGCCATCGGGACGCTCTTTACCGGAGGCTTTCACAGCATCTCCTGGGAGTCGGGGGCGTATCTTTTAGGCATCGCCGTCGCCGCGACGCTCGCTCAGCTTTGCACCACGCGCGCCTACGCCGCAGGCAACATGCTCCTTTCGTCGTGTCTGGGCTTTTCCGCGATTCCCTTCTCCACCCTCTTCGGCTGGCTCTTCTTTGACGACGCCATCACATGGCTAATGACGATCGGCATGACGCTCATCACGGCGGCGGGGTGCCTGGCCACCGTCGTCGTCAAGCGCGAAGAAGTGCAGAGCGCCAGTCAGCCGTAGCCAACAAAAAAACCGGGGCCCCGCACCAAAGCAAAGGGACTCCGGTTCTGTTTTCATCCGCGCCTGCTACTTTCTCGGGCGAACCTCAAGCATCGGCTCCGTCACGCCGGCAACGCCCGTCAAAAGCACCGTCGTGAAGAAAGCGAGCTGCGCGCCAAGATAGCCGTCCTTCGGGTCGTACCACTCCTTCACGTTGTGGTTGAACCCTTCAGAGCCGCCGCCCCCCAGCGTCGTCGCTGGAATGCCGCAGTTCACCGCGATATTGTGGTCGGTGGAAGCCGCGTCATAGCCCTTCAACTCAATGCCCAGCTCCTGCATCGCCGCGCGAGCCGCCTGCAGCACCGACACGTCGTGCGACTGCTGGCCGCCCGGACGATGTCCGATGGGTTCAAGCGTGAGCTTCACCGCCTTGTCGCCCTCGGCGCCCCAGCGCTTGTTCTCTTCTTCGCAGGCCGCCTCGATCAGAGGAAGAATCTGCTTTTCCAACTCCACGAGCTCCTTGGCGCCTGCGCTTCTCATGTCAAGCTCCATCTCGCAATGCGCCGCAATGGAGTTTACGGTCGTGCCGCCCGCCACCGTACCGCAGGTGAAGGTGGTCTTCGGGTCCGAGCACGTTTCCACATCGGCGATCTTGGCGATGGCACGGCCCATGGCATGGATTGCCGAGGGCGTGCCGAAGGCCTTCCAGGAATGACCGCCAGGACCGTCAAAATGCACGCGATAGCGCTTGGAGCCGGTGGCGGCGTAAAGCAGCCGGCCGACATCCACGCCATCCACGGAAATGAAGCCGTCAATCGCCAGACCGGACTTGTGGAAAAGGTACTTTGAACCGCGCAGGTCGCCGTTGCCTTCTTCGCCCACCGTGCAAACAAAATAGATGTCGCCCACGGTTTCAATCTTTTCTTCCTGTAGCGTGCGAAGCACCTGCAGATTCACCGCAAGACCACGCGCATCATCGCTGATGCCAGGCGCATGAAGAATGCCGTTCTCATTGCGAACCTTTACGTCAGTGCCCACAGGAAACACCGTGTCCTGATGCGCTGCGAGCACCAAATGCGGTCCCTCGCCCTTCAGCGTTCCCGGACGCACGGCAATGACGTTGCCCTCGCTGTCCATGGTGACGTCCGCAAGACCCAGCTCCCGGAATCGGCGCATCAACTCCTCTCCGCGCACCTTTTCGTGAAAAGGCGGCGCCTCGACTTCCGTAATGGCGATCTGGTCAGCGAGCGTCTTTTCTTCATCGCGCTTCAGGTCCGCAAGGCACTTCGCGATGCGCGAATCGGCCTTGAGCTTCAGGGCCGTTTCCGTCACGTCGGCCCTCACGGGGGGCAGAGTCTTCAAATCAAACATGCGGGATTCTCCACACAAAATGAGCCATAAACCGCGGGATATTACTACACACTTTTCCCTACCCCCGGCATCCAGCAGAAAAAAAGCGGCAACCCCTGTCACTGCAAAGGTTGCCGCCCGCGTCTTAACGCTTGCCCAGTCTCATCGCCGCAGCTTCAGACCAGCAAAGGCCGCTGCCATGGCGCCAGAGGAAGGCTTTTCCGCCGGACGCTTCATCGCTGGCTTCTGGCCGCCCGCCGAGTGGGCGCCATGAGAAAGCTTGGTGCGATCGCCTGCTGACTTCGACTTCATCGAAAGTGAAATGCGCTTTCGGGCAACGTCAACATCCAGCACCCGCACCTTCACGATGTCGCCCACTTTCACCACGTCACGCGGATCTTTCACGAAGCGGTCCGCAAGTTCAGAAACATGCACAAGCCCGTCCTGATGCACGCCGATGTCCACAAAGGCGCCGAAGGCGGCGACGTTCGTCACGGCGCCTTCCAACTCCATGCCAGACGCAAGATCAGAGAGCGTGTGCACATTGTCAGCAAACTTCGCCGTCTTGAACTGGGGACGGGGATCGCGCCCCGGCTTTTCCAATTCCGAAAGAATGTCCGTCACCGTGGGAAGACCGAATTTCTCGTCCGTAAATTCCACTGCATGCAACGCATGAAGCACCGCCTCATTGCCGATGAGACTCTTGATCTCCAGCCCTGTTTTTTTCAGGATGCGCTCCACCACCGGATAGGACTCCGGATGCACGGCAGAGGCGTCAAGCGGATTGGCACCATCGGGAATGCGCAAAAAGCCCGCTGCCTGTTCAAAGGTCTTCGCGCCAAGACGCGGCACGTTAAGAAGCGCCTTGCGATCAGCAAAGGCGCCATTGGCATCGCGATAGGCGACGATCGCCTTCGCCTGCGTCCCGGTGAGGCCGGAGACGCGGCCGAGCAGCGCAGCCGACGCCGTGTTGAGATCGACGCCCACGGCATTCACGCAGTCTTCCACCACAGCGTCGAGCTTTCGGGCGAGCTCCGTCTGATTCACGTCGTGCTGATACTGCCCCACGCCGATCGCCTTGGGATCGATCTTCACCAGCTCCGCCAGCGGATCCTGCAGTCGGCGCGCAATCGACACGGCGCCTCGGTAGCTCACATCCATGCCGGGGAGCTCCGCTGCGGCAGAGGCTGACGCCGAGTAAACACTCGCGCCCGCTTCACTCACGACGACCTTGGTGAGTCCCAGCTCCGGATGCCGAGCGATAAGATCAGCGGCGAGCTGATCCGTTTCACGACTGGCGGTGCCGTTTCCAATTGAAATGAGCTTGCTGCCGTTGCGCTTGGCGAGGACGGCGAGAATTTCAATCGACTTGTCCCATTCACGACGCGGTTCGTGCGGGAAGATGACTCCCGTCTCCAGAACGGCGCCCGTATCAGAAATCACCGCCACCTTCACGCCAGTGCGGATGCCGGGATCCAGTCCGATGACGCCCTTGTGACCGGCCGGCGCCGCCAAGAGCAGATCCTTCAGATTCGTGCCGAAAACGCCGATCGCCTTTTCCTGCGCTTCGTCGCGAAGCCGCGCAAAAAGATCCGTTTCAAGCGTCGTGAGACACTTCACGCGCCACGTCCAGCGCATGACGCCCGCAAGCCACCCGTCCGCTGCGCGTCCCTTGTTCTCAATGCCGAGAAATTCAGCGATTTTCGCCTGACAGGGATGCACCGGAAGCGCTTCCTCCTCTTCGGTGAGGAGCATCTTCAGCGTGAGAACCCCTTCCTGACGCCCGCGAAAGAGCGCCAGCGCCCGGTGACTTGCCACCTCGTTGATGCCTTCGCTGTAGTCAAAGTAGTCACGGAACTTTGCCGCCTCTTCGGTGTTTCGCTTTTCTTCCACCACAGCGGAAACGATGAAGGCATGCGTCCAGAGCCAGTTGCGAAGCATCTCGAGCATGTCAGCATTTTCGGCAAAGCGCTCGGCGAGAATGTCGCGCGCGCCGTCCAAAGCCGCCTTCACGTCCGCCACGCCCTTTTCCGTCGACACAAACGCCGCAGCTTCGCTTTCGGGATTGAGCGTCGGATCCGCCAGCAGCTTGTCCGCAAGCGGCGCAAGGCCCGCGGCAATGGCAATCTGCGCCCGCGTGCGGCGCTTGGGCTTGTACGGAAGATAAAGGTCCTCGATTCGCTGCTTGCTGTCCGCGGCTTCAATCTGCGAGAGAAGCTCCGGCGTCATCTTGCCTTGCTCAGTGATCGACGCGATCACCGCCGCTCGGCGCTCTTCCATTTCACGGCCATAAACGAGCGCCTCCTGCAAGTTTCTCAACTGCGTATCGTCGAGCCCGCCCGTCGCCTCCTTGCGGTAGCGCGCAATAAACGGCACGGTGGCGCCCTCGTCCAAAAGATCCACCGCCGCCTGAACCTGGGCTCGCTTGGCGCCGATCAAGAGCGCAATTCGTTCCATGATGCGGCTCTGAGCCGCCGTGTCGAGTTCCGTCATAGTCACTTCAATAAAAAATGGTTAGAAGCCCAGCTGCTTTACGCACCAAGCCGCCAGATCCTGATCCTTGGCGCGCCACGCCTTGATGCGCAGCGTCTGAAGATTTTCGGGAAGAACCGCCGTGGCGTCCTCCTCGTAGTGAAAGCGAAGAACGAAGTCCGTTCCGTCGCCTCCAGTGATTTCGATGGCAAAGGTCGAAGCCCGCATGTCGCCAGCGGCAGGCACGGCAAAAAGCACGCGATCGTCCGTCACCGTCACGGCATCCGCGAAAGTCATGCGGCCCGCGACGAGCTCCCGCTCAAAAACGAGAGCGCCCGCATCGCTTTCATGTTCCGTTACTCGCCGGCAGCAAAGTCCATCAATCAAAAGCTCGGGGCGGCGCACGAACATCGTCAGTACGGCAACTAGACGCGCGCGAACCGCTGCCGCAGCCGCCGCCCCCGCCACAGCTGTCGCGGGCAACGGCACCTCGTGCTCATAAACGGGCTTCAGTTCCGTCATTTCGCCTTCGTTAGAGAAAAAGAATGCGCGGCATTTTACGGAAAAGCCTGTCCATGCCGCGCCGCGTTGGAATCGTCAGAAGTTAAGCGCCGTATTGCGCTTGCTGCCTTGAAGCCGCTTCTCAAGCCACTGGCTGTAGCGGCTCATGATGAAGCTCGCGACAAAGTAAATCGCCGCAATGAAGATGTAGCCCTCACGGAAGAAATCGCGCCATTTGGCGTCGCCCAGCGCAAGCTGCAGGCTCCCTGTGAGATCGAACATCGACACCACTGTCACAAGCGACGTGTCCATGAAGGTGGAGAGTAGCGAATTCACAAACGCTGGAATCACCGCCACGAGCGCCTGCGGGAGAATCACGTGCAGATAAACCTGCCAGCGCTTCAGCCCCAGCGAATCCGCTGCCAGAAATTGCCCCCGAGGAATCGTCTGCAAGCCGCCGCGAACCGTCTCCGCCATGTAGGCCGCCTGAAAAAGAATGATGCCCCAGACAACGCGCCAGAAAGGCTCGATTCGCACTGAAGCCGGCATGAGAAGCGGAAAGACGAAGCTTGCAACAAAAAGCACCGTGATAAGCGGCACGCCGCGAACGATTTCGATGTAGCCCGTGCTCAAAAGCCGAACGAGCGGCATCTCGCTGCGGCGCCCCAGCGCCAGCACGATGCCAATCGGCACCGAGACGCTCATCCCGAGCAGCGTGAGAATCACCGTAAGCGGCAGACCGCCCCAGTTGTCGCTGTCAATCGGCGCCAGACCAAAAACACCGCCCGCCATGAGGGTGAAGAACACCACGAAAGCTGCAATCCAGCCTCCGGTCAGCCAGCGCGAACGCGGCTTCACCCACATCGCAGGCCACGCCGTCAGCACCAGCATGCCAACGATCACAAGGGTCGCCACCGCCGGACGCCATTGCTCGTCGTAGTTGTAGCGCCCGAAAAGAATGAGGCGCCACTTTTCTGTCACAAAGCCCCAGCAGGCGCCGCCCGCGGCGTAACACGCGTCCGCGTCCGCGCGAAACACGGCGTTCGTGACGCCCCAGCGGAACAAGACCACCGCCAGCACAGCCAGAAAAAAGCCCGCCACGATGGAGATGCCGGTCGCCGTACGGCTATAAAAAAAACGATCGCGCAAGTTTTCAAACCAGGTTCGGCGCAGGCTGGGAGAATACGTTTTCATCATGCTCTTCTCCTTATCGCGCCGCCCGCGTCACACGAGCATTCAAAGCATTCATCAACACGCTGATCACGAGATTGATCGTGAGATAGACCGCCATGATTAGGAGGATGACTTCGAGCGCCTGCCCCGTGATGTTGATGGTGGAGTTGCCGATTGCCACAAGGTCCGGGTAGCCGATCACCACGGCAAGCGACGAGTTCTTCGTGAGGTTCATGTACTGGCTCGCCAGAGGCGGCACCGCGAGCTTCATCGACTGCGGGAAGATGATGTAGCTCACCGTCTGCACGCGGCTCATGCCAAGCGCCAGCCCAGCATTCCACTGACCGGCCGGCACGGCAATGACGCCGGCGCGAACGATCTCCGCAATGGCTGCCGACGTAAAAAGCGTCAGCCCCAGCCAGAGCGCCAGAAATTCCGGCGACAGCGCTGCGCCCCCTTCAATCGAAAAGCCCTCCACCACGGGCTTGCTCCAGCCGCTCAAAAAACCAAAGACAACCCATACAACGACGGCCGTGAAGAATCCCGCAAGAACCCCCGAAAGGTTCGCCATCAGTCCCGTCATGGAGCGGGCGGCGTGAAGCCGCACGAGAAAGAGCATGAGAATGCCGGAGAGCCCTGCCGCCGCAAAGCTCAAAAGCTCCTGATTGGGCACCGCCACCTGTAGCCCCGCCTTGGAAAGCAAGGCCCAGCCGCCGAGGCTCGCCGCCTCCGTGCTCATCGGCAGAAGCTCCGTAATGAGAAGATAGATCGCAAAAAGCTGGATGATGAGCGGAATGTTTCGATAGAACTCCACATGCGCCGTTCCCAGCATCCGCAACACCGGATGCGCCGCAAGACGCATGAGCCCCACAACGATGCCCAGAACCGTCGCTGAAATCACGGCGAAGAAGGACACTTTGAGCGTATTGAGCAAACCGATGAAGAATGCCCGCGCCACACTGTCCGAGGATGTGAACGCAAGACTTGACTCGCCAATTTCGATGTTGGCGGCATTTTTCAGAAATTCAAAGCCGCTGCGGATGTTTCGTTGATCGAGGTTGTCGATCACATTGCCTGCGAGCCAGTAGATGACGGCAGCGACAACCGCCACGACGGCCGCTTGCACAAAGAGGCTGTGACGGCGCTGCGCCGCCTGACGCCGACGACAGGCGGCGTCAACGCCTGGCTGTTCCTGTTGCTGGGATAGACCGGTCTGCATGAGGGAAGCTTTGATCTGGGGGTAAATTGCCAAAGGCCGGATTATAAGTTTTTCTTTTCGTCTCAAACGAAGGAAGGCCTGACCGAAACCATCGTCCGGCAGGCCTTCCTTGCGTCAAGCGACTTTCAAGCGATCAGCGAATCGGGGGCGCGTAGAGAATGCCGCCCTGCGTCCAGAGATTGTTGAGACCGCGAGGCAGATTCAGCGGCGTCGCCGGCCCGAAGTTCTTCGTCCAGCTTTCGCCATAGTTGCCCACCTGCTTGATGATGCGGTACGACCAGTCCTTGTCAAGGCCCAACAACTTGCCGGCGTCATCTCCAGTGCCCACCAGACGCATCACCTGAGGCACCTTGCTCGTCGCACGAGCTTCATCCACGTTCTGGGAGGTGAGGCCATTCTCTTCGGCTTCCACCATCGCGTAGAAAGACCAGCGAACAATCTGGAACCATTCATCATCACCGCGGCGAACGGAGGGACCCAGAGGCTCCTTCGAAATCGTCTCGGGAAGAATGTCGAAGTCCTGCGGATTGCGAGCGCGAGTGCGAGCGCCGGCCAAGTCGCTCATGTCGGTCGTATAGACCTGGCAACGGCCGGAAAGGAAGGCGCTCTGCGTAGCTTCCGTGGTGTCAAACATCACGGGCTTGAACTTCATGTTGTTCGCCTTGAAATAGTCAGCGATCGCCTGCACGGAGCTCGTACCGGTCTGCAAGCAGACGGTGGCGCCGTTCAGCTTCTTCGCCGTCTTCACGCCGAGCTTCTTCGGAACCATGAAGCCCTGGCCGTCGTAATAGTTGATGGCCGCAAAAACGGCGCCCATGCTGGCGTCACGCGTCAGCGTCCACGTCGTGTTTCGAGAAAGAACATCAATTTCGCCAGACTGCAACGCCGTAAAACGCTGGGGCGAAGACAGCGGGACGAACTTCACCTTCTGGGCGTCGCCCAAAACAGCCGCTGCCACGGCGCGGCACGTATCCACATCGAGCCCGTTCCAATGACCGCGGCTGTCGGCACCGGCAAAGCCGGGAGCAGCAGTGTTCACACCACAAATCACCTGACCGCGGGCGCGAACCGCATCCAACACAGGGCCGGCCTGCACACTGAGCGCCGCGCTCGCCAGGGCGACGGCCAGACAAAATGACTTCATCCGCATGAAATTCTCCGCTAGAAGCTGCCGGCGCCTCAGCCGGAAGCAAGAAAAAAGCGCACTCCTCTCGCTGTAGGAGTGCGCGGGGTGTCAGGTGGAGTTTACCGGCCGGCCTCATGACATCGTTGAAGAAAAACGGGCCAAGCGTTGATTTGTTAGTCTCCGTCAACCTGTCTGAGCACTTCTCCCACCATCCAAGGAAGGAGTTCAGGCCTTTTTCTTTGACGTCGTCTTCTTCGCGGTTGTTTTCGCCGCCGTCGTGGCACCTGTGCGCGGCTCACGCGCTTCAAATTCAAAACCCACCTTGCCGGTCTTCTTGTCAAGAACGAGATAGGCCTTGAACTTTCGATGGCTTCGATTGGAGACGAAGTTGGGAAGCAGGTCCGACTTTCCAGTGGTCAGAATCTTCTGTGCCTCTTCGGGCTCCACCTCCTGCTGCAGAATGACGCGCCCGATGCGGAAGTCGCAGGTCTTGGCGCTGCCACGAGAGTGCTCGCAGAAGTAGGCCGCCGGCCCCTGCAGTACGCGGCCCGAGCACTTCGGACACACGCCGATCACAGGATAGCTGGACGTATCTTCCGCATCATCCTCCTTGGCGCCATCGCCAAAATCAAACTCCAGCTGCCAGTCAGCGTTAAGACGCAACGCCGCCGCAAAGGGGCGCCCCAGCTTGCTCGTAAAGCCTGTCAGAGGACCGATCGTCCCCTTGGCAAGAAGCTCCTCCACCTCCGACACTTCAAAGGTACGACCCGCCGGATGCTTGGGCAGCCGGAAGTCGCACCCCTTCGTCGTACACGCAAAGCCGCGATAGTTCTCCACAATTTCACCGCCGCACTTGGGGCACCGGTGCTCAAGATGCGCCGGATGCTCCACGGGCACCGTGTCGCCTTCGTAACGCTTGGCGGCTTCGACGATGTCAGTCGTCATGCCGCGAATCTCCTGCATGAAGTCATCGCGGGAGAGACGGCCCTTCTCAATCTGGGCGAGCTTGTACTCCCATTCACCGGTGAGCTTCGGATCAGAAAGCGCTGAAATGCCCAGCCCCTTCAAAAGAGAGAAAAGTTGCTGCGCCTTCGCGGTCGGCCGAAGATCCCGGCCGTCACGCACCATGTAGGTCTGGTCAATGAGGTTTTCAATGATGGCAGCGCGCGTCGCCGGCGTTCCCAGCCCCTTTTCGGCCATGGCGTCACGAAGTTCGCCATCTTCAACGAGCTTGCCGGCGCCTTCCATGGCTGAGAGCAACGTCGCTTCCGTATAACGGGCAGGAGGGCGCGTTTCATCCTTCGTCACGTCCACGGCTTCAACCGCTACCGTCTTGGCGCCGCCCAACGCCGCGAGCGTTCCTTCGCCCGTGCCGGTCTTGCCGTAGATTTCCAGCCAGCCCGGATTGACAAGCACCTTGCCTTCCGTCTTGAAGTGGTCTTCGCCAACGGTCGTGATGCGCGTCGTCACGTCGTATTCCGCCGCCGGATAGAACACCGCCATGAAGCGGCGCACCACCAGGTCATAAACCTTGCGCTCGGCTTCCGACATGGTACCAGCAGGCATCGTCAGCGTCGGGATGATGGCAAAGTGATCACTGATGCCAGCGTTGTTGAAGATGCGCTTGTTGGGCTTCACCCAGTTGTTTTCAAGAATTTTTTCCGCCGGCGCCTTGAAGGAAGCCATCTGAGAAACGTGCTGCAGCGTCTCACGCACGGTAGCAGGGTAGTCCTCAGGCAGCGCACGGGAATCCGTTCTCGGATAGGTGAGCACCTTGTGCTTTTCGTAAAGGCTCTGCGCAATGGAAAGCGTGGTCTTCGCAGAGAAGCCGAATTTGTTGTTGGCCTCACGCTGCAGGCTCGTGAGGTCAAAGAGCTGCGGAGAGAGCTGCGTCGAGCGCTTGCTCGTCTCCTCCACCGTTCCCGTTTTTCCACGGCAGCGATCGGCCACCGCCTGCGCCGCTTTTTCGTCAAAGAGTCGCTCGGCCCGAAGTTCAGGGCGACTCGCCTCCTTCTTGAAGGCCGGATCAAACCAGCGGCCGTCGTATTCCGCGCCGGGAATCGAAAACGTCGCACTCACCTCCCAGTAGTCCTTGGGACGGAAGGCGCGAATTTCGTTTTCACGCTTCACCACAATCGCCAGCGTCGGCGTCTGCACACGGCCCACGGTCGTGAGAAAGAAGCCGCCCCCCTGACTATTGAAAGCCGTCATGGCGCGGGTGCCATTGATGCCGACGAGCCAGTCGGCTTCAGAACGAGACTTCGCCGCCGCTGCCAGAGACTGCATCTCTTCATCCGTGCGCAGATGCCCCAGCGCCTCGCGAATGGCAGAAGCCGTCATCGACTGCAGCCACAGGCGCTTGATCGGCTTCGTCGCCTTCGTCGCCTGCATGATGTAGCGGAAGATCAGCTCCCCCTCTCGTCCCGCATCACATGCGTTGACAATTTCACCAACATCTTCACGCTTGATGAGCTTTGAGAGACTCTTCAGCTTGTCCGCCGTGCGCGAAATCGGCTTCAGGTCAAACGTGGGCGGCAGCACCGGCAGGTGCGCAAACGTCCACTTGCCGCGCTTCACCTCATACTTTTCGGGGCAGGCAAGCTCCAGCAAATGGCCCAGCGCATTGCCGACGATGTAATCGTCGCCTTCGTAATAGTCGCCGTTCTTCTTGAGTCCGCCGATGACGCGGGCAATGTCCGTCGCCACCGACGGTTTTTCTGCAATGATGAGTGTCTTCATACTTAACAGCGCCCGAAGCGCTGCCGCTAAAAAATTCACCGTCCGGCTTTCTCTCGAACGGCGGTGTCTTTTTTTAGCATACTGTCTTTTCGTGACGACTGAGTGGCGACCCGTCGCTTTTTTTCATTCCAAGGCGTCTTCAAGACCAAAGTCCTTCACGATGTCCTCCAGACATTCCGTGAGCTTTGCCCCCTGCCGAATGAGCAAGTGATTACCCTTGTAGGTTCGAGAGTGAATGGAGCCCGGGACCGCCGCCACGTCGCGCCCCAACTCCGCCGCAAGGCGCGTGACTTCAAGCACAGGATCCCGTCGCTCGCTTTCAATCACCAGAATGCCTCGGCTCAATCCCGCCAGCAGATGGTTCCTCGGTTCACGTCCCGCCTCCGCGCCGGAAGTTCCTGGAAATTCACCCGTAAGAATCATTCCGCTCTTCTCCGCCCGGCGCCAGACGTCTAGACAGGCAGCGGGCACTCGATCCGGTCCGGAGGCGGAGACAATGACCGCACCGCCTTCGACTTCCAAGGCCGCCGCCCCCGCCTTCTCGGCTTCATTTTCCATGGAAAAGACGCAAGCCACGCCGCGCCGAGCGAGCGCCGCGGCAAATTCCGAAAGATTGCGTCGACCTTCCGCGTCCGCCTTGGCCGTGATGAGAAGCGTCACCCGCGGTCGAGCAAGCGTCTGGCGCCGGCCTCGAATGAAGAAGAGCACGTCCCCCGTGCCAGACTCAATGAGCTCCCTCGGGTAATCGGAATCGGTCAAAAAAACCGCATCCGCCGTCCCCGTCCGGCGCAGCCAGTGAAGCGCCCGCTGCGCCTCCTCTTCGACACCACCATCAAAGAGCGCCATGGCCGCCTCGCGACCGATCTTGTCCTTTACGCGAGATCGAGGGGCCTCAAAAATCGCCTCCGGCAGCCCGAAGGCCGCCACAAGCCGCAGCGCCTCCTTCGCCCGCCCTCGATAGACGCGGGCAATCCTGAGCCAGGCGAGAAGCTCCTCGTCACTCAATCGATCTATGCCGCGGGCGGTATCATTAAAGGTTGGATCTGCGCACATACAAGGCGTTCCGCACATTCTCTGCTGTATCCTATCAGCTCTTTGACGGACAGCACCGTTTCATCTCTGGAGATTTCTTTCGTGGCCCTTCTGAGCATCGTTCAGTATCCCGACCCGCGGCTTGCCGCCGTGGCCGAGCCTGTCACCGAATTCAACGACGACCTGAAAAAACTGGCAGCCGACATGGCGGAAACCATGTACAAGGCGCCAGGCGTCGGTCTGGCTGCGCCACAAATCGGCAAGCTGATCCGCATGGTGGTGATCGACATCAGCGAAGAAAAAAATCAGCTCATGACGCTCGTCAACCCGGTGGTGGAGCCTCTTTCCCCCGAAGAGGTCGAGTGCGAGGAAGGCTGCCTGTCCCTGCCCGGCGTCTACGAAAAAGTCTCCCGCCCCGCCCGCGTCCGAGTCACGGCGCAGGATCTCGATGGAAAGCCGATTTCAATCGACTGCAATGAACTTCTGAGCGTTTGCGTGCAGCATGAGACGGATCACTTGAACGGCATCGTGTTCGTTGATCACTTGAGCCGCTTGAAAAAAGGCCGCGCCGTCACAAAGCTTGCCAAGCTCAGAAAGGAAAAGGCCCGGGAAGCCAAGGAAAAAGCCAGCGTCTGATTTTTTCCTCACCACCTAAAAATGCCCGCAAAATCAGCGGGCATTTTCTATTTTCTAAGCGCGGGTTTTCCGTGCTGCGTCATAACAATGTCGCGCCATGGCCCCTGCAATCGTCTCCCAATGCTTTTGGGGAATGTCATGCCCCATGCCGGGAATGCCCAGAAATTCAGCGCCACGAATGACAGAGGCAAGCTCCTTTCCGGCCGCCGGCGGCAGCAGCGGATCCGCCAGCCCGTGAATAACCAGCGTCGGCACAAAAAGCTGCCTCAGCCGCGCATTGCGGTTGCCTTCAGCGAGAAGCGCCATCACCTGACGTCTCCCGCCCGCTACAGCATCTGGATTCGCTGAAGCCGCCCGAAGCACTTTCTCAACGAAGGCGTCGTCATACGATTCACCGGGCGTTCCGATCGTCTCCATCACCTTCTTGAGATGCTCCTTCGGATCCATTCGTGCGTCAGGCGATGCGAGAATCGCCTTCAGCGCCCGAAACTTCCCGAGCCCCGTGCGGGGATTTCCCGACGCCGTGGACAGGCAGGCAAGCGACAGCGTGCGATGCTGCGCCTTCAGCGCCACGCATTGCGCGATCATGCCCCCCAGCGAAACGCCTGCAACATGCGCCTTTGCGAGCCCCAGCTGATCCATGAGCCGAAGCGTGTCGTCCGCCATGTCCGTCAGCGTGTAAGGCGCCGCCACGGCGCCCCCCAGCACATAGCGAACAATGGAAAAAAAGAGCTCGCGAGGCGTCACGTCCCCCTGCGATGCAGGACTCGCGCCGCAGTCGCGATTGTCCGGCGTCACCACGTACAGCCCCTTTTGCACCAAAGAAGCGATGAAGGGCTCAGGCCATGCTGCCGCAGGCGTAGTCAGCCCCATCAGCAGCACCAAAGGCGGCATGTGCGGATCGCCGTAAGTTCGGCAGGCCAGATCCATCGCGCGGGAAGAACTCATTTCAATCACTCGGGAAATCACAAACAACCGCATGATAAGGCCCGCAGGGCGCCGACCTGCTGCGGGTACAATTTCTTTCCAAACCTTGCCGGGCCGTCTTGTGCCCGGCCCTGACTTCCCGACGCGGAGACTTCCATTCATGCGCATTGCTTTTGCCGGAACGCCGGATTTTGCCGCCGCCGCACTCAAGGCACTTATAGCGGCCGGCCACACCATCACGCTTGTACTGACGCAACCAGACCGGCCTAGCGGCCGCGGCATGAAGCTCAAGCCCTCCGCCGTCAAAGCGGTGGCGCTTGAAAACGAACTGCCTGTCCTTACGCCGCTGACGCTTCGAACAGAGAAGGGAGGCGCAGAGAGCGAAGCCGCCCTGAAGGCGCTTGAAGATTCCAACAGCGACGTCTTCGTCGTCGCCGCCTACGGTCTGATTCTGCCGGAGCGCGCCTTGAACGCCGCCCGTGGAATCGGCCGCGACGGCGACATCAAAAGCATCAACATCCATGCGTCTCTCCTGCCGCGATGGCGCGGCGCAGCGCCCATCAACCGAGCGATTGAGGCCCGGGATCTCGCCACTGGCGTGGACCTCATGAAAATGGACATCGGTCTTGACACAGGCGACATCATCCTCTCTCACCCCGTCGCTATCACGGAAGACCATGACGCCGCCACGCTGACGGAAGACCTGACAGCCGTAGGCGCCCAGCTTATTGTTGACGCTTTGACCTCGCCTGACACCCTCACGCACCGCCCGCAGCCTGCCGAAGGCGTCACCTACGCCAAAAAGCTTCTTAAAAGCGAAAGCCCCATCGACTGGACGCGCGACGCTAGCGACGTCGCGGCCCGCATCCGCGCGTTCTCTCCCTTCCCCGGCTCTACCGCACTGCGCGGGGACGAAACTGTCAAAATCTGGTTTGCCCGCTCCACAGAAGGCACAGGCGCCCCAGGGGAAATTCTCGCCGTCGGCGACACGGTTGTCGTTGCCTGCGGTCAGGGCGCCGTCGCCTGCACCAAGTTGCAACGCGCCGGCAAGCCGGCCATGACAGCGCAAGCCTTCACCCAGAGCCTTCAACTCAAGGCCGGAGAGGTGCTGAAATGAACGGAGTCAAGTTGCGCGAGTCCCTGAAGCTCGCCGCCAAGGCCCGGGAATTCATCGAAGAAGGTGCCACCCTGGAAAAGGCGCTCACGCTCGCCGGAGCCGACGCCTCCCGAGAAGAAAAGGCGGCCATGCAGTCGCTCGTCTACAGCGCCATGCGCCGAGCCCTTCTCACGGAAAGCCTCATTAAAAAGCTCGCCAACCGGCCACCCGCCCCTGCCGTTCGGCACCTTCTTGCCTGCGCACTTTCCGAACTCTTGGATCGTCCGGAAAAGGCCTATGCCGTCGTAAACGAAGCCATCGCTGCCGCCAAGTCAGCTTCTGAAACCGAATTCGCCGCCGGCTTTCTCAACGCCTGCCTGCGCCGATTCACACGAGACAAGGAAACGCTCCTTAATGACCTGATGCGCGATCCCTGTCTGAAATTCAACGCCCCTCGCTGGTGGATCGAACGGCTCGACAAGACGCTGGGCCGCGAAGCGGCTGACCGCGTTCTCACCGTCAACCTCACAAAGCCCCCCTTTACGGTGCGCGTGAACCAACGCAAAACAACGCCCGAAGCCTGGTGCAACGCCGCGCAAGCAGTTGGACAAAAGGCCGCGCTCATCAGCCGCGAGGCCGTTCTCGTCGCTGACCCCGTGCCAGTGGAGTTGCTTCACGGCTTCAAGGAAGGCCTCGTCAGCGTTCAGGACGCCGGCGCCCAGCTCGCCGCACACTTTCTGTCCCCGAAAAAGGGGGAGCGAATTTTGGACGCCTGCGCCGCCCCTGGCGGCAAGACAGCACACCTTCTGGAAGTGGAGGACTGCGACGTCACGGCGCTTGAAATCGATCCCGTTCGCGCCGCCCGCATTGAGGAAAATCTCACTCGCCTGCAACTTGCCGCCCGCGTTGCTCGTGCCGATGCAGCGGAAACCGGCGCCTGGTGGGACGGCCAGCCCTTTGACGCTATCTTGCTGGACGCCCCCTGCACCGCAAGCGGCATCGTGCGCCGCCACCCCGACATCGTTTTCTTTCGCGAGCCCCGAGACATCACAGAACTGGCAAAACAACAACAAAAGCTCCTGGAAGCACTCTGGCCCTGCCTCAAAATTGGCGGAAGACTTCTCTATGTCGTATGCTCAATCTTCGATGAGGAAGGTCAAAATCAGATTCAAAGCTTCTTGAAGCGCCATTGTGATGCGGCAGAAACACCGCTTCCAGGGCTGACGCAAAGCAGGCTGCGACTTCTGCCGACGACGGGCGGCGCCGATGAATTCGGAGTGGCCGGCCCCCATGACGGCTTCTTCTACGCTCTCTTAACAAAAACTGCCGCCTGATTTCCATGCTCACGCGCCGTCAACTGTGTGCTTGCGCCCTCGCCTCGCCGATGTTCCTGTCGACGAGCTTTGTGGCGCGCGCTGCAGGCACCGACGCGCAACTCATGCAGGCGCAGCTTGCTCGCGTCACGCAAGACATCACTCCCGGCCTCTACCTCACGGCAGACTGGGAGTTTGACCTTCCAGAGTTGCTCATTGACAGCATGAAGCGCGGCATCGCGCTTTATTTTGAGTACGAATTCCGGCTGGAGCGTCCTCGATGGTACTGGGCAAACAAAACGGTGTCGTCTTCCCGCCTTGTGCAGCGCGTGGGCTACAGCCCGCTTTCGCGCCGCTGGCGATTCTCCCGCGGCGGCCTCATTCAGTCCTTCCACACGATTGATGACGTGCTTCCGCTTTTAAAGCATGTTGGCGACTGGCGCGTCGCAGACGTTGATGCCGTGGACGATGTCGATGCCTTCACCGCCGAAACACGAATGCACCTTGACCTCACGAAGCTTCCCAAGCCTCTGCAGGTAAGCGTCGGTGGCAACTCCGACTGGGCGCTTGAAAGTGACTGGAACGACGTGAAGCTCACCAAAGATCTCACCCTCCGATAGATGCCGCGCTGGTTACGAATTTCATTCGCCTCGCTTCTCACGCTCGCCGTTGTTCTGCTCTTTTTCGTGGCCGCCGGCGGCGCGAGCTCCGAACTCTTTGACCGCTGGTTCCCCATTCTCCTCGTCTGCAACCTCTTTGCGGTCATCACGCTTTTCTTCTTCATCAGCGCTGTTGTCTTTCGCCTCGTCAAACGCTGGAGGGAGCGCGCCTTCGGCTCTCGAATGACGGGAAAACTCGTGCTCGCGATCTCACTCATCGCCCTGTTGCCTTGTCTTCTCATCTATCTCATCTCAAGCCAGTTCATCGGACGAAGCATCGACTCCTGGTTTGACGTCCGCGTCGAGCACGCCCTGGATTCCGGCGTCGCCCTTTCGGGCGATATTCTTGGCCGGGAGCAGACACGTCTGCAGTCAGCGGCGTTGCGCATGGCAAAAACCTTGTCCACGAGCCGCTGGAAGGATCTTTCCACCCAAACGGAAAAGTTGAGAGACGCTGCGGATTACAGCCGCGCTGATCTCTTTGATGAAACTGGCGCCGTGCTCTCGCAGTCAGAAGAGAATCCAGGCGCCATCCCTCTCATCGCCCCCACCGCAGAACAGCTTGCCACTGCGCTCAAGGAACAGTCGCTCACGCTGCTCGAGGATGAGAGCGAACGCGGCGAACCGCTTCAGATCCGCGCTCTCGTTCCCATCGGACGTTTTGCCACAGAAGGCGGCTCCCACAACATCTTCCTGCAACTCACGCAGGCTGCGCCTGCCACGCTCGCCTCCAACATCGCCGACCTGCTTGCCGGCTACCGCGACTATCAGGAGCTTGTTCTCACGCGCAGCGCCTTGAGAAACATCTATGGCATCACGCTAACGCTGACGCTTTTACTTGTGGTCCTTGCCGCCATTGCAGCTGCGCTTCGCTTTGCTGGCACCATGACGGCGCCCGTTTTGCAGCTCGCCAAAGGCACACGCAAAGTAGCAGAAGGCGACTTGCGCCCCATTCGCGAGTATCAGGGCAACGACGAAATCAACACGCTCACACAGTCCTTCAACACCATGGTGGCAGAGCTTGCAGAGTCGCGCACCATCGTGGAGAACCAGCGAGCGCAGGCTGAGCGCGCTCGCGCCTGGCTGGAGCGCATTCTTGCCACCATCTCCTCGGGCGTGCTCGTCACAGACGACAAGCTCTATCTTTACTCTGTCAACAACGCCGCTGCCGTTGTTCTTAAAAACAGCGACGTCTGCGTCGGCACGCAGCTTGCGGATGCCGAGCCTGAGTTCGCCGCCGTTCTCACCGAACAAATTCAGATCACGGAAGGCGAAAGCTTTCACACTGAACTCACACTGCAACGAAAGACAAGCGACGCCACGCTAGCGCTCTTTGTCCGCGGCTCCCGCATCAAGCTCGAGACTGGCCGCGGCTGGGTGATCGTCTTTGACGACATGTCAAGCGTCATCGACGCCCAACGAGCCATTGCTTGGGGCGAAGTGGCCCGGCGTCTCGCGCACGAAATTAAAAATCCGCTCACGCCGATCCGACTTGCGGCAGAACGCCTCGCCATGAAGCTTGACGGCAAGCTCGACGAAAAGGACGACCAGCTCCTCAAGAAAGCCTGCGGCACCATCGTCAATCAGGTGGACGCCATGAAAATGATGGTGAATGACTTCCGCGACTACGCAAAGCTCCCCACCGCCGTCCTGAAGCCATTGAACATCAATGCGCTCTTCAGCGAACTCACGGACTTCTACCTCACGGCGGGCACGCCCGTTCAATTCACGCCACAGCCAGATTTGCCGCGCATCAACGGCGACGAAGCGCAGCTTCGTCAGATCATCCACAATCTCGTCGGCAACGCCATTGACGCCACGGCAGAACTTCCTCAGCCCATCATCCGTCTCTCGGCCGCGCCGATGAAAAATGATGCACAAGAAACACAAGCCGTGCGCATCACGCTTGAAGACAACGGGCCGGGATTTGGCGCTGCCATTCTGAACAAGGCCTTTGAGCCCTACATCACCACGAAGCCCACAGGCACCGGCCTGGGCCTGCCGATGGTCAAGAAGATCATCGAGGAGCATCACGCCAAGATCACGCTAAGCAACCGCACAGCGGAGGACGGCACCGTCCTCGGAGCGCTCATCACCATGATCTTCCCTGCAATTGCTTGAAATCCCTTGTTTCAGATCACACGGCACGTGATACAAAGTTGATCCACCGGCCGGCCTGTGGTATCTTGACTTCAAAAGAAATCAATCGGCAGTTGCGCCTTCGGAGATAAAATCGGGGGCTGAAATGGATCATTCACCCGCCTGAGACTTTGGGAGCACCGAGCACAATGGCAAAAATCCTCGTCGTCGACGACGAAATCGGCATTCGCGAGCTCTTGTCCGACATCTTGACGGACGAGGGGTACGCCGTTGACACCGCCGAAAACGCCGAAGCCGCTCGGCGCCGCATTAGTGCGGAGTCCTTTGACCTGATCCTGCTCGACATCTGGATGCCGGACACCGACGGCGTCTCGCTCTTGAAGGAGCTCAATGTCCGACACCTTCTGCACTGTCCCGTGCTGATGATGAGCGGCCACGCCACCATCGAAACCGCGGTGGAAGCCACCAAGTTCGGCGCACTGGCCTGCTTGGAAAAGCCCATCTCCATGCAAAAGCTCCTTGAAAGCGTGCAGCACGGCCTACAGGTAGGGGAGCGCATCCGCGCCATGGCAAAGTACCGTCCGGATCAACCTGAGGAAAAACCGGTCGAAGCTCCTGCGCCTCAGATTCCGCCCGAACCAGTAAAAGAGGAACTGCCGGTCTTCGAGGTGCACGGCACCGGGATCACCATTGACTTCACCTCCACCTTGAAGGAAGTGCGCGAAACGACGGAACGAGCCTACCTGAAGTCGCTCATGAATTTTGAGAACAATCAGATGACGCGCGTCGCCAAGCGTGCAGGACTGGAAAGAACCCACCTCTACCGAAAGCTGAAGGCACTCGACATTCCGATTCCCCGGCATGCTGCTGAAAAGGCGGCCGAAGCTGAAGCGGCATCCGCCGAATAAGGTTTCGAGGCTCGGAGATTTCTCCGGGCCTCATTTTTTACCGACGTCAAGGAACGCCCCACATCACATTCTGATGCTTCTTTTGGGCCCGCTGCATCATCTCGAGCAGCGGAAAAAACCGGACGCTCATCGGCACTTTTTCCGCCGCCCGCCGCTCCTCTTTCTCCCGCTCATCCTCTTCTTCGTAGCTCAAAAATCCTCGCCCCTCTCGCTCCCGCTTTTCTCGCTTTGCCTGCAGTTCTGTCAACAAAGCCTTTTCACGAGCGATCTCGTCAGACAGTTTCTGGATGAGCGCAGGCAAATCCTCCGGGAGGAGGCACCCCTGCTCCGAATATTCCCGCCCTATAACTCGGCAAACCGATCGAAAGGTGTCAGGCATCATGTAAAAACCAGCAGCCGCCTTGCTGCGAAACTCCAGAAGAGACATAAATGCATTTCCTTAAATTTAAGGGTGAACTAACTCATTCACCTTAATCGTTTCCGTGAACACTTTCCAGTCAAAATATCTTTTGCCACCTTGAAGCGCGCTTCCTGCAGAAAAATTAACACCAGAACCGTACACAACTGCGCAAGTTGACCAGACTTTCTTTCAATTTACTACAAACAGCATTCTTTTTGCGGCAACTTACGACAATTTTGCATTCAAATAATGCACCTCACACGTCATTTTTCTCTCAGGTAGACTCCTTCCCGTTGCTTTTCCCGGTTCCCAAAAATCAAGGCGGCCAAAAACGCCTGAAAAATACGCTCCAAAAGTATTGTGTCCGTTTCCATCTTCATCATCGCTCATATGCCGCTTGCGACTGCGCTCAAAGACTGCGCAGTGCACGTGTATAGCTGCGACAAGCGCACCGCCGATCGCATTCGCGCCTTCGACGTGCTACCCGACTCCGACACCGATGCCGTGGCGAGCGTCGTGGCGTCTGCGCTCGAAACGGAAAAGAACCGTGACGGCGTTCTGATTCTCACCGACGTCGTCGGCGCCACGCCTTCCAACATCGCGCACCGCATGCTCGAGTACGACAAGACGGCCGTCCTCGCCGGCGCCAACCTTCCCATGGTGCTTACGGCACTCTGCCATCGCGACGAAAATCTGACAGACATTACCCGTCTCGTCAAAGAAGCGGGAATGGTGAGTATCATTGAGGGAACCCTAGAACACTAAGGCGTTCCGCCCTGTCACGGATTCCTGCGGGACGCCATTTCTGACTCTGTCAGGAAGAGACCATGCTGTCCCGTAACGTCAAGATCATCAACAAGCTGGGCATGCACGCCCGTCCAGCAGCACTGTTCACCAAAACGGCCACCCTCTTCGGCTGCAAAATCTCCATCACCAAAAACGGCAAAACCATCGACGCCAAATCCATTCTGGCGGTGATGGCGCTCGCTGCCAAATGCGGAGAGGAAATCACCATTACGACCGACGGCCCCGGCGAAGCCGTCGCCCTCGACAGTCTCGTCTCGCTCGTCACTTCCCGATTCGGTGAAGAGGAATAAGCCATGGACGAAAATGACAAAATCAAAGAAGGTTCGGCCCTAGTCCCCGGCGCTGAGCCCATTGACACCGAAAAACCAGTTCCTCCCGCTTCAACTCCCCCGGCGCCCGAAAACAGCGCTGAAGAAGAAACGCAGGACGAACAGCCCATCACGCTCTCGGGCATTGCCGTCTTCCCCGGCGTCGCCCTCGGTCAGGCGCAGATTCTTTCCGAAGGCGATCTGGAAATTCCGCACTTTGCGATTGACAAGTCGCAGACTCGATCGGAAGCCATGCGCCTCAGAGCCGCCATCAGTTCGGTGGACAAGGAGCTTGCCGAAGTCGCAGAAAGCCTGTCGCAGAACATGGATGCGCCTTCTGAAGCCCTCTCCTTCATCAACCTGCACCGACAGATTCTCGCGGACGAAAGCCTCATAACCGACACGCTTTCCCTTATGAAGGAAAAGCTCATCAATGCGGAGTGGGCGCTGTCGTTGCGCATGGAGGAGCTGCGCCGCACGTTCGAAACAATCGACAACGACTACCTCGCTGAGCGCATCGAGGACATTTCGCAAGTTGTAGAGCGTGTTCAGCGCGTCTTGAGCGGCCGTCGTCGTCCAGCGGACAACGTGAAGCTGCCGCTAAATGAAGACAAGGTCATTCTCATTGCGGAAGACCTCAATCCAGCGGACATCCTCATTCTGAAGCGTCGTCGCGACTTGTCACTTGCCGGCCTTGTAACGAGCTCTGGCTCGCCCACGTCACACTCTGCGATTCTGGCTCGCTCTCTGGAAATTCCGATGCTCGTGAGCGTGGACGGCGCCGCAAGCCGCATCACATCGGACGACGTGGTGCTTCTTGACGCCGACAAGGGAACGCTCACAATCCACCCTGATCCGGCTCTGATGCCGGCCGTCTCTCAGCGCATCCGTGAACTGAGCACTGTTCGCACGCGCCTTAAAAAGCTCATTTCCTGCCCCTGCGTCACGCTGGACAACGTCGGCGTATCGCTTCACGCCAACATTGCTCTTCCCGAAGACGTTCGCGACGCTCAGCGCGTCGGCGCAGACGGCATCGGACTCTTTCGTTCGGAATTTCTCTTCATGAATCGTCCCACGGCGCCGAGTGAAGACGAGCAGTACGAGACCTACCTGCGTGTCATCCGCGCCATGAAGGGCAAGACCGTCACCATCCGAACCATGGACCTTGGCGGCGACAAGATGCTGTCGCACGAAGCGATGGAATCACTCAACTTCGCCGAAGAAGAAACGCTCCCCAATCCAGCGCTCGGACGCCGCGCCATCCGCTTCAGCTTGAATCATCCGGGGTTCTTCCTCACGCAGATCAAAGCGATTCTGCGCGCCGCCCAGGGAAACAACGTCCGCATGATGCTGCCGCTGCTCACGCGCCCCTCGGAAATTGAAATCACCCGCGGACTCATCCGCCGAGCGCAGGAAGAGCTCCGAGATCGAAACGTCGCTTGCGCCGACAAAATCGCGCTTGGCGGCATGATTGAAGTGCCGGCTGCCGCTCTTGCCTTGCCGACCTTTCTGCATGACCTTGACTTCATCAGTCTCGGCACCAACGACCTGATCCAGTACACGCTCGCCGTCGACCGTCACGATCCCGGCGTAAGCGACCTGTACGATCCGCTGCACCCGGCTGTGCTCTTGCTACTCAATCAGGTGATCCGCACCGCCAACCGCGCCAAAAAGCCCGTGAGCATCTGCGGCGAAATCGCTGGCGACCCCATGATGGCCCGGCTTCTCATCGGCATGGGAGCTCGTCACCTTTCCATGGAAAGCGCGCGCATTCTGCCCCTGAAGGAAATGATCCTCTGCATGCGCTACAAAGAGGCGGAAAACATCATTGCGCGCATCAGCCGCATGCACGACTTCGGCAACATCCGCCGGCTGGTCACCGGGAAGGACGCTCTCACGAGCTACACCTCGCTCAAGGCCGCCTATCCCGTATCCCCGCAAACAAAAGGAAAAAACGATGGCGACGCCTCTCTCGCTTGAAGAAATTGAACTGCTGGGCGAACTTCTCGCCCGCATTCCCGATGAGTTCTCCGCGATGGAGCCCGACATGCTGGACGGCTTTCTCACGGCGCTCACGCTCATGAAGCATCCGCCCGAACAGGCTGACTGGCTTCCTTATGTGTTTGATGAAGGCGCCAATCCTCGCGCCAAACTCGCGGAGCCAGATCAGAGCCGTGTCAAAAAGCTCATTCTGCGTCGCGGCGCCGAAATCGAAGCTGCCGTGCTTGCTGAAAAACCGATTGATCCGATTCTCTTTGACTTTGACGAAGAGACGGGCAAAGAGCTTGCAGGCGAAGCCTCGCTTGCCGCCTTGACGCCTTTTGCCGACGGATTCGCCGCCGCATGCGCACTGTGGCCGGAACTGGTGCAGAACAGCACCAAGGCTGTTCAAGCCGGCATGGTGGGCATCCTTCGCTGGGCGGCCAAGACCGAAACGCCTGACGAACCGAGCGACACCGCTGACAGTAACGAAGCGGCGATTGAAAACGTCATTGATTCGGAAGTCGCCTTCGCAGACCTTGATGAAGCACTGGCTGACGTGCAGGCCTGCGTGCAGGAAATTGCCGAAGTCACGCGGGCGCTTGACATCGCTCGCGCTCAGCGGTCTACGCCGAAAGCAACAAAAAAGCCGCGCTCCCGCCGCTGATTTTTTAGCGAACTTCAGGAGCCGTCCGCGGGCGGCTCCTTGTTTTTCTCTGCCATCGTCTGGCGAGCCCTGCCGGCAAGCACTACGAAAAACAGCACAGGAATGCCGAGACAAGCTGTCGTCGTGAAGAAGCCCGCATACCCCATCAATTCCACTGCCATGCCGGAAAAGCCCGCCAAGAATTTCGGCAACAGCAGCATGATGGAGCTAAAGAGCGCGTACTGCGTCGCGGAATAAGCCGAGTTGGTCAAGCCCGACAAATACGCCACGAAGGCCGCTGACGCAAGTCCGCCCGCCAGATTGTCCGCACTCACCGTGAAGACAAGAAACGCCAGATCATGCCCTCGAGCGGCGAGCACGGAAAACAGCAAGTTGGTGGCCGCCGACAGAAGCCCTCCAAGGAAGAGCGTCTTCATGACGCCGATTTTCATCGCCACCACGCCGCCAACAAAAGCGCCCGCAAGCGTCATCACAACGCCGAACACCTTGCTCACAGCAGCCACCTCCTCCTTCGTAAAGCCCATGTCGCTATAGAAGGGATTCGCCATGATGCCCATCACCACGTCGCTGATTCGATAGGTGGCAATCAGAAGAAGCACTGCAATCGCCCAGACGCCAAAGCGCTTGAAAAAATCGATGAAAGGCAGACAAGCCGCCTCATAAAACCACGCCGCGGGATTTTTAGCCTTGACGATCCGGTTCTCCACCGCGGGCTCCGGACTCAGCAACACCGTCAATACGCCGGGAAGCAGGCTCACCGCCATAACGAGATACGCCGCTTTCCATCCGCCCGAACTTCCGACGTCAAACGCCGCCGCAATCGCCAGCGCCCCGGCGCCCGACCAGATCATGGCCAGTCGATACCCCGTCTGATACGTCGCAGCAAACGCCGCCTGCTCCTCTTCGCTGCCGGACTCAATGCGGTAAGCATCCAACGCAATGTCCTGCGTGGCGCCAAAAAACGCCGTGACGAGCGCACAGACCGCCGTCTGCGTCAAATCCGCCTCCGGGCGGGCGAATGCCAAAAGCGCCAGCCCCGCCACCAGCCCCGCCTGCGCCAAAAGTAGCCAGGAGCGTCGCCGTCCGAACGCCGACGTCAAAAAGGGAATCGGCAGCCGGTCCACCAGCGGAGCCCACAGCCACTTCATGCCCCAGCAAAGACCCACCCAACTCATGAATCCGATGGTCTTCAAATCGATGCCGCACTCGCGCAATCGAAAGGAAAGTGTTCCCAGCACAAGAAGCAGCGGCAGCCCCGAGGAGAACCCTAGAAAAAACATGCGCAGCGCTGCCGGATTGCGGTACGGTTCCAGCCATTCCAGAAGCCGATTCATGCAAGACGCTCCTTAAAAATTCCTCTGCTGAACGGCCTTCGTCTCTTCGTCCGTAAGCCAGCGCCAGGCGCGCTCAGACAAGTCTGGCGGCAACGTGAAAGCGCCAAATCCCGAACGAGACAAGCCTTCCACACGATTGCCAACCGCCGCCGTCATGCGCTTCACCTGATGGTATTTTCCTGCCGTGATCACAAGCCGCATCGTCTTTTCTCCCGTAATCTCACACCGCACAGCCGCCACAGGCTCCCTCTCGCCTTCAATCATCACGCCGGCAAGAAGCTTCTTCACCATAACGTCGGTCACTGGATGCTTGCAAAGAACTTCATACGTCTTCGCCACGTGCTTTTTTGGGTGTGTCAACCGATGAATGAGCGCGCCGTCGTCCGTCAAAAGAAGGAGTCCCGTCGTGTCCTCGTCAAGGCGTCCCACGGGCTGCAGCCCCCGAACACGCAAGGGCGGCGGCAAAAGCTGCATCACCGACGGGTGATGCAAGGGCTTTTGAGAACATTCATAACCTGCGGGCTTGTTGAGCACAATGAGCGCCTTCTCTCGATACGACCACGCCTCGCCATCCACCGTAAAGCTTTTTCCCTCGGGATCCACCGGTGCATCCGGGTCTTCCATCTTGACGCCGTCAAACGTGACGCGTCCCAAGGCAATAAGGCCCCGGCATTCATGCCGCGTACCAAACCCCTGAGAAAAAAGAACGTCTTCCAAACGCATCAAAGACTCCAGTCATAGTCAATCGTGAGCGGCGCATGATCTGAAAACTTCTCCGCCGCATAAATCGCCGCAGCGCGCGCCGAGGCTGCCAGCACCGGCGTCGCAATTTGATAGTCAATGCGCCAGCCGACGTTCTTCGCTCTGGCCTGCCCCCGCTGGCTCCACCAGGTGTACTGATCCGGACGCGGATCCAATTTTCGAAAGACGTCGCACCAGCCAAGATCATCAAAAAGATGCGTCATCCATGCGCGCTCTTCAGGCAAAAAACCCGTATGGTCGAGATTGCCCTTCCAGTTCTTGAGGTCGATTTCCTTATGCGCGATGTTCACATCGCCCGCGAAGACAATTTCGCGACCTTCCTTACGAAGCGCTTCAACATGCGCTTCAAAAGCAGCCAGAAAGCGATACTTCGCCGCCTGACGATCGTCGCCGCTCGTGCCCGAGGGAAAGTAGACGCCGATCACCGACGTCTTCTTGAAATCGAGCCGTACATAGCGGCCCTCCTCGTCAAACTCCGGCACACCCATGCCGATCTGAACCTGTTCGGGCTTCGCGCGTGACCAAATGCCACAGCCGGAATATCCCTTCTTTTGAGCACAGTGAAACCACGCGTGGTATCCCGGCCGGCACCGGATGACTTCCAACAAGTCCGCTTCCTGCGCCTTCAGCTCCTGAACGCAAAGAACGTCAGCATTCTGCGCCTCAAACCAAGACCAAAAGCCCTTCTTGTCCGCACTGCGGATGCCGTTCGCATTGAATGTCACAAGGCGCAGCATTGATTGAATCTCCTAAGTTCGACGCCCCATTTTAGCGGGGGCGACCGCGGGCTAGAATTGAGGCTTCCTTACCCATTTTTTCACCTCGCGACCGCCCCTCAGGCCTTCGCAACGAATCCTACGTCATGACCGAAAATCATCACCAGTTCATCGAGTTTGCGCTCAATGCCAATGTCCTTCGCTTCGGCGAATTCAAGACCAAGGCCGGCCGCCTGAGCCCCTACTTCTTCAATGCCGGGCTCTTCAACACCGGCGCGCTGCTCGACCGCCTCGGCCACTTCTACGCGCAGGCACTGCTCAACGCAAAAAAGGCCGGACGCGTGGACTTTGACATGATCTACGGTCCTGCCTACAAGGGCATCCCGCTAGCAGCCGCCGTCGCCATCAACCTTTCGCGTCTCGGCCTTGATGTTCCCTACGCCTTCAACCGTAAGGAGGCCAAGGATCATGGCGAAGGCGGCACTATCATCGGCTCGCCCCTCAAAGGCCGCGTCATCATCATTGACGACGTAATCAGCGCAGGCACCTCCGTGCGCGAGTCCGTGGCTCTCATCAAAGCCAACGGCGCCACGCCTTCCGGCGTGCTGATCGCGCTCGACCGCATGGAAAAGGGCGGAAATGCCGAGGTAATGACGGAAACGTCCGCCGTGCAGGACGTGGAGAAGACAATCGGCATTCCGGTCATCTCGATTGCCAACCTGGCTGACCTTCTGAGCTTCATGGACGGCGAAAGCGACGCCGCCAAAGCAGTCGCCGCCTACAAGGACGCCGTCGCCGCTTACCGCCAGCGTTACGGCGCATAAAGCACGCACATTGTCTCAGAGCCGCCTTCGGGCGGCTTTTTCATGAAAGCTCATCGTATCGAGTCTTGCCTGCCACCGACGGCCTCGTCAAAAGCCAGCCGATCAGAAGCCACCCGGCCAGCGGAACGAGAAGCCACAGCAACGACACCCCCGACCGCCCGACATCGTGCAGACGACGACGCGCCAGCCGCCCGAGACACACGAACAGCGTGACGGCCAGAACGCCCCAGCCCAGCACCCACGCGCGCATGAACCAGCCCTCGGGCTCCAGCTGCAACTGATAAGCCACTTCCAGCGGTCCGAAAAAAGCCACGACAAGGAGCAACACGTCAAACACTGCCGTGCTCCAGAATACCGCGCGGCTCACTCGGCCGAACTTCACGCGATCCAGCGGGCGAATCCAACTCAAGCGCTTCATGGATGAACCAAAGAAAACGCCTGCCTCTCCGACAAAGAAAAGCAGGCGCAACAGTTGCTTCAAAGCTCGAGTCAAACGGCGAGCTTCGCGCGCAGGATTTCATTCACCTGCTTGGGGTTGGCCTTGCCTCGAGTGGCCTTCATGGCCTGCCCCACGAGTGCATTGAAGGCCTTTTCCTTGCCGGCGCGGAATTCCTCCACCATCTTGGCGTTGTTCTTGAGAACTTCGTCGATGATGCCTTCGATCGCCGAAGCGTCCGAAATCTGCTTGAGGCCTTCCTTCTCAATCAGCGCGTCCACCGTGCCTTCGGCGCCATCCCAGAGAAGCGAGAAGAGGCGCTTGGCGCCCTTCGCGTTCACCGTGCCATCGGCCAGCCGCTTCAGAATGTCGCCCAGCGTCTCGCCTTTCACCGGCGCGTCAGCGTAGGTCATGCCCTCGACGGCGTTCACGTTCGCCGCCACTTCCCCCATCACCCAGTTGGCGGCGATCTTCTTGTCCTTCAATCCTTCGGAGGCCTTGAGGAAGTAGTCCGCCACGTCGCGAGAAGACGTGATGACGCCCGCGTCATAGTCGGTGAGACCAAAGTTCGCCACCAGACGCTTTCTCATCGCTTCGGGCAATTCCGGCATCGACGCCTGCACCTTCGCCTTCCATTCCGGACTGATGACGAGCGGCATCAGATCGGGATCCGGGAAGTAGCGATAGTCCATCGAGTCTTCCTTGCTGCGCATCTGCCGGGTTTCATTCTGATCCGGGTCATAGAGGCGCGTCGCCTGAACCACCCGGCCGCCCGCCTCAATGAGTTCAATCTGGCGACGCACTTCGTAGTCGATGGCGTCCTGCAGGAACTTGAAGGAATTGAGATTCTTGATCTCGCAGCGCGTGCCGAACTTCGTCTCGCCCTTCGGACGCACGGATACGTTCGCATCACAGCGGAAGTTGCCCTCCTGCATGTTGCCGCGCGTCATGCCAAGCCACACCACGAGCGCATGCAACGCACGGGCGTAGCCGACGGCTTCGGCCGAGCTGCGCATCTCGGGTTCCGTCACGATTTCAAGAAGCGGCGTCCCCGCACGATTCAAGTCAATGCCCGACTTGTGCGCCACGATGCCATGCACGCTCTTTCCCGCGTCTTCTTCAAGATGAGCGCGCGTGAGGTTGATCGTCTTCACATAGGGCTCGCCGTCCTTGGGCTGCACCGTGAAGGAAAGCTGGCCGCCCTTCACAATCGGCAGCTCGAACTGGCTGATCTGATAGCCCTTCGGCAGATCAGGATAGAAATAGTTCTTGCGATCAAAGACCGACTTGTCCGCCACTTCGGCGCCGATGGCAAACCCGAAGCGCATCGCCTTCTCCACCGCGTTCTTATTCAAAACGGGGAGCGCCCCGGGGAGCGCGAGGTCGATGTAGCAGGCGTGCGTGTTGGGCTCCGCGCCGAAGCCAGTGGAGGCGCCAGAAAAAATCTTGGACTCGGTCGAGAGCTGAACGTGCGTCTCAAGACCGATGACAACTTCCCATTCCATGTTCTTCACTCTCAATTAAAACCCGGTCGGATGCTTCATGTGCCAGTCGGTGGCGTTCTGCCAGGCCTGCGCAATTCCAAGCATTTTTGCTTCCTCAAAGCGCGCGCAGGTGAGCTGCACGCCAATGGGGCGGCCGTTGGAATGAATGCCGCAGGGGAGACTCATGCAGGGGAGCCCCGCCAAAGACTCCGGCACCGTGTAAAGGTCGCCCAAGTACGCTGTGACCGGATCGCTCTTGGCGCCAAAGTCAAAGGCCGTGGAGGTCGTCACCGGACTCAGAATCGCATCCACACTCTCGAACGCCTTGTCAAATTCTTGCGTGATGAGGCGGCGAACCTTCTGCGCCTTGAGATAGTAGGCGTCGTAGTAGCCATGAGAGAGCACGTAGGTGCCAATCATGATGCGGCGCTTGGGCTCCGCACCGAACCCTTCATTGCGGCTCTTCTTGATCATGTCCTGAATGTCGTCGTACTGTGCGGCACGATGGCCGTAGCGCACGCCGTCAAAGCGCGAAAGGTTTGAGCTTGCTTCAGCGCAGGCGACGACGTAATAGACGGGAACCCCCAGCTCCGCCGTCGGAAGCGCGATGTCAACGATCTCGGCGCCCTGACGCTGGTACTCGTCAATCACCTTCTCAATCGCCGCGCCCACCTCCGCATCGAGCGCTTCCGTGAACCACGCGCGCGGCACGCCGATTCTGAGGCCTTTTACGCCGCGATTGAGATCACGCGTGAAATCTTCCGTCGGACGATTTTCACTCGTGGAGTCCCACGGCTCGTAGCCAACCATGTCGCCCAGCACCCAGGCGATGTCTTCAGCGGAATGCGCCATGAGGCCGGCGGTGTCAAGGCTTGAAGCAAACGCAATCATGCCAAGACGGCTCGGACGACCGTACGTGGGCTTCAAGCCCGTCACCCCCGTAAAGGAAGCGGGCTCGCGAATGGAGCCGCCCGTATCCGTCGCCGTTGCGATGGGAGCCAGCCCCGCCGCCACACAGGCGGAGCTGCCGCCGGAACTGCCCCCCGGAACCGCCTTCACGTCCCACGGGTTGTAGACCCGGCCGTAGGCTGAATTTTCATTAGCAGAGCCCATGGCAAACTCATCGCAGTTGAGCTTTCCGAGCGTCACCATGCCAGCGGCGGAAAGCTTCTTCACCACCGTCGCGTCAAAGGGGCTCATATAGCCTTCGAGCATCTTGCTTGCGGCCGTGGAGGCCCACTTCTTCGTCACGAAAATGTCCTTGTGCGCGATAGGAATGCCGGTGAGGCGTCCCGCCGTCCCTTCAGCAATGCGCTTGTCAGCTTCACGGGCTTCCGCGAGCGTCACTTCCGGACGAACGTCAAGGAAGCAATTGAGATTCTTATGCGCTTCCATGCGATCAAGGTAAGCCTGCGCCAGTTCCACTGCACTCACTTCCTTAGCGGCGAGCGCCCGGGAAAGCTCCATCACGGAGGCAAATTTCACATCTTCCACAGCGGCACTCCTTATTCCACCACGCGGGGCACCAGGAAGAGCCCTTCGTATTCTTCTGGCGCATTCTTCATGTTTTCTTCGCGGTCATCGCCAAACACCACGGCGTCTTCACGCAGGCGCTGCACGCCGTCATGAGGATGCATCATCGGCTCCACACCGTCGGTGTTGACGGCCTGAATGCGTTCGATCATTTTGAAAATGTCGTTGAGTTCGCCCTGCATGCGCACGGCATCGTCATCACTGATGTCGATGTGACCGAGCTCGGCAATGCGGCGAACATCATCCAATCCGAGGGACATGTTCTTACCTGTTACTTTCTATGCGGAAATTAAAGCGTTGGAAAACCAAGCATGAACTGCACCGTTCTTCAACTCCCCGACGCAGTTGAAAAGTTCTGCAACAGAGCCTGAAAAACAGCGGTTTTTGAGCGTTCGACAGTCTAGCATTACGGGTGGCGGCGCTGATTCCTAAATAAGCAGGATTTTTTCGCCAGCCATTCCTTTTTTCCAGACGTCCATGGTTCAGAAACATTTTTGCTGGCTTTCCTTTCTCCTTGCCGCAAGTCTCGCCGGCTGCTCTTTCAACTCCAACAGCGGCAAGTACTTTGACAAGGACGGCCCCCCTTCCACTGTGAGCGCCTGGCGCGCCGGCAGCACAGGCGCCATGAAGATTCGCGTCGAGCCCGCTCACAAGTTCGCCAACCGCCCCTACCGGGTGATGGGGCAGAGCTTCACGCCGATGACAGGCGACAAGCCCTTTTCGCAGACAGGCACCGCGAGCTGGTACGGCAAGCAGTTCCATGGCAAGAAGACCGCAATCGGCGAGACTTACGACATGTACGCCATGACGGCTGCGCATCCGACGATGGAACTCCCGAGCTACGCCTTGGTCACAAACCTTGCCAACGGCCGCAGCGTCATCGTGCGCGTCAACGACCGCGGCCCCTTCATCGGCGGCCGCGCCATCGACATGAGCTACGCTGCCGCCGTAAAGCTCGGCTACCAGAAGAAGGGAACCACCAAAGTTCGAATCGAGCGCATCACCCGCCGACAGATCGCCCGAGGCGATATTCCGAGCGCCACGCACACCGATGTAACGCTTGCGGCAGCGCTCGCTTCCGACACTACGGCTGCCTCAAAGTCCGCCAGCAAGACAAGCACGCTGCTCGCCGCAGCAACAGGAGCTGTCAGTGCCGTCCGCTCCGTCAATCGCACGAGCGTTTTGCAGAAAACGCCTCCGAGCGCAACGCAACTGAACACGCTACCATCAGCGAAAAAAACAACGGTTGCCGCTTCCGCCGTTCAAACGCCGCAGCCCGCTACGAACTCCTCTGTCGTCGGCGCCATGGCGACGCTGCCGAACGCTGCTCAAAATGCGGATGCCGAAGCTCGCCGCATTCAAGACACGATTGCCTCTTACCTGCCGCAGGAAGCCGCACCGGCAACTCCGGAAGCCACCGCTGTTACGGTCTCCGATCCGCTTGCCGATCTCTTGCCGTCAGAAGCTAAAGTAAACGCATCCACCCCAGCTGTCGCATCCGAAGACGAGTCCTTTGACAGCGTCTTCCCCGAAGCCGGCAGCGTAGAGACCGCAGCAGCTGTCACCGCTGACGACGCATCCGAGCTGAAGCTCCTTGACTCCAGCGAAGTAGCCTGGGGAGCACAGATCGGCGCCTTTGACAACAAAACGAATGCTCAGGAATTCGCTGCCCACACAGAAATGATGCTCACCACGGAAGGCATCACGGCTCCCGTGCGCATTGCGCCTTCGGGGAACCGCTGGTGCGTCATGGTGGGCAACACCACGCAGACGAAAGCCCGAGAAATCGCTCGTACAATTTCGGACCGCCTCGGAACGACGGCTTTTGCAGCTTTCAAGTGAATATTCTCCATGTCAAACACTATTCTTTCTAACCTCATCGAACACCATTGGGAAGACGACACGCTCGACGCCCTGATCGACTTCGTTCGGATCCCCGCCAAGTCTCCAGCCTTTGACGCTGACTGGGAGTCTCACGGCTTTTTGAAGACGTCCTGCCAGAAGGCCGCCCTCTGGGGACAGAAGCGCTTCCCGCAGGCAACGTTTGAAGTGCTGGAAGCTCCGGGAAAAACGCCCTGCCTCTTTTTCGACATTCCCGCTCAGGGCGAAGCCTCCGAAGCCGCCGCTTTCTTCTACGGCCACCTTGACAAGCAGCCCGAGGCCGCCGGCTGGACCAAAAACCGCGCCCCCTTCAAGCCCGTCATCGAGGAAGGTCGCCTCTATGGTCGCGGCTGTGCCGACGACGGCTACAGCATTTACGCCGCCCTCACTGCAGTGAAGGCGCTCGAAGAAGCCAAGATGCCGCACCCCCGTTGCTGCGGCTTGATAGAAACGCGAGAAGAGTCGGGGTCTGAAGATCTCCCCTACTGGCTCGCGACAGTGGCGCCTCGCTGCGACAAGGTGGGACTTGTCACCGTGCTCGACAGCGCTGCAGGCGACTATGAGCGCCTCTGGATCACCGCCAGCTTCCGCGGCATCGTCGCCGCCACGCTGCGCGTCAAGGTGCTGCGTCACGGCCTGCATTCCGGCACGGCCTCCGGCATCGCCCCCGAAAGCTTCATGATCGCCCGAGAGCTCCTTTCTCGCGTCGAAAACTGCGCCACCGGTGAAATCACCGACCCTGCCTTCAATTGTCCCATTCCAGCGGAGCGCCGAAACCAGATTGATGCGGCGGCAAAGCTTCTGGCCGACAAAGTGACAGACGACTTCCCCTGGGCTGGCAACACGCAGCCGCGCTTTGCCACAATTTCTGAAAACTTGCTCGCGCAGACCTGGAAGCCTCAGCTCGCGATCATCGGCGCCGAGGGAATCCCCAGTCTGCAGGAAGCGGGCAACGTTCTGCGCCCGGAGACGGCGCTTCGCCTTTCGATCCGCATTCCGCCCTGCGTCGATCCAGAAAAAGCGCTCACGAGCCTCAAGGCAAAGCTCACCGAAAACGTTCCTTATGGCGCTGAAGTTTCGATTGAAAACACGCAGGCCGCGAACGGCTGGAATGCTCCTCTCGAAGCTCCTTGGTTTACAAAGGCCGTTGAAGAGATCGGACACTCCGTCTTTGGTGCTCCCTCGGCCTACATCGCCGAAGGCGGCTCCATTCCCATTCTGAACCTCTTCGCGGACACCTTCCCCGGTTCTCAGATGTTCGTCACCGGCGTCCTTGGCCCAGCTTCCAACGCCCACGGCCCCGACGAAATGCTTGACATCGGCTACACCGTCAAGCTCACGACTGCCGTGGCAAACCTTCTTCACGCCATGCCGTAAGGAGCTGTCATGCGTCGCGATCTTGTCGTTCAGGTCATCGTAGACTACGGCGAATTTTGGGAGAACTTCGCCACGCCCTATGAGGCGGAAAGCTTCATCAACGGCAACGTCGATGAACTCGACTTGCCGCTCAATGTCTGGCTCGAAGACATGCGGGGCAACAAGAAGTGGGACTTTGACGTGGTGGACGACGGCAGCGGCGTCTACCACCTCGTGGACCGTCCAATCGAAAAGGGATTGCGTCGTCTTATACGAAATGCCTCCAACTGAGAGCGCCGCGGCTGCCGATAAAATTCCCCGAACACCTTCCTACAGAAAAAGGCCCCTCATGAAAAGCGAGGAATCTCAGACGGCCACCGCTTTAGAGCGCATCCGTGAAATTCCCTACAACTACACCTCATTTTCCGACAAGGAAATCGTAGGTCGCCTGCTGGGCGAGGACGCCTGGCGCATCCTCTGCGAACTGCGAGGCCAGCGCCGCACCGGCCGCTCCTCCCGCATGCTCTACGAAGTGCTGGGGGACATCTGGGCCGTCGAGCGAAATCCCTATCTGCAAGACGACCTTTTAAACAACCGCCGGCGCCGCCTGCTTCTCATTGACGCCCTAAAGCATCGTTTGACGGAAACGGAAAAGCGCCGCGATCCGTCGCAGCCGGAGCGCGATGCGCTCGTAGGAAAGCTACTTGAAAAAGCCCACGAAGCCGTCACCCGCTTTGAGTCGGAATTCCCAAAAATTGAAAAGCTGCGGCATCGCGCCCTGAAGCTTTTCAAGAAATACACCCACGAAGACAACATCCGCTTTGACGGCTTCGCCCGCGCCTGCCACGTCACCGACGCCACCGACTGGCGCGTGGAGTTCCCCTTCGTCGTTCTTACTCCCGACAGTGAAAGCGAAGTTCCTGATCTCGTCCGCACCGCCATTGATCTCGGCCTTGTGATCATTCCGCGAGGCAGCGGCACAGGCTACACCGGCGGCGCCGTGCCGATGACTGCCATGAGCGTCGTCATCAACACAGAAAAACTGAACCACATCGGTCGAGCCCGGGAGATGGTGCTGCCCGGCCACTCCACTCCCACTTTCGTCATCGACACAGGATCCGGCGCCGTAACAAGGCGCGTTACGGAAGCAGCTGCTGAGGACGGACTCGTCTTTTCCGTGGACCCGGCCAGCGCCGATGCTAGCTCCATTGGCGGCAACATCAGCGAAAACTCCGGCGGTAAAAAGGCCGTTCTCTGGGGCACCGCCGTAGACAATCTGGCGCGGTTCCGCATGGTAAATCCCGACGGTAACTGGCTTGAGGTCGTCCGCATCAACCACAACCTCGGCAAGATTCACAAGCAGGAGGAAGTCGTCTGGGAAATCACTCTCAAGGACGGCCATGAAAGAGATCCAGAAAAAGCCCGCGTGCTGCGCACAGACGTGCTGAGGATGCCGGGCACCTCCTTCCGCAAGAAGGGCCTCGGCAAAGACGTTTCCAACAAGTGCCTCGGGGGACTGCCCGGCGTGCAGAAGGAAGGTTGCGACGGCCTCATCACCTCCGCCACCTGGATCCTGCACAAGATGCCGCCCTGCGCCCGCACCGTGTGTCTGGAGTTTTTCGGCGCTGCGGGACTCGCCGGCCCTGCCATCGTGGAAATCACGCAGCTTCTCGACACGCATCCCAAGGGCTGCATGCTCGCAGGTCTCGAACACCTTGACGACCGCTATCTGCGTGCCGTCAACTATCCCGTGAAGAGCCACCGCGGCGAGTATCCGAAGATGGTGCTCGTGGGCGACATCGTGGGGGATGATGAAGCGGCGCTCGACGAAATCACCGCCCGCGTAGTGGAGATCTGCACCACCCGAAACGGCGAAGGCTTCATTGCCAAGACGGAGTCCGAACGCTTCAAGTTCTGGCACGAGCGCAGCCGCACTGCAGCGATCAGCGCACACACCAACGCCTTCAAACTCAACGAAGACGTGGTGATTCCTTTGGATCGCATCGGCGAATACACGCTCACCTGCGAGCGCTTCAACATCGAATGCTCAATCGCCAACAAGCTTGACATGGCCCGGGCAGCGCGCGACTACCTGCAAGGCTACATTTCGCTCGGAAACCCCACCATGACAGCGGGCGTCACGAAAAAGGAGCTGCTCGACACCACGGTTCCCGAAGCGCTCGACGTCATTGAGTCCGTCATGGCACGCTGGAGCTATGTTCTTGCCCATCTCGATGATGACTGGCTTGTCGCAGCGCCCGAACTTGAAAAGCTCGGCATCAGCACCAATGGCAAGATTTTCAAAAATTACCGTCAAAAGAAAGTTTTTGACGTCATTTACGATCGAATTGTTCGCATCTCCTGGAAAAAAGAACTAAGAAGCCGTCTTTTTCACATCTTTGCCGGCGACGCCTTTGAAAAAATTCGCTCGCAGCTTGACGCCATTCATGCCAAAGTGCTCCGCGGCCGCGTCTTCATTGCGCTGCACATGCACGCCGGCGACGGCAACGTGCACACGAATGTTCCGCTCAATTCCGACAACTACGCCATGATGCAGCTTGGGCAGAAGGCAGTTCATCTTGTGATGAAAACCGCCAAAGCGCTCGGAGGCTCCATCACGGGCGAGCACGGCGTGGGGCTCACCAAGATCGAATTTCTGCCGCCCGAAGAACTCGGCCCCTTCTACGACTACCTTGACCGCGTGGATCCGCAGCGCCGCTTCAACCGCGGCAAATTGAAGCTCGGTCTGGAGAATGCCTACACACCAAGCTTCAACCTTCTCACCGCTGAGTCGCTCATCATGCAGCAGACGGAGTTGAAGGCTATCAGCGACGCGGTGAAAAACTGTCTTCGCTGCGGCAAATGCAAGTCCCGCTGCACGACGCACGTTCCAAGCGCCGGTCTACTCTATTCGCCCCGCAACAAGATCATCGCAGTGAGTCTTCTCACCGAAGCCTTCCTCTACGAATCACAGACTCGCCGCGGCGTCAACTTCGAACATCTGCTCTCTTTTTCTGACATTGCCGACCACTGCACGGTTTGTCTGAAGTGCCAGCGCCCCTGCCCCGTAAAAATCAACTTCGGGGAAGTGACCATGCTCTTGAGAAACTTCCTTTCGCGCATGAACTGCACTTCAAAGAACCCGCTGAAGAAAACCGGCATGCAGTTCCTGGCACTCTCCAACCCTCGCGCCGTGGAAATTGCGCGAAAGGGCATGGTGGACATCGGGTTCAAGACTGAGCGCAAGGCGGCGGAGCTTGCCAAAAAGCTCGCAGCCCCCACGCTCGAACGCCCCTTCAACACCACGGGGCAGCCCTCCTTGCGCGAACAGGTCGTGACACTCGTGAACCGCAAGCTCCCCGAACCTCGTCTGCACCGCACGCTGCGCTCCATTCTGAAGCTCAACGATCCGACAACCGTTCCGATCATCCGTCGCCCTGACGCCAAAGACGCTGAAGCGGTCTTTTACTTCCCCGGCTGCGGCAACGAGCGGCTCTTTCCGGAAGCTGGCCTTGCGGTGCTCACCATGCTTTTTGCCTCCGGCGTGCAGACCGTCATTCCCCCCAAGTTCCTTTGCTGCGGCTTTCCGCAAAAAGGCAACGGCCTTCCCGCCATGGGGCAGAAGATCGTCACCGACAACCGCATTCTCTTTCACCGCATCGCCAACACGCTCAACTACCTCGACATCAAGACCGTTGTGGCATCCTGCGGCACGTGCTTGAAATCCCTCAAGGACTATCACTTCGAGGAGATCTTCCCGGGCTGCCGCGTGCTGGACATCCACGATTATCTCGCGGAAAAGGGCCTGCATCTTAAAGGGGCGGAAAACACCCGCTATCTCTACCACGATCCCTGCCACAGCCCCTTTAACACCGCCTCCCCCATCACGACGGTGCAGTCGTTGCTGGAAGCCTCGGACGGCACGCACGTGATGCTCACCGACCGTTGCTGCGGCGAAGCCGGAACCTTCGCCGTCGGCCGCCCAGACATCGCCACGCAGGTTCGGTTCAAGAAAGAGGAGGACCTGCGCCTTCGCAAGTCCCGGCTCACCGCCGACGGCTTTGCTGGCAAGGTGAAGGTGCTTACAGCCTGTCCTGGGTGCTATCAGGGCATGAGCCGCTACAGCGAGGCCGTCGGAACCGAAGCAGAGTTTCTCATCGTGGAAATGGCCCGCCTCATGTACGGCGAGCACTGGCTCGCCGCCTTCCTTACAGAAGTAAAGACGGACGGCATCGAACACGTTCTCGTTTAGGAAAATTCATCATGGCTCTCAACTGCCCTCTGTGCGACCGCTCCCGCTGGCATGTGCTCTGGGAGGACGACTCGCTTTTTGTCATTGACGCCGCAGAAGAAGACTGGCCTGGATTCATCCGCGTGGTGACCAAGGCTCACGTCAAGGAGATGAGCGACCTCTCCACAGAGGCTCGCCATCATCTCATGGATGTCGTAAACGTCGTGGAAAGGACGGTGCTCGAGTGCATGCAGCCCGCCAAAGTAAATCTCGCGCAACTCGGCAACATGGTGCCCCATGTGCACTGGCACGTCATCGCGCGCTTTGCGGATGACGCCACCTTCCCTGACGCCATCTGGGCCGCAAGAAAGCGGAAAACCGACGCTGAGGTCATTAATAAACGCAAGGAGCACCACCTCAAGCTTCTCACGCTGCTTCCCGAACGACTCAATTCGGCGTTTCCGGTTGATAACAGGCGCTAAGCATCGTTCTCGGATAAAGCGCTCTCAACGCCTCAAGCCTTGTCTTCTCACCGTCGTTTAAACGGCTGAAGACAAGGTCCACCATGCCGGTGGGCTCTCCCAGTCGATTCGTGATCTTGATGCCCTTCATGTCAGGCGCCTTCTTTCCTGTGAGAAACGCCTCCGCCGCCTCACGGGTCTTGAAAGAAGCAATCTCCACCCCATAGGAAAGCTCGCCCGACAAAATGGGACGAACGGTTCTAAACCCTTGCTGCCGGAACTGCTTCACAAAGGCTCTCACCGCCGTCTGATTGTCGTAGGGGCCGAGATAAGCCACGAAGCGCTCAGGACCGAAGCGATCCTGCACGATGACTTTGTCTTCCAAGCGCTGTCGCTTCAAATGCAGGCGAACCCGCACCAAATCCCCCACGGGAAAGCCCCCCCAGACAAGACACGTCTCCTCGGCTGCCGCTGTTTTCGCCTCAGCCGCCGACATTTTTTCCGCCCGATGCTTCTCAAACTTCATCTGCGCGCTGCCCGCCACATCAGCGCTCCCAAAGTCCTCTGTCGAAACGTCCTTCAGCCCCCAGGCAGAAAGTGCTGCCAGAACGACTGAACAGACAATGAGCAAACCTCGCATCAATCCGCCCCTTGTCCGTTCAAAAGCGCCTTCAGCGCCAAGCCTCGCAACACCATATTGTGCTTTAGAACCGCCTTTGGATAGGCCGTTTGAATGTAGGAGGCGTAGCGGGGCGCCGCGCCACCCGCAAAGACAAAACGCGCCTCATGCCCCCGCTCCCTCACTGACTGCAACGCACGCTCGAAAACCCCTAGATGCGCTTCCAGAATGCCAGTGGAGATGGCGGCGTCCGTTGAAAGCGGAAACGACTCGATGCGCACAACGCCTTCCGGCCGGCACCGGGTGCCCTTCACCAGTGAGTCGTACATCATGAGCGGCCCCGGAAGAATCCGCCCCCCCATGAAAGCCAGATGATCGCCTTCCGGGAGAATTGTGTCCACTGTCGTCGCCGTCCCCATGTGCACGACGAGAAGCGCCTCCCCCGGATAGAGTCCCGCAGCGCCCACGGCGGCGTACCAGCGGTCGCTTCCAAGCTGCCGACTGTTCTCGTAACGGTTCACCAGCGTGAAGTCCCCGACGAATCGTTCTTCGGAATGAAGCCACTCCCAAGCAATGCCGTGCTGATTGAAAAAACGGGTGAGCGTCAGAGCCAGCGTTTCGCTGGAGACCATGCAGCCGACGACTCGCGAGGGCTTCAGCGCGAGCCATTCTGAAAGAAGCGACTCAGACACCGCATCGCTGCCGCCGTGCACATACGTATGGGGTTCGTCCGGCTTGTCAAGTGTCGTCCACTTCAATGCCGTGTTGCCCAGATCAATCAGTAAAACCGTCACGTTGAGGCGTCCTGTCCCTGCCGAACCCATTTCAGCGCGTCGCCTTGAATCCTTACAATACGCAGCGTCGGCTCAAAAGAAATCTGCCGCAGATGACCTTCTGCCGCAGAGAAGTTCCTATTTTGCCTGAAAACCATTACTTCCGCCCGATAGCTTCCAACTCCTGTTCCCCGCGGCGGACGATTCAACCATATCAATTCAACGCTTTCTGATGTCGGACATTGGTTTTTCCTCTTTTCTGCGTCAAATGAGCTTTGTGGCAGCCGCGGCCTTCTCTAGCCTGTTGGCGACTGCACAAGCCGCCCCCTCCTGGACGCTTCTCGACAGCATCAGCGGCATGGTTCTCGCGTCGGAAAACGACGACACTGTCGTCAATCCCAACGACTTCGTAAAGCTCATGACGATCTACACGGCCCTGCAGCTCACTGACGGAGAAAAAGACCGATTTTTAAAAAAAATCACCGTATCACCGCAGGCCGCGGCCGTCACTGGCCAGCAACGCATCTATCTCACCGCACGCCAGCAGACGGAATTCGGTGTTTTGCTTCACGCCATCGCTGTCGTCGGAGCGGAAGACGCCTGCCTTGCGATCGCCGACGGCCTTGCCGATTCGCGCGAAGGCTTCATCGAATCCATGAACCATACAGCTCAAAAGCTAGGGCTCAAAAAAAGTCGGTTTGCGTCTCCAGTTCCACATGCCGCCAACCGCTCCACTTCACGCGATCTGGCGATCCTAACGCAAGCGATCCGCCACAAATACCCTGAGGTGTTTCGCTGGTTCTCCGACAAGACGTTCACCTATCTTGGCAATGCGCAACGAAGCCGCAACGTGCTCCTCTGGCGCAGCAATGAAGTGGACGGGGTGATGAGTTCAACAACCTCTCCCTCCTTCATCGCCTCCTCAACCTACCGCAAAAACAACAGCGAAGTCGATCGCCGGCTGGTTGCCGTCTACCTGAGCGACAAGGCGGGACCGCTTACGGACGCCGCTGCCAACGCCGTGCTGTCTCTTTTTGTGAAGGGACGCACAGACTACGAAACCATCCGTCTTTTTGACGCAGGAGCCCCCATCGCCCGCCTAGAAGTGCTGGGAGGCAATCGCGATCGCATCGAAGTTGGCGCCGCCGAAGACATTTGGGTGAGCATCGGCCAGAAAGATCTCTCTGGCCGCGGCACCGGCGGGCTTTCCACTTCCATTGAACACTTACACCCCTTTTGGGCCCCCTTGAAAAAGGGCGACAAAATTGCCACGCTTCACGTGGATTTTGAAGGACGGCGGCTCGCGAGCTTTCCTCTTTACGCGCTCTACGACATCGGCGAAGGGAGCTTCTTCAGCCGCTTCATTGACTCCGTCCGCCTCAAGATCGGGGCGGAGCCGGAAAAGAAATAAGGACACGACACGACATGACAGAAAAAACTACTGACAGCCCCCTCGCCATGGAGGAATCCCTCATCACTTATCCGACGGATTTTCCCATCAAGGCGATGGGGCTCTCGACTCCCGACTTTCCTCAGGCTGTTGGCGCTGCCGTTCATGAAATACTGCCCTCCTTTGATCCTTCGACCATCCGTCAGGAAAAGTCAAAGACCGGCAAGTACACATCGCTTACCATCACCGTGCACGTTGACAGTCGAGAGCAGCTCGACTCCGTCTACCGGCTGCTCACAAGCCACCCCATGGTCAAGATCGTGCTGTAGCCCCATGACCAACGACATCAAGAAAAACAGTCTTGCAGCCTGGGCTGCTTGTGCTCGTCCCGAAACCTGGATCATTGCACTCGCCCCGGTGCTTACGGGACTTGCTCTCGCGCTTGCCGTCACGGGAAGTCTCAACTGGCCCGTCGCTGCCGCCACGCTCCTTCTCTCCGTTCTCATGCAAATTGTGAGCAACATGGAAAACGACGCGGGCTACACCAAGCGCAAGGCCGAAAATGCCAAGCGCAAAGGGCTTCCGCGCGCCACGGCCAACGGCTGGCTCACCGTCGCCGCCGTCGAACGGGCGATCAAGCTGCTGGGCGTCATAGCGCTTCTCGACACTGCCTATCTCATCTACTGCGGCGGCTGGGTCATGCTCGCCATCTTCGTCGCGTCGATTGTCGCCGCCTACTGCTACATGGGCGGCCCCAAGCCCATCGCCTACACCCCTTTTGGCGAAATCACCGTCTTTCTCTTCTTCGGGCTTGTCGCCGTCTGCGGCACCTACTACCTGCAGACGCTCACAGTTTCAACGGAAGCCGTGCTCTCCGCCTCCGCCGTGGGCTTCATCGCCGCCGCCGTACTAGCCGTCAACAACTACCGCGACGAAGAGCATGATGCTTCCGTCGGCCGCAGCACGCTCGCCGTGCTGCTGGGAAAAAAAGGCATGCTGGCCGTCTTCACCGCAAGCATCCTCCTGCCCTACCTGCTCACTGCTCTTCTGGCGGCCATCAATCATGCGCTGTGGCCCGTTCTCATCACTTGGGGAACGATCCCGCTCGCCGTCGTTGCCTCGCGTAATCTGGCGCGAAAAAACGGGCTGGAATTGAATGCCGTGATGTTCTCCGTCATCCGGCTGGAGCTTCTCTTTTCGCTAGCGCTCACCGCAGGCGCCATCATCGCCTTTGTCCTCACAAAGTTCTAAGGACACGGTACAAAAAGGGGAGCCGCCAGGCTCCCCTTTTTTTTGCGTAATGCAACCGCAAAATCACTGCGTCGCCGATTGATCCGCTTGATCCTGCGCAAGACGCGCCTTGCGCGCCGCCTCCTCTTCCTTCATCTTCTCAATGCGTTCGGCGCTCAAAAGCTCGGCGTGCGACACCACCTTCACTACACCGCTCGTCTTCGCAGCGGACTGGCAGGCTTCCTTGTTTTCCTCCGGCGTCAAAAGACCCGTGATGTAAACGATGCCGCGTTCCACCGTGATCTTCAACTGATTGATGGAGACGTTCTTGTTGCCAATGATGTTGCTGCGAACTTTCGTCGCCAGCGTCGAGTCACTCATTCTCTGCCCCACGCTCACGGGCTCCATGACGGCGATTTCATCCATGACACGCTTCACGTCCAGACTGGCGCGAGCCGTCTTCACTGCAGTCGCCTTCAGTTCTTCCGTCGCCATCTCACCGGAAAGCAGCACACTGCCGTTGTAAGCTGTCACGGTGTAGTGCGTCTTTGCATCACTGCCAATAGCACGAAGAATTTCCCCCCTTACGCGGGTTTCCAAAATGCCATCGTTCACCTGAGCGCCAGTGGATCGACGGTCCGCTGCGGAAGACACGGTTGTGCCTCCTGCCACCACAGCTCCGCCGAAAATGAGCGGCGCGCACCCCGTCGTCATCAAAACGACCGCCGACGAAGCGGCTGCAGCAAAAAGAGAAAGCTTCTTAAAGGAACGCGTCATGGTTACTCCGGAAAATGAAAATTCGACCGCACGTTGACGGCCTTCTCGATGTCCTTTTGCATTTGCAGGAAGGGCGTCAGCCACTGCCGATGCTCCTTCACTGCCGACTTTTTCATCCACAGTGAACCACCTTCATGGCGAAAGAGACCTTGCGCCATCCAGTCGCGAATCACCTGATCCAGCGTAGTGGGAGAACAGGAAATCACCGAGGCAATGAGTTTACGCGAAGGAAGATGCGGCAGGCGAACCCAGCCGTCCGCTGACTCCTTCAACCGACCGCGAGAGGAAGCACTCACAGCTTCCGTAGACGTCGCCAGCAATACGCCCAGTCGACGGTCGGGCTTGGCTACATGACAGACCATCTGACCAAATCGCTCGCTCACGCAACGGCGCATATGGTACGACGTCAGCTCCTTACTCCAGGCGCTTTCCACTTCGGAAAGACGAATCAATATTTCAGGACTCACAGAAAGCGTCGTACATCGAGTAAGCGCCCAGCAACGGCGCGGCTCATTGTCATCCACCGAAAGCGCGCTTCCAGTCACCGCAAAGCTGCCTGCGCCCGCCATCGTCATCTGCAGCGGCGCATGGCTGCCTGTTGCAATCAAGGCATTTGCCGCAAATCCGCCGGCAACAAAAACAACGCGGCGAAAAAAGCCCTGACCAATCTCCTCGCCTGGCCAAAGCTCCGAACGATATCCCAGGTTGTGCATGACTCGGGCAATCTCCGGAGAAACCGCCGGAGAGAACCAAGGCATTACTTCCAGGCTGAACATGCCGCCTCATCCAAGCAAAACACGAAAAACAGGGAAAATTTACTGCGCTTTTCGCTTCACCGCAACAGCGGCGGCCCGTTGCGGACCAATGGCTCTGTGGAAAACTTTGTGGACAATCCAAAGAAGAAGTCGATGTCCGCTGGGGATGGAATTTCAGCCGCTCTTTACCCCCCTCTTTTCCACACAGCTCTCCACAGGCTGTGCACAACCAATCCGATCGCTCGTCCCCAACGTTTTTCACAGCTCAAAGCCATGAAATAAAATGACTTTCAGTTTTTATCCACAGAGTTGTTCGCCGTTATTGTTACTACTGTTATTTAAAAAATTAAATTTTTATTAGAACGGCAGGAATAACTCGTCCAGTGTAGTCGCCGCTTTGCAATGAACGTTTTTTAGCTTGTAGATCAATATTCTCTTTCCTCCACTACCAAAAATTCCCCTCTTCCGAATCACTTCTGGCCGACAGTCCCTCTTCCCCTTCGCTTTTCCTCCGGTCGCTGTGGATAAAAGATGGGACAACTGTCTTAACAACTGGACTCGATCTGCGGATAATTTTTCGTCCGTTTTTACCCTCGTCTTTTTCCACACAACCATCCACAGGCAGGCCACAGCCTTTCCGTCCTAGTCTCCGCAGCTTTATCCACACGCTAAGCTACTGATGTTGCTTAATTTTCCCCGCTTATCAACAGTTTTGTCCACACCCTATTGTTTACTACTGTTATGTTTAAATCTTAAAAAATTATCATTTTTAGGGAAGCCCTTTTGCATTTCGAAGGCGTGGAACTCCTGTTCTTCTCCACAGACCCTCTGTGAGAAAGTAAAGCGGAGGGAGTTCTTGCTTCGAAGGCAAACCGATCGCAAATAAAGGTGCCTTGGCCAATTTCCATGACTAAAATCTTCCCCCTCACCAAGGGAAAACTTTATAAAAACAATGTATAAAGAGTCTTATATGTCAGGTGAAAGAACTTTATGAATAATGTTGAATTTGTTTCAGTGCTAAGTTCTGCGCTGACGCCGGTGACGTTAATTTCCGGCGTAGGGCTTCTGATGCTCACCATGTCAGCACGTTATGCGCACACCACAAATCGCATTCGCGAACTGCTGAAAAGCCGGTTGCAGATAGTCAATCTGTCAGACAAAAGCGATGATGTAAAACTGATTAATGAAGAAATATTGCTTATTTTTCATAGATCTAAATTACTAAAGGGATCAATTCTCTTTGTCGTGATGTCAGCTGCCTTCTCGGGGCTGCTAGTGTGGACAAGCGTCTTGTCCACAATGTTCAGCCTCAATCTGAGAATCATGGAGGACTTGCTGCTCTTTCTTGCCGTGGGCTTCATCGTCATCTCCACCGTGCTGTTTTCTCGCGAGGTGAGCATCTCGCTGCGAGCGCTTGGGATGACGGTGCGTCGCACGCTGAAGAAAGACGAAGGTATTTAAGACGCAAAACGGCGCTTGATATCCACAGAAGGGCTGTGGACAACAAGCGCCGCAGAGGGCCTTTTTGGGGCCGTTAATGCGGGTTGTTGATGCCGAAGGGGATCAGCACGCTGGGGATGGTGGTTGCCGTGCGCTCAAGGTGGCGCAGCTGGTCGTCAAAAAAGATGTGCGGACGGAGTACGTTGAGCACCTGGCTTTTGGGGAGTCCGTCCATCAGAAAGAGCTCGGCGGCGCTCATCCCCTGAGCCTTCAAGGTAGTAATGAGACGCTGTTCGCTCGGAGCGCCGCGGCTTGTGACGATGGCGACGCGGATGGCCGGCTGGTAGTAAGGATCGTTTTGGCCTCGCTTGGCGTCCATCTTTTGGAAGGCGGCGAGCTTTTTAAAGAGCTTTGCCAGCGGCCCGGGCGTGTGAGGCGTCGCCGCCTTGGCAATTTCAAGCGACTGAAAGCCCTCCAGGCCGTCCTTCTGGTACTCGCGCTCGGCTTCGTCGTCAATGATGACGCCATCAAAGTCAAAGGCGATGCGCAGCTCGTTGTCGCCGTCTTCCGCGGCTTCGCCAGAGTTGCTGGGGAGCACCCAGCCCGCCGGTTGTCCGGCGGCGAGCGCGCTCATCACGCTTTCGCGATTGGCAGAGAGAAAGAGCGAGACGTCAAAGGAGGCGAGGTATGGGAAAGTGGACTGGCCGGACGTGAAGGCGCCTGCCCGGATAGGAAGATGGTAATGGCGGCAGGAGCTGAAGAATCGCTGGCCAGTTTCGGGCGAGTTGCGGCTCAGCACAACGACGCGGAAGGGCTCGGCGCCGTCGAAGAGCTCGTTGAGCTTCAAGAGCCGCCGGATGAAGGGAAAAGCGACGCCGGGGCGCAGCGGATCGTCACGGTGGCGTTCCTGGTAGGCGCGGTAGGCGGCGATGCCTTCCCGCTCAAAGAGCTCATGCTCGCTTTCTAGATCAAAAAGAGCGCGGGAGGACACCGCGACTACCAACTGGTTTTCTGTTGTTTTCACGATGACCTCCCGCTGATAAAACAGCTCAAATTGTCGTTAAAAAACGCTAAACGTCGATATTGCTCGCGAACAGTGCGTTTTCTTCAATAAAGTCGCGTCGGGGTTCAACTTCGTCGCCCATGAGCATGGAGAAGATGTCGTCCGCCTTGCTGGCGTCTTCAAGGCGCACGCGAAGCAGGCGTCGGGTTTGTGGATTCATGGTCGTCTCAAAGAGCTCGGCCGCATCCATTTCGCCTAACCCCTTGTAGCGTTGCTTGCGTACGCCGGCTTCGGCCTGAGCGAGCAGCCACTTGACAGCTTCGCCGAAGTTCTTGACCGCTTCTGTCTTTTCGCCGCGGACAACGCGGGCGCCTTCGCCGATGAGCCCCTTCAGGGCCTGTGCGCTTTCCGTGAGCGTTTGATAGTCGCGGCTGCGGAGAAATTCCTGTTCGATGTAGGTGTCGTGCGTATTGCCGTAGATGTGGCGGCTCAGGCGGATGTGCCAGCGGCTCTTTTCTGAGTCGTAAAGCGCCGTCGCCGTGATGTCCGGATCACGCATTTCGGTCTGTAGGGCCTCCGCCGACTTCAGCGCCGCCGCTTCATCCGCGAGGTCCACGGAGACGCCCGAAGAGATTGCCAGGAGCGCTGCGCGGTCGATCACCTGATAGAGGCGCTCGATTACGGATTTGGAGTGTTCAAAGTCGGTGATGAGGTTTTCAAGATCCGTGCCGCGAAGTCCGACGTGGTTCTCGAAATCTGCCGCATTCTTGTAGAGAACGGCATCCTTGAGGGCAATGTTGAGAAGGTAGCGCGCCATTTCGGCGTCATCCTTGAGGTAGATCTTCTTTTCTTTGCCCTGCTTGTTGCGTCCGCCCACGAGCACGCCGTACAGGGGCGGCTGCGCAATGTAGACGTGCCCCCCTTCAATGAGCTGCGGCATCTGGCGGTAGAAGAATGTGAGAAGGAGGGTGCGGATGTGTGCGCCGTCTACGTCGGCATCGGTCATGAGGATGATGCGGTGATAGCGTAGCTTGTTGATGTCGAAGTCATCCTTCAGCTGAGCTCCAAGCGCGAGGACGAGCGTGCGGATTTGTTCGGAGTCAAGGAGCTTGTCCACGGATGCCTTTTCCACGTTGAGGATCTTGCCTCGCAGCGGAAGAATCGCTTGAAATTCGCGCTTGCGCCCCGTTTTGGCAGAGCCGCCTGCGGAGTCGCCCTCCACCAGGAACACTTCGCACGCGGCAGGGTCCTTGTTGGAGCAGTCGGCGAGCTTTCCAGGTAGTCCACCGCCGAAGACCTGCTTGCGCGTCACTTCGCGCGCCTTTCGCGCCGCTTCGCGGGCGCGGGCGGCCCCGACGATCTTGTTGCAGATCTCCCTGGCCTGATCGGGGTTCTCTTCAAGGAACGTGGCGAGCCCTTCGCTTACGGCGGCATTCACTGCCGGTTGCACTTCGCTTGTGACGAGCTTGTCCTTCGTCTGTGAGGAGAAGGACGGTTGCGGGACTTTGACGGACAGCACGCAGGTGAGGCCTTCGCGCATGTCTTCTCCGGTAATGTCGAACTTGTCCGCCTTTTTCAGAATGTCGTTGTTGGCGATGTAGTTCTTGAAGGCCTGTGTCATGGCGAGGCGAAGGCCGGTGACGTGCGTTCCGCCGTCGCGCTGCGCGATGTTGTTCGTGTAGGCGGCAAGTGACTCGTTGTAGGAGTCGTTCCACTGCATGGCGACTTCCACGTAGACGGGAATCTCCTTGCCGGGATCCTTTGCCGACTTTTGCAGAATGGTCTTCTGAATGTAGATCGGATCCTTGTGGATGGCGTGGCGCGTTGTGTTCTTGTAGAGCACGAAGGAGCGGACGCCGCCTTCGCTCTCAAGGCGCACGTGCTTGCCGGTGCGTTCGTCGTTCAACTCAATGTCCACGCCGGAATTTAGGAAGGATAGCTCGCGCAGGCGGTTGAGCAGCGTGTCGTAGCTGAAGTCCGTGACCGGCATGAAGATCGACTTGTTGGGTAGGAAGTGAACTTCCGTGCCTCGCTTGTCCGTGGGGCCGAGATCCTGCATGGGGCTTACTTCCACCATGGCGCCCGTGATTGGATCCTTGACGGTCTGAACTTCACGGTTTACGACTACGCCGTCCTCAAAGCGCAGAAAGTGGGAGTGTCCGTCGCGGTGTACCTTGAGCTCGAGCCAGGTGGAGAGTGCGTTCACGCAGGAGACGCCCACGCCGTGCAGACCGCCGGAAATCTTGTAGCCGTTGTCATCGAACTTGCCGCCGGCGTGCAGTTCGGTGAGGGCGATTTCGGAAGCAGAGCGCTTGGGCTCGTGCTTGTCGTCGAACTTGATGGCGGTGGGAATGCCGCGGCCGTCGTCCACGACGCTCACGGAGTTGTCCATGTGAATCGTGACGAAGACGTTTTTGGCAAAGCCGGCCATGGCTTCGTCAATGGAGTTGTCCACGACTTCGTAGACGAGCTGATGAAGACCGGAACCGTCGCTCACGTCGCCGATGTACATGCCGGGACGCTTTCGGACGGCTTCAAGCCCTTCCAGAATCTTGATGTTCGTCTCGTTGTACGTCGACGCAGACTGCGCCTGAGGAGGATTCGGGGCGGTGTTTTCAGTCGTTTCAATATCAGCCATGGTCAGTTGCGTAAAGTATCAGTGAAGGAGAAGCCTGAGTGTGCCGGAAAAGCCGGTTGAAGCGATCCGGCTTTGGTTGGCAGGTCGATCAGATGCGCATCGGCATCAGCACGTAGCGGAACTGATCGCTTTCAGGCATCGTGAGAAGCGTGGCGCCCTGAGAGTTCGCGAAGGCAAAACACACTTCCGTGTTCTTCAGGTTGCCCAGCACATCGAGGAGGTACGTCACGTTGAAGCCGAGATCGAGTTCGTCGCCGTCGTACGTGATCGCAATGTCTTCGGCCGCCTCCTCCATTTCGGAGTTGGCGCTCTGGATGTGAAGCTTCCCGGGGGTGATCACCCAGCGCAGGCCCTTGAACTTCTCGTTGGTGAGAATGGCTGCGCGGCGCAGCGCGCCGATCAGGGCTTCGCGATTGATGAGGAACTTCTTGTCGTTGCCCGTAGGAATGACGCGGTTGTAGTCGGGGAACTTGCCGTCGATCAGCTTCGTGAGAAATTCGATGTTTCCGAAGGAGAAGCGGGCCTGCTGCGAGCAGATCTCCACTTTCACCGGATCGTTGTTGTCGGGAAGCATCTTGATCAACTGCATCACCGTCTTGCGGGGAAGAATCGCCTCCACGCGCACCGGGCTCTCGCTTTCAAGCGAGGCGTCGCAGCAGGCGAGGCGATGGCCGTCGGTGGCGACGGCGCGAATCGTGGCGCCTTCAATCACGAAAAGAAGACCGTTGAGGTAGTAGCGGACGTCCTGTTGCGCCATCGCAAAGTGCACCATCTGGATGATGTGCTTCAGGGCGGCGGCGGGCACGGTGATCTCAGCGTCCATCGTGCCCGCGGTGAGTTTGGGGTAGCCGTCCGCTGCGAGAGGCGCGAGACTGAAGCGAGCGTCGTTGCCGGAGCGCAGCACGACGTGGCGGCCTTCGTCTTCGAGCGTCACTTCGGTGCTCGTGCCGGTGATGGCGTTCAAAAGCGCGGTGAGCTTTGCAGCGGGAAGCGTCGTTCTCACTTCGCCTTCGCCGTCGCCCACCATGGCGGTCACCTGAGTCTGGATTTCCAAATCCGTTGCCGTGAAGGTCACCTTTTCGTTCATCTTTTCCACGAGGATGTTGGAAAGGATGGCCACCGACTGGCGGCCTTCAACGATGCCGCCGACGATCTGGAGGGGCTTCAAAAGCGCGTCACGCGTGCACTTGATAAATGGCATTTGGAAAATCCCTTTTAAATCAGTTAGAGATTCATTGCGCCGAAACGCAGAGTAATGAACTATTGTAATTGAAAAATGCCGCTTTCAGGCGGCATTTTGCGGAGTTGACAAGGACTTCTCGTCAATTCTTGAGCCGCTGCTCAAGAATGTTGATTTCGTGCTTCAGGCCTTCGTCCGTGTTGCGGGCGGCTTGAATCTTGCGGCAGGCGTACATCACGGTCGTGTGGTCGCGCTTGCCGAAGAAGGAAGCGATCTCGGGAAGGCTCTTCTGGGTGAGTTCCTTCGCAAGATACATCGCCACCTGACGGGCGTAAACGATCGGTCCCTTTCGGGACTTGGAGTACATGTCGGCCACCTTGAGGTTGTAGTACTCGGCGACCGCTTGCTGAATGTTTTCAATCGTGACGGGAACGGCGCTTACTTTGAAGATGTCGCGAAGCGCCACCTTCACCGTGTCGATCGTAACCGGCAGATTGTGGAAGTTGGTGTAGGCGAGCACCTGCTGGACGGCGCCTTCCAATTCTCGGACGTTGCTCTTTAATCGCTTGGCGATGGTGACGGCGACGTCTTCGGGCATTTCAAGGCCGGAGCGATCCGCTTTCTGCATCAGAATCTGGATGCGCATTTCAAGTTCCGGCGGTTCCACCGACACCACGAGGCCCTGCGTGAGGCGCGAGAGAAGACGCTCCTGAAAGTCCTTGAGGTTGCGGGGGTAGGTGTCGCTCGTGAGAACGATCTGCTTGCCGCGCGGCACCATGCGTTCAAAGGCGAGAAAGAAGTTCGTCTGCGTGCCTTCGCGGTTGGCAAAGCTCTGAATGTCGTCGATGAGAAGCAGGTCGAGGTCCTGATATCGTGCTTCAAAGCTCTGCATGGCCTGCTCGCCCTGGCTGTTGAGCTTGCGCACCGCGGTCGTGTATTCGCTCATGTACTGCTGAGCGGAGACGCAGCGAACGCGGGCGTTGGGGTGCGCTTCCAGAAACTTGTGACCGATGGCATGCATGAGGTGCGTCTTGCCGAGGCCGACGCCGCCGTAGATGAAGAGCGGGTTGTATTGTGTGCCGGGGGCAGTCGCCACTTGCATGGCGGAAGCGTAGGCGAGCTGGTTGGCGCTGCCAAGCACCAGGTTTTCAAAGGTGAGATTGGGCAGGAGGCCCGATTGCTCCTGCAGGTTAGCCGGCGTGGGCGTGACAGGTTGCACCGGGGGAGGCGTCACGGGGGAGGCCTCGACGGTCCACGAGATGTCAACGTCGCGCCCCGCCACCTGATTGACGGCGGCGGTGATCGATTTGCCGTAAGACTCCTGAATCGTCCGTGATTTCACCGAGGAGTCGGCGATGAGCGTGAGCACGCCATCGGCGAGTCCCGTGTCATCAGCCTTGAGATCGGCAAACCACGTTTGAAAGACGTCCTGCGCATGTTTCTGCCGCAGCACGTCGAGACATTGATTCCAGAATTCCGACATACGATTCGCTTCAGTTGTTGTTTTTCAGATGACAAAAAAATCGCCCTGAGCACCCGAGAAGTCGAACCATGAAAATGGGGGAAAGCGTCGGCGCCGGCGAGTCAAATTTTTCTGAGCGGGCGAATTTTAGCTTGCAAACGGCGTTTCACCAAATGATGGTGCAAATTGTTTTTGCATAATATTTTCGCGTTGTCCACAAGTGCTTGTGTAAAACCTGTTGATAACCACCAGATCTGCCGTTCTCAGGGAGCGAAATAACGTGTGCCATAAAAAATCTTTGGTTTTCAGCTTGTTGGGTGTTGACAGAAGGGGGGGTAATGGAGTGTAATATCGAGTTTTCGCAAGTCCAGGCGTCCGACGACGACCTTCGGAAATGACTTGCATACGGCTGAACGAAGCTCACAGGGCTTTCCTTCGGCCTCGTGTTTACACGGCTCTGAGCTCCTTTTCCATAGAGCGTCGGCGCCCTTTTTTAAGCTATTTACTGAAGGCAAGGATTCATCATGGCTACCAAGCGTACCTATCAGCCCTCCAAGATCAAGCGTGTTCGCACGCATGGCTTCCTCGTTCGTTCTCGCACCAAGGGCGGCCGCCTCGTGCTCGCCCGCCGTCGCGCCAAGGGCCGTCATAAGCTCGCTCTCTAATCGGCGCTTCGGACGAAGAAAGCGATTACGGGTGCTTTTGTGATTTCGCAGAACACTCGCCTCGGCTTTCCGAGGTCCGTGCGGATTATCAAATCTGAGGATTTTGGAAAGTTGTTGCGCTCGGTTGATCCGGGCGCAGTCCGACTCGGACGTGATCTGGTATCCATCAATGTTCTTCCGAACAAGGATATCGGTCGCGTCCGTTTTGGTTTTACGGTTGGCAAGCACAACGTACCCCGAAGTGTGGATCGTGCGCTCGTGAAGCGCGTGTTGCGCGACTGCTGTCGCAAGGAGTTGCCGAATTTCCGCGCTCTGGCTGCTGAGCTTTCTGCCGGTCTTGAGATCGGACTGCGCTTGAGGCAGCCGTTGAAGAACGTCGGACGTGGCATTACGGTTGCGGAAGCCAAGGCGGCAGTTCGTTGTAGCGCTGAGGCGTGCCTCAAGGCAGCGAAGAAGCGCCTGCCGGAAGCGGTGGAGCGCTCTCAGAAGGCTGCGGCGTGACGGCAAAGTTCTTCATAGCGCTTGTCAAGTTTTACCGGCTCGTTTTTTCTGCTTGGGTCGGCCGCGGCTGCCGCTTCATTCCGACTTGTTCGGAGTATTCAATCGAGGCCTTTGAGCGATTCGGCGCGGCGCGCGGCTTGTACCTTACCGTGATGCGGATACTTCGATGTCATCCGTTGGGCGGCAAGGGCTGGGATCCGGTGCCTAAGAGGTTTCGCTGGGACTGCTGGCGGCACGATGAGCAAAGAGCGCTTTCTTTGAGCGGAGAGGGAGAGAATCCGCAGGCGTGACAGCCTAAAATGCTCCCTTTGGTTTGAACGGTCCGGCGCTCGGGTCGTCACGAAACATCAATTTCTTAACTGACAGATCGGAAATGGGAAGCGATTTTCAACGTACCATTCTGTGGGTGGTTCTGGCCGCCGCAGTTTTCATGTTGTGGGACAACTGGCAGGTCTACAACGGCAAGCCGTCTTTTCTCGGCACCACGAAGGTAGCCGAACAGCAGGCGGCTCAGTCCGAAGTAGCCGCTGTGCCCGACGCTTCGGTTCCCGTGACGGGGGCTGGCTCTGAAGCGGTTGCCAAGGGCATGATTCAGACCGGCAGCCCAGTGGAAGTTGCTAATGACCTTCTGAAGCTCACGATTGACGAGCAGGGGGCGGTGGTGACGCGTGCCGAGCTCTTGAAGGAGCATCAGGAAGCGGATTGGACCGAAGTGGGGCTCGCTGGCATGATTCTCGGCAAGAAGGCGCCGGAGCCGAAGAACATCGTTCTTTTTGATGTGTCCGCAAAGCATGTTTATGTGGCGCAGAGCGGCCTGATCGGCGGCGACTTCCCCAACCACAAGTCGCAGTACAAGTTCGTTGGCACGAAGACTTCCAATGAGTTCGACAAGGAGCTCAAACGCGAAGTGAAGGTGACGACGGCTACGTTTGAAGCGACGCAGGGCGGAGTGACGGTTCAGAAGAATTACGTTCTTTCTGATGGACACTATGGCCTCACGGTGCGTGACGTGGTGACGAACAATGGTACCTCAACGGTCCGTCCGAGCATCTACTATCAGATCACTCGTGATGGGGCCAAGCCCGAAGGCGAAAGCTCCTTCTACTACACCTACACGGGGCCCGCCATCTACACCAACGAAGACAAGTTCCAGAAGGTGAAGTTTGATGATGTGGCCGACCAGCGTCCTGTGAAGGCAGACAACGGCTGGGTGGCGATGATTCAGCACTATTTCCTTTCGGCCTGGGCGGACGTCCGCGGCGAGAATGTGAAAGTGCAGCGCGAGCTCTACACCTCCAAGCTTGATAATGACCTTTATGCCGTCGGTTCCATCGTTCGCATGAACGACATTGAGCCTGGTAAGTCCGTGACGCAGAAGGAAGTGCTCTACGTTGGTCCGCAGGATCAGGCGCGTCTTTCCTATATCGCCGATGGTCTTGATCTTGTGGTTGACTATGGCTGGCTCACGTTCCTCGCTAAGCCCATCTATGCCGTCTTGAATTTTCTCCATGGCCTCGTCGGCAATTGGGGGTGGGCCATTGTGCTCCTTACCTGTCTCGTGAAGGCGATCCTTTACCCGATTTCTGCTGCGGGCTACAAGTCCATGGCGCGAATGAAGGAAGTGACGCCACGCATGAAGGCGTTGCAGGAGCAGTACGGCAACGACAAGCAGCGCTATCAGCAGGCGATGATGGAGCTCTACAAGCGTGAGAAGATCAATCCGGTGGGCGGCTGTCTTCCGATCTTCCTGCAAATCCCGGTGTTCCTTTCGCTCTATTGGGTGCTTCTGGCATCGGTGGAGCTTCGCGGGTCCGAGTGGATTTTCTGGGTGACGGATCTCGCGATGCCGGACCCTTGGTTCATTCTCCCGGCGGTGATGATGCTCACGATGTTCCTGCAGATTAAATTGAATCCAACGCCGACGGATCCGATGCAGGCGAAGATGATGGTGGTGATGCCGCTTGTCTTTGGCGTGATGTTCTTCTTCTTTGCGTCGGGCCTCGTGCTTTACTGGCTCACGAACAACCTTCTGTCGATCTGGCAGCAGTGGTACGTGAACAAGCAGATTGCGACTGAGCGCGCCAATCGACTGGCGGCAGCCAACGCTAAAAAATAGCTTGAAAGCAAGCGCCCGCTCTTTTAAGAAGCGGGCGCGAGGCAAGGAAGCGGTGAAATGCCTGGCGGTGTTTCACCGTTTTGTTTTTTTGAGCCACCACATGGCTACGGGAATTGGCCAGAGCCAGGTGCTTGTGAACCAGAGGAGCAAACGGCTGGCGGAAAAGCGTGCGGCAGCATTTCGTGTAATGAAGTAGATGGAGACGGCGCCGGTGATTGCCCAGAGAAGCAGTCCGCCATAGATGGCGACTCGCGAGTTGTAGGTGTCCCCAAAGAAGCTGCCGAGCCAGGCAGCGAGCGGAACACTGGCAACAACGGCGAGGGAAGCGCCGGCCAATTGTGCGCCGAAGAATTCGTTTGGATCTTTTTTAAGCGACATGGACGGAGTCCGTTAAAGTGTCGGGACAGACTCAGGATAATAGCGGTTCAGCCGCTGCTAAAAAAGCAATCACTCACTTTTTAAATGATGCATTCAGATCAGGATCCCATTGTTGCTCGGGCGACGGCTCCAGGGCGTGGCGGCATCGGCATTGTTCGCGTGTCGGGTTGTCGAAAGCATATATTTAGTATTACAGAATCACTTTTTCCCAATCGTTCGCTGCAACCGCGTCGAGCGACGCTGCTGCCAGTGTGTGATGCGCTAGGACGCATCATTGATCGGGCGGTCATTCTCTACTTTGAAGGACCTCATTCCTACACTGGCGAGGATGTGATTGAATTTCAGGCGCATGGCGGCACAGCAGTGCTGCAGATGATCATTGATCGATTGCTTGAGGTTGGGCGTCCGGTGAATTTGCGACTGGCGGACGCTGGAGAATTTACGCAACGAGCCTTTTTGAACGGGCGCATGGATTTGGCACAGGCCGAAGCGGTGGCAGACTTGATCGACGCCGGAACTGCCGCGGCAGCACGTGCAGCGACTCGCACGTTGCAGGGAGTATTTTCTGAAAAGGTTCAAAAAGTAAGTGATCACATCACCGAGCTCAGAGCCTATGTGGAGGCGACGCTGGATTTTCCGGAGGAGGATATTGACTTCATTGCTGACGGACGAATTCGTGAGCAGGTTGATGGCATTCTTTTGGAACTGACAGATCTTGAAAGGAAGGCGTTGCGAGGCAAGGTGCTTCGGGATGGCCTGACGGTGGTTCTGGTGGGGGCGCCTAATGTTGGAAAAAGCTCTCTCATGAATGCGCTCTCGCAAAGCGATGTGGCGATTGTGACGGAGATCGCCGGCACGACGCGGGACCGCATTGAGCATGACATCAACTTGGACGGATTGCTGGTACATCTCATTGATACGGCAGGGGTGCGTAAAACCGAAGATCCGGTGGAAAAAATCGGGGTGGAGCGAACCCTTGCTGCCGTCGAGAATGCAGATGTCGTTTTGTCGCTTAGAGATGCGGCAGGAGCGGAGTCAGACAACACCTGGGCTGCTATGAAGATTCAGGAGCGGCTTCGCGAGGGGGTGTTCAGCATTGATGTCGTCAATAAGGCGGATATCAATCGTCCGACAAATTTATCTCCGCAAACAGTTGTTTTGTCAGCGAAAACAGGCGACGGCATTGATGCGCTGATTGATCGGCTTAAAAGCATTTCAGGGAAGAGTATTGAAAATGAAGGGGATTTTCTGGCTCGTAGTCGGCATCTGAATTGTTTGGCACGTGCAAAGACGCATTTGGAGCTGGTACAGGCCAATCTGCAGCAGATGACGCTTGAACTAGCAGCGGAGGAGTTGCGTCTCGCTGGTAATGAGATTGGTGAAATTACGGGGCAAGTGTTGCCAGACGATTTGCTTGGAATGATCTTCACCCGCTTCTGCATTGGGAAATAGAAGCTGTTTCACTGTTTCACTGTTTCACGTGAAACAGTGAAAAAAATAAAACAACGCACTCAGACCTAATTGTTCCACGTGAAACATTTGGTCTGGGTGCGTTGTTTTATGTTTTATGTTTCACGTGGAACATTGGTGGCTGAAGGAAAAAATATTTGAGAGGGAGGATAAAAAGTGAACTGCTCATTAAAATGATCAAGAAATTTTTATCACTCGGCTGATAGTTGTAGACAACCGTGTGATTAGAGTCTAATCACACGGTTGACCGAGACATTGTTTCACGTGAAACACCTACCTATGTTATTTCCCGATAATTTTGATGTAGTGGTCATTGGTTGCGGCCATGCTGGCGCGGAAGCGGCGCTAGCCTCTGCCCGCATTGGCGCAAAGACACTGTTGATCACGCATAACGTAGAAACCATTGGCCAGCTCTCGTGCAATCCGTCTGTGGGCGGTATTGGTAAAGGACATTTGGTTAAAGAACTGGATGCCTTGGGGGGCGCTATGGGCGCTGTCACTGATGTGGCTGGTATTCAGTTTCGAATTTTGAATGGCTCTAAAGGACCAGCTGTTCGGGCAACACGAGCTCAGATTGATCGCCAGCTTTATCGCACGGAGATGCGCCGCCGCATCGAGTCACAGCAGAATTTATGGATATTCCAGCAGGAAGCGGAAGATATTGGTGTGGAAAACGGCCAGGTGGTTTCGGTAACCGTTCGCACGAATCTCACGTTTAAGACGAAAAGTGTTGTTCTCTCGGCTGGCACATTTTTGAATGGCTTGGTACATGTGGGATTGGAACATTACCGCGCAGGACGCGCTGGTGATCCCGCGGCGGTTCCGCTGGCGGAAAAGTTGATTGCGTATGGGTTGCATCAGGGACGATTGAAGACCGGTACGCCTTGTCGTATTGACGGGCGTTCCATTGACTTCAGTAAGTGTGTGGAACAGCCAGGGGATTTGAATCCAGTGCCGCACTTCTCTCTGATGGAGCCAGATATCGTGCACCCTCAGCAGGTGCCTTGCTGGATTACGCACACCAACAAGCAGATGCACGAAATCATTCTCGCTAATCTTGATCGTTCGCCGATGTACTCTGGCATCATCAAGGGAGTTGGGCCGCGCTATTGTCCGTCGATTGAAGACAAAGTGCAGCGTTTTGCCGGAAAGGACAGTCACCCGATCTTTCTTGAGCCCGAAGGCTTGACGACGAATGAGTATTACCCCAATGGCATCTCGACGTCACTGCCTTTTGATGTTCAGCTTGCCATGCTTCATTGCATTCCTGGACTCGAGAATGCCTACATGGTGCGCCCAGGATATGCCATTGAGTACGATTACTACGATCCCCGTGATCTCTATCGCACGCTTGAGACAAAGCAGATCGGTGGACTTTTCTTTGCTGGACAAATCAACGGAACAACGGGGTATGAAGAGGCGGCTGCTCAGGGCGTGCTGGCCGGCGCCAATGCTGCTTTGAAGGCACTGGGGCGTGAAACCTGGGCGCCACGTCGCGATGAAGCGTACCTTGGCGTCATGGTGGATGATCTTACGACGCGTGGCGTGACGGAACCGTACCGCATGTTTACAAGCCGCGCTGAGTATCGTCTGAGCCTGCGCGAAGATAATGCCGACGAACGTCTTGCCGAGACGGCGCATCGGCTGGGACTCTTGCCCGAAGATAAGTGGGCTCGCTTTGTGAAGAAGCGTGAAGCTGTCGCCAAAGAATTGGAGCGTCTGAAGTCCACTTGGGTGAACCCGTTGATGTTGGAGAAGGAAGAGTCTGAACGAGTGCTCGGAAAGACAATCGAGCGTGAGTATTCGCTGGCTCAGCTTTTGTCTCGTCCGAATGTAGAGTACGGTTGCCTGATGTCCCTCAAGGATAAAAATGGGGAAATGGTTTCACGTGAAACATTGACGGACGAAGCTCAGATAGAACAGGTGGATATTGCACTTAAGTACAGCGGCTACATTGAACGCCAGAAGGACGAGATTGCGCGGACGCTCGCCAATGAAACTTTGGTGATGCCTGAGGATTTGGATTATGACGCGGTCACGGGGCTTTCCTTTGAAGTGCGCCAGAAGTTGAAGAAGGCGCGTCCTGCGACCTTGGGCCAGGCTGGACGAATTTCTGGGGTTACGCCGGCGGCTATTTCACTGCTGTTGATTTACCTCAAGCGCAAGCATGGAGCGAGGGCTTAATGGTGGAAAAAATTACGACGTCCGATATTGTTGCCTGTTTGGAGAGCCTCAATCTTTCGTTTGAGGAAAAGCAGGCACAGCAGCTGGCGACCTTTTGTGAAACGCTGTTGAAGTGGAATTCCACGTACAACCTGACGCACATCACCGATTTTGCGTCGGTTCTTACCTTGCATGTAGCGGATTCGCTTACGCTGGTGCCGAAAGTAGCGGAGTTTGCGCCTGATGCAAAGCGTGTGCTTGATGTGGGAAGCGGCGGCGGTTTGCCAGCCATTCCGCTTGCGGTCATGCGGCCGGATCTTTCCGTTTCAGCGGTGGATACGGTGAAAAAGAAGGCGGTGTTTTTGCGTCAGGCAGGGGCGGTGTGCCGGCTCACGAATTTCACGGTCTTCAATGACCGGGTGGAAAAGTTGGCAGTGCTTCCGTTTGACGTCATCACAAGCCGGGCGTTTGCCTCCTTGAAGGATATGACTAACTGGACGGAGCACTTGCTCGATGAAAATGGGGTGTGGCTTGCCATGAAGGGAAAGCTTTCCGAAGAGGAATTGGGAGAGCTGGATGCAATTCGCTTTGATGTGACGAGCATTCCTCTGACATTGCCGGGGGCTGACGTTGAAAGACACCTCGTGGTAATTCGTCGACGGAAACATTAGGAGAAAATCGGCTTATGTTTGCTACGGAAATCTCGAGCGCCTATTCCACTGCGCTCTTTGTGTTCGTGTCATTTTTTCCGGTGCTCAACACGATTGGCGGTGCCATGTTCTTTCTGGCGCTGACAAAAGGCGTTGATACCGCGACTCGATCTCGCATGGCCAATCGCATTGCGATCTACTCCATCATCGTGCTATTTGTGAGCATGTATGCGGGCAACCTCATTCTGAATTTCTTTGGCATCTCCATTGCTACTTTGCGCGTGGCGGGGGGCATCGTGCTTTTTGGCGCGGGGTGGTCTGCTTTGAATGCGCCTAGTCAGGATGATTCTGCGCCGCAAGCAAAACCCAAAAGTTCGCTGGCGCTTTCTTCCATGGCTTTTTACCCGTTTACTCTGCCGTTGACAACGGGGCCAGGCGCCATTTCAGTCGCCGTGGCGATTGGTGCAACGCCGGTTCGCAACGTGGGTGATGCCGTCGGCTGCATAGTTGGCGTGCTGTTGAGCGGGTTGTCCATTTGGGTTTGCTATCGCTACTGTGATCGCATCAACAAGCGAGTGGGGGCGGCGGGCGGCGATGCTCTCGCACGAATCTTTGCTTTTATTCTGATCTGCCTTGGTGTCACCATATTCTGGGCAGGTTTTTCTGAGTTGTGGGCTACACTTCCGCGTTAACTATTGACTGAAGAAAGGGAAATTATATGTCTTATAACTTTTGCATAGCCAATCAGAAGGGCGGTGTCGGAAAAACAACTACGACGGTGAATCTGGCGGCAGCTCTGGCAAAAAAAGGCAAGAAGGTCCTCATGATCGATTTGGATGCTCAAGGAAACGCCACCATGGGTTCCGGCATCGAAAAGAGTGAATGCGAAAAGACGGTTTATGAGCTTTTGATCGGCACGGCGAAGTTTGATGAGGTTGTCGTGCGCAGCGAGCAGGGAAAGTATGACGTCATTCCGAGCAATCGCGACTTTGCTGCGGCGGAAATGGATCTTATGGAATGTGATGACGCCGACATGCGTCTGAAGAAGACTCTGGACCCGTTGGCGGGCAAGTATGACTGGATTTTGATCGACTGCCCTCCGACGCTTTCCATTGTGACGGTGAATGCGCTGTGCGCTGCTGTGGGCGTCATCATTCCGATGCAGTGCGAGTATTTCTCGCTCGAGGGATTGAGTGACTTGGTGAACGCGGTGAAGCGCGTGCGTTTTAACAAGAATCCCAACTTGAAGATGATCGGATTGCTACGAGTCATGTTTGATCCACGCATGACGCTGCAGAAGCAGGTGAGTGATCAGCTCAAGGAGAATTTTGGGGATCGTGTCTTTGATACGGTCATTCCTAGAAACGTTCGTCTGGCGGAGGCGCCTTCCTATGGTCTTCCCGGCGTTCTTTACGATCCTTCGAGCCGCGGCGCGAAGGCCTATTTGCAGTTTGCGCGTGAAATCGTGAAGCGCGTGGAAACGCCGTCAAAGGAGAAGTAAGTCATGGCAAAGCCTCATCGCGGTCTGGGCCGCGGCCTCAAGGGTCTTTTGGGTGACGATGTGTCGATGGTTCAGATGCAGGGACTTTTGGGCGAAAAGACCGTTCAGGAAGCGGTGGTGTCTGGAGACGTTGTTACTGAAATGGACATGTCGCTCCTGCAGGCGGGCAAGTATCAGCCGCGCTCGAAGATGGAGGAGGAGAAGCTTCGCGAGCTGTCGGACTCCATTCGTGAGCAGGGAGTCATCAGCCCCATCATCATTCGCCCGATCGGCGAAGGGCGTTACGAGATCATTGCGGGCGAACGGCGCTTCAGGGCCTCGCAGCTTGCGGGCAGGACAAAGATTCCAGCCATCGTTAGGGAGCTTGACGACAAGACGACGCTTGCTGTTGCGCTCATTGAAAACATGCAGCGTGAGGACTTGAACGTCATGGAAGAGGCGGTGGGCGTAAAGCGTCTCATCGATGAGTTCGGCTTCACGCACGAAGAGGCGGCGAAAGCGATTGGCCGCAGCCGTCCGGCGACGTCGAACCTGCTGCGTCTCTTGAATCTTGCGGAACCCGTGCAGAAGATGGTGTCCGAAGGAAAGCTGGAGATGGGGCATGCGCGGGCGCTTCTCTCGCTTTCGGGCGGCGAACAAGTTCTGGCGGCTACGGAGATTGTTCGTCAAGGTTCGAGCGTTCGTCAGGCTGAAAAAATGGTGTCGAACTGGGGCAAGGAGAAGCTGGCCAAGCCCAAGAAGAATCCAGAGCGCACTAAGGATGATGAAATTCTTGAGCGGCGCTTGAGCGATGCGCTGGCGGCTCCTGTGCACGTCAATGTGGGACGGCTCGGAAAGGGGCAGATTGTGATTGACTTTGCGGATCTTGATGATCTTCAGGCCATCATTGAAAAGCTTCTTCCTGGTGAGGAGCCGGCTTGATCTGAGTCAAATACCGTAAACAGGGCGTCAGCTAGTTCGGAAAGACTAGTACTTTTAGACATCTGGGTACTTGTTTAAAAATGTGAGCGTACGTAAAATAATGCAGTTTTTCAGATACATTCATGCAAGGGTCGCGAAATGAACCGCGAAGAGCTGTTTCATGTCGTGATCTGCCAGTGGTTGCTGGTTCTTGTAACGGTTGTTTTGTCAGCATTTTTTAGCTTGAACGCGGCATTTTCTGCTGCGGCGGGCGGAATGTGCGTAGCGATACCGAACTCGCTGGTGGTGTTGAACCTTCTTGTGAGTGATGTGACGAAGCGTCCGATTGCGCCCGGAATGGTGCTGGTGCTGGAGTTTCTGAAAGTTTTGGCGACGTGCCTGCTGCTGTTCCTGACGGCTGTCTTGTTTTCGGGGCTTGTGTGGCCAGCGGTGGTCTTCGGGATCATTGCTGCCGCGCTCAGCGTGTTGCTGTTGCCGATTTTTAATCATTGAAAACCTAGGATCGGTTTACTTATGGCTACTGAAGCAGCTCAAAGCCCTACCGAATACATGGTTCACCACTTGACGCACAATGCCTCCGGCAAGATGCAGTCGATTGTGGACTTCTCGGTCATCAACTATGACACGATCGTGTTTTCGGTGCTGATGCTGGTGATCTGCCTCTGGCTCCTTTACAAAGGCGCCAAGAAGGCTACCAGCGGAGTGCCGGGAAAATGGCAGTGCGCAGTTGAAATGGTGGTCAGCCTTGTTGAAGAACAGAGCAAGGCCATCGTTCACGGTGACCGAACCTTCATCGCGCCTTGCGCGCTGACTGTGTTCGTCTGGGTTATCCTGATGAACGCCATTGACTTGGTTCCGGTGGACTTGCTTCCGTCGATTGCCGGTCTGTTTGGTGTTCACTATCTGCGTCCGCTGCCTACAGCGGATCTGAACGGCACGCTCGGTATTTCCGTGAGTGTTCTCGTTCTTTGCATCTATTACGGGATCAAGGTTAAAGGTGCAGGCGGTTTTGTCCACGAGCTCTTTACTGCTCCGTTTGGCAACAATATTTTCCTGTGGCCCTTCAACTTCATCCTCAACATCGTCGAGTACTTGGCGAAGACCGTGTCTCTCGGGATGCGACTGTTCGGTAACATGTACGCTGGCGAATTGCTCTTTTTCCTGATCGCGCTTCTGGGCGGCTACGCACTGTCGTTTGGTGCCGTAGGCGGTTCAGCGAGCGTGTTCGGACAAGTCGTGGCCGGCCTTTGCTGGTGGCTGTTCCACATTATGATCGTTCTGTTGCAGGCGTTCATCATGATGATGCTGACCTTGGTTTACATTGGTCAGGCTCATGACGGCCACTGACAGTCAACATTTTTTCTTTTTTCTTTCTTCTTCCTTTTTGGAAATTCAAGGAGTTTGTAATGACCAACGTCGCTATGGTTGCCATCGCCTGTGGCCTTATCATCAGCTTGGGTGCTATCGGCGCCTGCCTCGGCATTGCCATCATGGGGTCCAAGTACCTCGAATCTGCCGCCCGTCAGCCTGAACTGATGAACGCTCTGCAGACCAAGATGTTCCTCCTCGCCGGTCTGATTGATGCGGCCTTCCTGATTGGTGTCGGTATCTCGATGCTGTTCGCGTTTGCTAACCCCTTCGTCGGCTAATTCCTAGCCTGCGGCACAACGTCTTTTTTATCAATGACGCCGTCAGTGCCTGCCGTATTTGGGCCGGCACTGACGTAACGGGGTTCCCATAATGAACATCAACGCAACACTGTTTGTACAGATGCTGGTGTTCTTCATCGGTTGTTGGATCACGATGAAGTTCATCTGGCCGCCTTTGGTCAAAGCGATCGAAGAACGCCAAAAGAAGATCGCCGAAGGTCTGGCGGCTGCTGACAAGAGCACTGTCGCTCTGGCGGAAGCGGAAGCCAAGGGGCGTGAAATCGAAGCCGAGGCGCGTGCTCGTGCGACGACGATCGTTTCCGACGGTGAAAAGCGCGGAGCCAAGATTGTCGAGAGCGCCAAGGAACAGGCCCAGGTTGAAGCCGATGCCATCATCGCTGCAGCTCGAGCAGAAGTCGCTCAGGAAGCGCAGCGGGCTCGCGAAGCTCTCCGTAACGAAGTGGCGGCTCTTGCCGTCGCCGGTGCAGAAAAGATTCTCCAGCGCGAAGTCGATGCGGCCGCTCACGCTCAGATGCTTGACCAACTTAAGGCGAAGCTCTGATCATGGCTGAACTTTCGACGATTGCACGCCCGTACGCCGAAGGCCTCTGGCTGGCGCTTACGGAACACAACACTTCCGCGGCGAAGATCACCAAGATCGGTCAGTACCTTGATGTGCTGGCCGAGGTTTCTCACGATGCTCAGATCAATGAGCTCGTGAACGACCCCAAACTGACCGTCGATCAGGTCTACGAGGTCATTACCGGTGCCTTGGGCAAGGGACTCGCTCCCGAGCTTACCGGTTTGATCCGTGTTGTGATCGAAAACGGTCGTCTGGAAGCTCTGCCTGAAATTGCCGCGCAGTACCGCGCTCTTAAGAACGAATCCGAAGGCGTCGCTGACGCCTACATTGAGACCGCCTACGCCTTGGATGACAAGGCTGTGAAGCAGGTTCTCGCAGACTTGTCTGATCGCTTCCCCGGCAAGAAGCTCAACCCGATCGTGACCGTGAATCCGGACTTGATCGGCGGCGTGAGCATCACTGTCGGCGACCAGATCATCGACACGTCCGTGCGTGCCCGCTTGAAGAAGATGCAGGCGGCGCTCACCGCATAAATTTCGGAGCTCAAAGATGCAACTCAATCCCAGTGAAATCAGCGAACTGCTGAAGCAGCGAATCGAAGGCCTCGGGGTCTCCGCTGATCTCCGTACCCAAGGGACCGTGATTTCGGTTACCGACGGTATTTGCCGTGTGCACGGTCTTCACGACGTGATGCAGGGCGAAATGCTCGAATTCCCCAATAACACCTATGGCCTCGCCCTCAACCTTGAGCGTGATTCCGTTGGTGCGGTGGTTCTCGGCGAATACGAACATATTTCCGAAGGCGACACGGTCAAGACGACCGGCCGCATTCTTTCCGTTCCCGTTGGTCCGGCTCTGATCGGCCGCGTGGTGAACGCTCTCGGCCAGCCGATCGACGGCAAGGGCCCGATCGACACGAAGGAATACGACGTGGTCGAAAAGGTGGCCCCGGGCGTCATCGAACGTCAGTCCGTGTCTCAGCCGGTGCAGACCGGCCTGAAGTCCATCGATGCCATGATTCCCGTCGGCCGCGGCCAGCGCGAACTCATCATCGGTGACCGTCAGACGGGCAAGACCGCCATCGCGCTCGATACGATCATCAACCAGAAGGGCAAGAACCTCATCTGCGTTTACGTCGCTATCGGCCAGAAGGCTTCTACGATCGCCAACGTCGTCCGCCAGCTCGAAGAGCACGGCGCCATGGAATACACGATCGTCGTCGCTGCTTCCGCTTCTGAAACGGCGGCTTTGCAGTACATCGCGCCGTACGCCGGCGCCACGATGGGCGAATACTTCCGCGACCGCGGCCAGGACAGCCTCATCGTTTACGATGACTTGACGAAGCAGGCTTGGGCCTATCGTCAGATTTCCTTGCTGTTGCGTCGTCCGCCGGGACGTGAAGCCTACCCTGGCGACGTCTTCTATCTGCACTCCCGTTTGCTCGAACGCGCCGCTCGCGTGAATCCGACTTACGTCGAACGCTTCACGAAGGGGGAAGTGAAGGGCAAGACCGGTTCCATGACGGCTCTTCCGATCATTGAAACGCAGGCAGGCGACGTCACGGCCTTCGTTCCGACGAACGTGATTTCGATTACCGACGGCCAGATCTTCCTGGAAACGGACCTCTTCAATGCTGGTATTCGTCCCGCCATCAACCCCGGTATCTCGGTGTCTCGCGTGGGCGGTGCCGCTCAGACGAAGATCATCAAGAAGTTGGGCGGCGGCGTGCGTCTCGCGCTCGCTCAGTATCGTGAACTGGCGGCTTTTGCTCAGTTTGCGAGCGACCTCGACGAAGCGACCCGCAAGCAGCTCGAACGCGGCCGCGTGGTGACCGAACTCATGAAGCAGCCTCAGTACCAGCCTCTGCAGGTTTGGGAAGAAGCCGTGACGCTGTTCGCGGTGGAACAGGGCTTCTATGACAACGTCGCTGTGAAGGACGCTCTGAAGTGCGAACGCGCCATGCGCGACTTCCTGCAGACGAAGTATGCTGATCTGATCGCCCACATCGAAGCTGAAAAGCAGCTCTCCAAGGAGGACAACGCTGCGCTCAAGGCTGCGATCGAAGACTTTCAGAAGAACGGCGCTTACTAACTGCGCATTTTTAAGAGGACCACATGCCTAGTACAAAGGAAATTCGCGGAAAGATCAAGAGCGTGCAGAACACGCGCAAGATCACGAAGGCGATGGAAATGGTTGCGGCCTCGAAGATGCGCAAAGCTCAGGATCGGATGCGTCAGGCTCGTCCTTACGCTGACAAGATTCGCAACATCATTGCGCATCTCGCGGCGTCCTCGACGGACTACTCGCATCCCTTCCTCGTCAAGCACAAGGCCCAGTCCGGCAAGACGGCGATGATCATCGTCGCCACCGACAAGGGCCTGGCGGGTGCGCTGAACACCAACATTCAGCGCCTCGTGCTTCACAAGTCTCAGGAACTCCGCGAAAAGGGCCAGTCCCTTTCCGTGACCGCTATCGGCAACAAGGCTGTCGCCTTTTCCGGTCATCTCGGTCTGGAGGTCGTGAGTCAGGTCGTGCAGCTCGGCGATCGGCCTAACCTCGAACGCCTGCTCGGCGCTATCCGCGTTCAGCTGGATGCGTACGCGCAGGGCAAGGTTGACGCCGTGTATCTCGCTTATACGCGTTTCGTGAACGCAATGAAGCAGATTCCGACGGTTGAGCAGCTTTTGCCGCTCTCTGAGGAAAAGCTCGCCGCGATCGGTGAAGAGCCGCGTCAATACTCGTGGGATTACATCTACGAACCCGATGCGCAGACTGTGCTCGACGAATTGCTCAAGCGCTACGTCGAAGCTTTGATTTATCAGGCGGTTGCAGAAAATATGGCTTCTGAGCAGTCGGCCCGTATGGTCGCCATGAAGGCGGCTTCGGACAACGCGAAGAAGCTCATCGGAGATCTGCAGCTCGTCTACAACAAGACCCGTCAGGCCGGCATTACGAAGGAAATCACCGAAATCGTCGGTGGTGCCGCTGCGGTGTCTTAAGAGATTTGAATACCGAGGATTAACCCATGAGTATCGGACAAATCGTTCAGGTGATCGGCGCTGTGGTGGATATCGAATTCCCCCGCGACGAAATGCCGAAGGTTTACGACGCCCTCGTCCTTGAACAGGACAACACCAACACCCTGGCCGAGGCAGGCCTGACCTTTGAAGTGCAGCAGCAGCTCGGTGACGGCATCGTCCGTACCATTGCCATGGGCTCTTCTGACGGTCTTCGCCGCGGCATGAAGGTGAAATCCACCGGAGCGGGCATTTCCGTTCCCGTGGGTCACAAGACGCTCGGCCGCATTATGGACGTGCTCGGCCGCCCCATCGACGAAGCGGGCCCGATCGGCGAAGAAGAACGCCGTGAGATTCACCGCGCTGCGCCGAAGTTCGACGAACTGAGCCCGGCTGTTGACCTTTTGGAAACCGGCATCAAGGTTATCGACTTGATCTGCCCGGTCGCCAAGGGCGGCAAGGTCGGCCTCTTCGGCGGCGCCGGCGTGGGCAAGACCGTCAACATGATGGAGCTCATCAACAACATCGCCAAGGCCTACGGCGGCTACTCCGTCTTCGCGGGCGTCGGCGAACGCACCCGTGAAGGCAACGACTTCTACCATGAAATGGAAGAGTCCAAGGTGCTCGACAAGGTGGCCATGGTGTTCGGTCAGATGAACGAACCCCCGGGCAACCGTCTTCGCGTCGCCTTGACGGGCTTGACGATGGCTGAAGCCTTCCGTGATGAAGGCCGCGACATCCTGCTCTTCATTGACAACATCTACCGCTACACGCTCGCTGGTACCGAAGTGTCCGCTCTGCTGGGCCGCATGCCTTCCGCCGTGGGTTATCAGCCCACCCTCGCGGAAGAAATGGGCAAGCTGCAGGAACGCATTGCTTCCACGAAGACCGGCTCCATTACGTCGATTCAGGCCGTGTACGTGCCCGCCGACGACTTGACTGACCCGTCGCCTGCGACGACGTTCAGCCACTTGGACGCCACGATCGTTCTTAGCCGTGAAATTGCTTCGCTGGGTATTTACCCCGCCATTGACCCGCTCGACTCCACGAGCCGTCAGATGGATCCGAACATCATCGGTGAAGAGCACTACAGCGTGGCTCGCCGCGTTCAGGAAACCCTGCAGAAGTACAAGGAACTGCGCGACATCATCGCCATTCTCGGCATGGACGAACTGTCTCCCGAAGACAAGCTTGCCGTGACCCGCGCTCGTAAGATCCAGCGTTACCTCTCGCAGCCCTTCCACGTGGCCGAAGTGTTTACCGGCGCCCCCGGCAAGTACGTGCCCCTGAAGGAGACGATCCGCGGCTTCAAGATGATTGTCGACGGCGAATGCGACGAGCTGCCGGAACAGGCCTTCTACATGGTCGGTACGATCGACGAAGCCTTCGAAAAGGCCAAGACGATCAAGTAATAAGACTCAGACGCGAAGCGGCGGCGTCTCGCCGCGGCTTCGCCTGAGGTTTATTTCCCGCCGATTAAACGGAGCAACTTATGGCAACGCTTTTTGTTGACGTCGTCAGCGCAGAAGAGGGCATCTTCTCGGGCGAAGCGTCTTTTGTGGCGCTTCCCGGCCAGGAAGGTGAACTCGGCATTCTGCCCGGCCACGTCCCGCTCATTACCCGCATTCGTCCGGGCGCCGTTCGCGTCAAGACCTCTGAGGGTAAGGAGGAAAATATTTTCGTTGCCGGCGGCATTCTTGAGGTTCAGCCCGATCGCGTGACGGTTCTTGCCGACACTGCTATCCGCAGCAAAGACCTTGATGAAGCTAAGGCAAAGAAAGCGCTCGAAGATGCCAAGCAGGCCAAGGAACAGGCCAAGAGCAATACGGAAATCGCGAAACTTGAAGCGACGATGTCTGCTCTGGCGGCTCAGCTTGCCTACATCCGCAGAATGCGTCACTAAAGAACTTCGGTTCTTTGGCTGTGTTTGCAGCGAAAAGGACGTTCGGGATCTTCCCGGGCGTCTTTTTTTTGGTAGGATGATCGAATCCGTTCAAAACGGAATATGACTTTTCAAATAGAGGAAGGGATATGTTGAAAGATGTGATTCAGGTCTGCACCGATGGTAGCGACCTTTCGCACAAAGGCATTGAATCGGCTGTGGAAATCGCCAAGGAGCTGAAGTTGCCGGTGGTCGGCATGACGGCGGTGCTCGGCAAGCCCAACCTCGTGGCGGGCTTGGAAAACGAGTCAAAGGATGTTCAGGAGCGCCTCAACGCGGTAAAACGCCTTGCGGAAGCAGCGGAAGTGCCGTTTGATCTTGTGGCTGAGCATTGCGACGAAGTGTCCAGCGGCATTTTGGCTGTGGCTGAGCGCTACGAAGTCCGGTGCATCGTGATGGCAAGCCGAGGTCTTGGCACGCTGGGAAGCCTTATTCTTGGCTCCGAAACGCAGAAGGTTCTTGCGAAGGCTGACCGTCCGGTGCTCGTGATTCGCTAAGTCTTGCTTGACGAATGCCGCCAGCAACGGTCGGGGGAGACGTTCCGACGGTGCCGGCGGCTTTTTTATTTCAGCCGGGACGCTAGTTCTGAGGCGGATAGGCCTTTGAAAAGAATGCGCTTGGCGCGCGAAGTGTCGCCGGCGATGAGCTCAAGCGAGGACTTGGCGAGACCGGTTTTTTCTCCCAGAAAACGGAGAAGCTTCTCGTTGGCCTTTCCGTCCACCGGCGGCGCCGTTAGGGCTATCTTAAGCTTTCCGTCGTATTCTCCGACAACAGCATCGCGCTTGGCCCCAGGCTGGGCGTGAACTGCCAGAACGGCGCCCGCTGCATGCGGCGTGATCCACGGAGCGTCCGTCGCTGAAACGGCGGACGCGCTCTCCGAAACAACGGCAGCTCTTTTTTTACTTCGACTCATGAAACCGACCAACGATACTTTCCTGCGTGCTTTAAAGCGCGAACAGACCGAATACACGCCGCTGTGGCTGATGCGCCAGGCCGGCCGCTACTTGCCGGAATATAACGCGACGCGGGAACGTTTGGGGAGTTTTTTGGCGCTGGCGCAGTCGCCAGAGGGCGCCTGCGAGGTGACGCTGCAGCCGGTGGATCGATTTGGTCTGGATGCCGCCATTCTTTTTTCCGACATTCTTACGGTGCCGGACGCGATGGGGCTGGGGCTTTCCTTTGTGAAGGGCGAGGGGCCGGTATTCGCCAAGCCCGTTCGCACGGAAGAGGATGTGAAGGCGCTCTATGTGCCGGATCCTGCGGACAAGCTTCGCTATGTGACGGATGCGGTGAGCGTCATTCGCCGGTCACTTAACAACCGCGTTCCGCTCATCGGCTTTTCAGGCTCCCCCTTCACGCTCGCCTGCTACATGGTCGAAGGTGGTTCTTCGAAGGACTTCGCGACGGTGAAGCAAATGCTCTATCGTCGGCCGGATCTGTTGCACGCCATTCTTGACGTCAATGCCCGCGCTGTGACGGCGTATCTGAACGCACAGATTGAAGCGGGCGCGCAGGCAGTGCAGATTTTCGACACCTGGGGCGGCGCGCTTGCCGACGGCGCTTATCAGGCTTTCTCCCTCAAGTACATCGCTGACATCATTCGCGATCTTCATCGGGAGTACGACGGCGAGAAGGTGCCTGTGATTGTCTTTACAAAGGGGGGCGGCAACTGGCTTGAGGATCTCGCGGCTTGCGGCGCTGACTGCATTGGCGTTGATTGGTGCGTGAATCTTGCGGCGGCTCGACGCCGCACGGGTGACAAAGTGGCGTTGCAGGGCAACATGGATCCCGCGGTTCTTTTTGCTGGAGAAGATGCCATTCGTTCGGAAGCTCGCCGGCTTTTGGACGAATTCGGGTCGGTTGGCCAGGGAGGCCACGTCTTCAATCTTGGCCACGGCATCAGCCAGTTCACCGATCCGGACGCCGTTCAAATTCTGGTGGATGAAGTGCATCAGTATTCTCGAGCGAAGCACGCTTGAAAATTGCGAGGTTGGGGAAGCTAAAAAAAGCAATTCCACAGAGTTATCCACAGAATTTTCCGATGCAGCCGCTGTCATTCTTGAAGTGACAGCGGCTGATTTTTTCCTTAGATTTGGTGTGTCGTGCATTGAAAATAAAAGAAACTACTTTTTTTGCAGATGCTGGCATAAAGGAGGGCGGAAGCATGAGCTCTCCACTGTTCGTTTCGGTGTTTCCCTCTTCTCCACAAAGTTATCCACAGGTGGAGAACTTTCTTCGGTCAGCATCTTGTGTTTCCTGGGGTGGGCATCCCCTATGGGTAGCGATTGACAAAATGCCTTTTGGGGAATCGGGTAGGATGCGTCAATTCCTCCCATCGATTGTTCCTTTGTCATGACGTCCTTTCAGTATGCCCGGGTGCTGGTTGACTCGCCCCTGCCGCCGCTTGACTACAAAGTGCCGGAAGACATGTCGCTTGCGGCGGGGGACCGTGTGGTGGTGCCTCTGCAGACGCGAAAGGTCGTGGGTATCGTTGCAGAGCTGAGGGCGGCTACGGATGTTGAGCCGAAGAAGCTGCGATCGGTGGCGAAGCTTTTGGCGGACACTCGGCCGCTTTCAAAGGAATGGCTGGACTTCACACGCTTTGCGGCGGACTACTACCTTTCCTTTTGGGGGGAGGCGGCGTTGCCGGCGCTGCCGCCCTTCTGGCGCCGCGTGCCGAGGGCAAGACATGAAGCGACGGTGGCCTCGCTGAAAACGCTGAAGGAAAAAGCCGTGACGCCAACGGAGGCGCCCGTTTTGAATGCTGAGCAGGCATCTGCGGTGCAGGCCATCACCGAAGCGCAGGGCTTTGCGCCCTTTCTTTTGTTTGGCGTTACGGGTTCGGGCAAGACGGAGGTGTATCTCGCTGCCATGCAGGCGGTGTTGAAAAAGGATCCGGAAGCGCAGGTGCTGCTGCTTGTGCCGGAAATCAACCTTACGCCGCAGTTGGAAAACCGCGTGCGCTCCCGCTTTGCCGGGGAGACTGTGGTGACGCTTCATTCAAAGCTTGCTTTGAAGGAGCGGGCGGCGAGCTGGCTTGCCGTGCACGAAGGCCGGGCTCGAGTGCTGGTGGGCACCCGCATGGCGATCTTTGCGAGCTTCACGAAGCTCTCGCTCATTCTCGTGGATGAAGAGCACGACGCAAGCTACAAGGCAGGAGACGGCATCTATTACTCCGCGCGAGACCTCGCAGTGAAGCGGGCGCACACGCTCAGCATCACCTGTGTGCTGGGGTCGGCGACGCCGTCACTGGAAACTTGGGCGAAGGCGCAGGAGGGCCGCTACCGGTTGCTGTCGATCACCCTTCGTGCGGCGGCGCACGCGAAGCTCCCTGCGTTAAAGCTCATCGACACGCGGCAGGAAAAGGGCGGCACCTTCATTACGGCTGCCTTGAAGGTCGAAGTGGATGCGGCGCTCGAGAGAAAAGAGCAGGCGTTGCTTTTTGTGAATCGCCGAGGCTACGCGCCGACACTGACCTGCACGTCCTGCGGCTGGATCAGCCGCTGTGATCATTGCTCGGGGTTTACGGTCTACCACAAGGCGGAAAAGCGCCTGGTATGCCACCACTGCGGCACGAACTATCCAATTCCGACGCACTGTCCGACCTGCGGCAATGCTGATCTGGTGGCCATTGGTTCAGGCACGCAGAAGATTGAAGAGCTTGTGGAGGCGACCTGGCCTGATCGGGCGATTCTTCGCATCGACAGCGACAGCACGTCAAAGAAGGGGGCGGCGGAGGAGGCGTTTCAGAAGGTGCACGCAGGCAAGGCTGACATCGTGGTGGGAACTCAGATGATAGCCAAGGGGCACGACTTTCAGAAAGTGTCGGTGGTGGGGGTTCTTAACGCTGATGCGCAGCTCGTGAGCCCGGACGTGCGCGCCGAAGAGAGGCTTTTCGCGACGCTAATGCAGGTGGCGGGGCGCGCCGGCCGCGGTGAGACGACAGGGGAGGTGGCGGTGCAGACGCGCTACCCCGATCACCCCATTTATGAGGCGCTGCGTCATCAGAACTATCAGGAGTTTGCCCAGCGTGTTTTGGAAGATCGTCGAGATCTGCACGCGCCGCCCTTTGTGCATCAGGCGCTGGTGAAGGCACAGGCCAATACGCTTGAGCGGGCGCTGGGTTTTCTCTCCCGCGCAGCAGAGGCGGCGCAGGCAGTGAACGATGATGGTGCGGTGGCGGTCTACGACCCGGTGCCGATGGCACTCTTTCGCCTGATGGACGTGGAGCGGGCGCAGCTTTTGGTTGAAAGCGACAGTCGGGCGGCGCTTCATCGCTTTTTGAAACGCTGGAGCGCGGGTTTTGTTCAGGAACCCGGCGTCACCTGGCGCATTGAAGTGGATCCGCAGGAAGTCTGACGTTCGATTTGACTGAGCTTCTGCGGCTTCTAGTCACAATTCCCCACGCGGGCGGCCGTTCGCTGATGGGGCTTTTCATCCTCGGGTAAAATCCTGCGCGCTCTTGATTCTGGCTGAATTTCTAATGGGGGCCGGTTGCTATCGGAACCGCCGTCATCCGACGGAGCTTCAGACTAGACAGGAGAAGACAAAAAGAAATTTCACTCTTTCAACAGGGATTCACTCATGACGGAACCTCAAGCTCCCGCTGCCAAGACAGCGGAACCGGAGAAGAAGGTCGGCATCGGCGCGTACATTGCGCTCGCGCTTGCCGTCGTTCTCTTCTCGGGCGTCTTCTACAAGATGCCGGAAGGCCAGAAATGGCTTGGCGCCTTTGACTTCACGACGTTGATCGGCCATTTTGGCACGATTGCCGGCTCGAAGAACACCTTCGCCGGCGCTGGCGGCGACAGCGCTCGCGCGGGCTTCCTCTTTTCGCTCTCTTTGATTCCGGGCGTGATGCTGGCGCTGGGGCTCATTGAGGTGCTCGCGCACTACGGCGCCCTGCGTGCGGCTCAGGTGCTGATGACGCCGTTCTTGAAGCCGATCCTTGGCGTTCCGGGCTACACGGGTCTGGCGCTCGTGACGGACTTCCAGAGCACGGACGGCGGCGCTGCCTTGACGCGCGCTCTCTACGACGAAAAGCGCGTCACCCAAAAGCAACTCATCACGATCTGCGCTTGGCAGTACGCTGGTGCTGGTTGCATCAACAACTACTACTCCACCGTGTCGGCGCTCTTTCCGATGTTCGTGTGCCCGGTGTGGATTCCCGTGATCATCATCATCTGCTTGAAGTTTGTTGGCGGCGCTCTGATCCGCACTGTTCTTTCGACGCTCTACAAGAAGGATTTCGAAAATGACAACTAATGCGACGAATGCTGCCGAGCAGAAGAAGGAATCCAATAATCCGTTTGACATTTTCATCGTTGGTCTGCGCAAGGGTCTCAACATCGGCCTTTACAGCTTGCTGCCCAACGTCTTGATGGCCTTTGTGCTCACCCAGATGCTGCGCCTCTTTGGCGTGATGGACTTTCTGGGCCACACCTGCGGCGGTCTCATGAGCATCTTCGATTTGCCGGGGGAAGCGGTCACAGTGCTTCTGGCGACGTGGCTCTCCTGCGGCGCTGGCGTTGGCGTGGCGGCGAGCCTCGCGGCTCACGGCACCCTCACGCCGCATGACGTCACAATTCTTGCGCCTTGCTTCATTCTGATGGCTTCGCAGATTCAGTACATGGGCCGCCTTCTGGGCGTGGCCGACGTGCCGAAGAAGTACTGGCCGGTTCTGATGCTGAATTCTGTGCTGATGGCCTTCATCAGCATGGAGATCATGCGCTTCTTTGTCTGATGACAGAAAGGCTCCCGAGGGTTCTGCTTGATGGAGTCTTTTTCGTCTTTTGACGAAAAATGGCGCGGGACGACGGCCTTTTCAGGCTATAATCCCGCGCTACATCCCCGTATTTCAATGGATAGAATGCGACCCTCCGAAGGTTGCGATGTGGGTTCGATTCCCGCCGGGGGTACCAAATCAACCGCCGTCCCGCCTATGATTTAGGCTTCTGGCGGTTTTTTTGTGCCTGCCTTCTTGAAAATCTCTCTTCAGTCCAACTGATCATGCCGTTTCCCGTTGACATGTCGCTGCACAGCAAGAGCCGTCGATTCGACATTGCGTTTGATGACGGCGCCGAGTATCACTTTTCCTACGAGTTTCTGCGGGTTTATTCCCCGTCGGCGGAAGTGCAGGGGCACGCGCCTGGCGAGGAGAAGTTGCAGGTAGGCAAGATGAATGTCGGCATTGAAGGCGTGGACGCCGTGGGGAACTACGCACTGAGGTTCCGCTTTGATGACGGGCATGACTCTGGCCTTTACAGCTTTGAATATCTGGACGAACTCGGAAAAAATCAGGCCGCGCTTTGGGAAAAGTATCTCGCAGACATCGAAGCGTCGGAATACTCACGCGATCCGGCAGATCCGAAGACGGCTGAAAAGCTAGCCGCCGACAAGAAGGCGGCTGAAGCCGCCAAGCAGTGCCATTCTCACCATTAAGGCTACAAAAGCACCATGACGGAAAACGAACAGAAGAAGCCGGACGCCGCGTCCGGCAAGACGACGCATTTCGGCTTTGCCACCGTTCCTGAGGAGGAGAAGGCGGCGGACGTGGAAAAGGTGTTTGCCTCGGTTGCGAAGAAGTACGATCTCATGAACGACGTGCTGAGCTGGGGCATGCATCGTCTTTGGAAGAAGAAGGCGATCGCGGCGGCGGGGCTCGCCAAAGGCGGCAAGGTGCTTGACATTGCTTCGGGCACCTGCGATCTGGCGATCGCCTTTGCGCCGATTGTGGGTGAGACGGGGGAAGTCTGGGCGACCGACATCAATCGAGCCATGCTTGCCGAGGGGCAGAAGCGCCTGCAGAAAACGCACACGAATGCGCACACGGCGCTCTGCGACTGTGAGGAGCTTCCCTTTGAAGACAACACGTTTGACGCGGCGACGGTTTCCTTCGGCCTTCGAAACATGACGCACAAGGATCGCGCCCTCCGTGAGATGTGTCGCGTCGTGCGTCCGGGCGGCCGCGTCGTGGTGCTCGAGTTTTCGCACTGCGCGAAATGGATGCGCCCTTTCTACGATCTTTATTCCTTCAAAATCATGCCGTGGCTGGGAAGCAAGATTGCGGGTGACGCTGACAGCTACCGTTATCTCGCAGAATCGATTCGCATGCATCCCGATCAGGCGACGTTGGCCGGCATGATGAAGGAAGCGGGCATGGAGCCCGTTACCTGGACCAACATGTTCTTCGGTGTCTGTGCGCTGCATGTGGGCGTGAAGCCGGCGGCGTAAAAGTTGCATACAAATTCTGACGGTTCGTCGAACGGAAATCCGCGAGCCAGACCGTAAAATAAAGACAGGTTTTCAAAGCGCCGGCGAAGGGCCGGTGCGAGGAAGGCCAGTTACTTTTCTAGAGATGAAACAATGAAAAAACTCCTCGCGGTTTTTGCCGTGGCACTGATGATTGTGACGACGCTTCCGGAGGCGGACGCTGCAGCGCGCTTTGGCGGCGGCGCTTCGTTCGGGCGCTCGGCTCCGACCTTGACGCGCAAGGCGCCGGCCGCGGCGCCTCAGCAGAACTTCGGTCGTCAGCAACAGCAGGCGGCGCCGAAGGCCGCGACGCCTAATCCGGCGGCGGCCGCCAAGCCTGCTTCGCCCTGGCGCGGCATGCTGATGGGCGCTGCGGCCGCGCTTGGCATTGCGGGGTTGCTGAGTGCCCTCGGCTTGGGGGAAGGCGCAGCTCAGTTTGTGATGATGTTGCTTCTCGCCGTGGCGATCTTTTTTGTCGTGCGCCTTCTGGCGGGCTTTTTTCTCGCCAAGAAGATGCAGGGCGCCGCCGGCCAGGGACAGGGCGCAGCAGCTCAGCAGAAGATGCAGGACCTCTTCTCCCGCATGAACGAGCAGCGCGCGGAGCCCGCGGCGCCTCGTCAGCAGCCAGTGGCTTCGGCGGCTTCCGCCATGGCGGACATGCCGGCGGCCTCGGGGAGCGTGATGGACACCTTTGCGACGACGGCAGCGGTCGCCAACGGCGAACTTGAGATTCCCGAGGGCTTTGACAAGGCGGGTTTTGAACGTGTGGCAAAGGAAAACTTCATCAAGTTGCAGAAGGCGTGGGACACGGGCAATGTGGTGGAGATCAGCGACTTCACGACGAATGACCTCTTCATCACGGTGACGCATCAGCTGCGCGAGCGCGGCAATGTGAAGCAGACGTCCGAAGTGGTGGACCTCACGGCGAAGTTCCTGGGGCTCACGACGGAGGGAGAGGAATATGTGGCCGTGGTGGAATTCACGGGTGCCATGAAGTACTCCGGTGAATTTGAAACGGTGCACGAGCGCTGGGTGCTCACTCGTCCGACGAATGAGAAGGAAGGATGGCTTCTCGCCGGCATCGAACAGGTGCAGGATCCGGTGGCGGGGCACGCGTAGACCATTCGCTTTGAAGGCAAAGCCGCCTGAGACTTTTTTCAAGGGTTTCAGGCGGTTTTTTGTTGCTTTCTTTATAAATTTTTCTGTTCAGTAAAATCCCGCGCGAATTCAATGCCGGCGCGGGTTGGTAAGGTGTTTGGCCTGTGACCTCTTTGGTCCCTGTCCTTATTTCGGCGTAAGGGAAATCCCCCTCATGAAATCGGGGGAAATCCAGCAAAGTTTGATCTCGGTGAAACTTTGGGCCATTTGAGGAAAAAAATTATCCGCGAGGTCTTTTCATTTGGGGTGAAAGTGTGCACACTCCGCATCCCGAAAAAAGATCGAATCAGGCAGCGGCCAAAACGTGTTAGTCATCGACGGTCTTTTTTACAAGGAATTGCTTTTTTCTCTGTCCCTCGCTTTTTAGGTAAGGAGAGGTGTGATGACGCAGCTGATCGTTTTGGTCTGCTTGTACATGTTGGTTTCGGTCGGCATCGGGTTGTGGGCGGCTCGCCGCGTGCGAAACACGGCGGACTATGCATTGGCCGGCCGGTCTTTGCCGCTGGCGATGGTGATCACCGCGACGTTTGCGACGTGGTTTGGCAGTGAGACGGTGCTGGGGTTGCCCGGTCGCTTCATCGAAGGCGGCATTGCGGGCGTCATTGAAGAGCCCTTTGGCTCTGGCATGGCCCTCGTGCTGGTGGGCATGTTCTTCGCGCGCAAGCTCTACAAGATGAACCTTCTTACCATCAGCGACTTCTATCGTCGTCGCTATGGTCGCAAGATCGAGCTTGCCTGCTCCATTTTCATCATCATCTCCTACCTTGGCTGGGTGGGAGCGCAGATTGCGGCGCTGGGGCTGGTGCTGAATCTGGTTACGGAAGGCTTCATCAGTGTTTCGCTTGGCATGACGATCGGCACGTTCGTGGTGCTCTTCTACACGGTCTACGGCGGCATGTGGTCGGTGGCGGTGACGGACTTCTTCCAGATGGTGATCATCGTGGCGGGTCTCGTGGCGGTTGCGGTTTGCGCGGGCGACATGGCGGGCGGCTTTACGAAGGTCGTTGAATTTGCGGACTCCCGCAATCTATTCAATCCCTTCCCGCAGGCGGGCGTTTCGAACTGGCTCTTCTGGATTTCGGCGGCGATCACGATGATGATCGGCTCTATTCCGCAGCAGGACGTGTTTCAGCGCGTGATGAGCGCAAAGAGCGCCGGCACGGCGGCTCGCGGCGCTGCGATGGGTGGCATCTTCTACATCTTCTTTGCCTTCGTGCCGATGTTCATCGTCTGCGCGGCGGTGCTTGCGATGCCGGGCGTTGGGGAGACGCTGCTCAACACCGATCCGCAGCGCCTCTTGCCCACCCTCGTGCGCGACTACATGCCCTGGTGGCTGCGCGTGATCTTCTTCGGCGCCGTGCTCTCGGCGGTGATGTCCACGGCGTCGGCGACGATGCTTGCGCCTTCGACCACCTTTGTGAAGAACGTGCTTGCGGACTTCATCCGCATCACGCCCGACCGTCAGCTCTTTTACATGCGCGCCACGCTCTTTGTGTTCGCGGTGGCGGTGCTCTCTTACAGCCTTTGGTTTGAAGGCACGGCGATTTATGACATGGTGGCGATGGCCTATCAGTTCCCGGTGGTGGGCGCCTTCTGGCCGCTCGTCTGCGGCATCTACTGGAAGAAGGCGACGACGCAGGGCGCCTGGTTCTCCATCGTGATTGGCGGCGCCGTGTGGCTTGCGCTCACCGCGACCCCGATGGGCGACGTCTTCCCCTCAGTGCTGGGCGGCTTCCTTGCCGCGGGCTTCGGCATGGTGGCGGGGAGCCTTGTTCCGACCCGCAGCAACGCCCGCTACCGTCGCTGGCAGTCGGTTACGGCGCTTGCAGCCTGATCGAATCAAAGGCAATTCCTTACTTTGGCGCGTCACGCAAAAGACGGGCGGCACGGGACTTCCGGCCGCCCGTTTTTGTTGGTGTCAGCCGTAGACAGCTTCGATAGAATCCTTTTGTTTTTCCAACTCCGCCCGAATCTCTTTGTCAGCGAAAGGGCGTAAAACTTTTTGTGAAGGATCTCATCGTGATCAACGTCGTCATTCTTGCGGCCGGCCTCGGCAAGCGCATGCACTCTTCTTTGCCGAAGGTGCTGCAGCCTTTGGCGGGGCGCCCCATGATTTCTCATGTCCTCTCTACCGTGCAGACGCTGCAGGACGTTTCCCGCACCGTTGTGGTGGTGGGGCACAAGGCTGAAGAAGTGAAGGCTGCCTTGACGGAATTTCCGAACGTCGAATACGCGCTGCAGCAGCCGCAGCTGGGCACGGGGCACGCGCTGCAGCAGGCGCTTCCCCTGCTGGACGCATCGGCGGAGTACACGCTCGTGCTTCTTGGGGACGTCCCCCTCATTCAAACGGAGACGATTGAGCGCCTTCGTGATGCAGCGGGCGACGGCATGGCGCTTCTTACCACGGTGCTGCGCAATCCCACGGGCTACGGGCGCATCCTGCGCCAGCGCGGTCGCATCGTGGCGATTGTCGAGCAGAAGGATGCGACGGAAGGCCAGAAGCAGATCCGCGAAGTGAACACCGGCATCATGCTTTTCCCGACGGCGCGCCTGGCGGGCTGGCTTTCGGAATTAAAGCCTGCAAACGCGCAGGCCGAATACTACCTGACGGACGTGATCGGTCTCGCGGTTCGCGACGGCGTGCGCATCAATTCCGCTCGTCCCCGCCGCAGCTTCGAAGTGGAGGGTGTCAATTCCAAGACGCAGCTTGCGCGCCTTGAGGGCATCTGGCAGGACCATCAGGCAGAGCTCCTCACGGAAAGTGGCGTGACGGTGATTGATCCCTCGCGCCTTGACATCCGAGGCAAGCTTACTTGCGGAGAAGACGTTACGATCGACGTGGGCTGCGTCTTTGAAGGAAACGTCGTGCTTGGCAATGGCGTCAAGGTTGGTCCCTACTGCGTCATCCGCAACAGCGAGATTGGCGCAGGCACTGTGGTTGAAGCCTTCACGCACATGGACGGCGCCAAAGTGGGTGAAAAGAACAAGGTGGGGCCGTACGCTCGCCTGCGTCCGGGCATGGAGTCGGCTGGCGTCGTGCACATCGGCAATTTTGTTGAAGTGAAGAAGAGCACGATTGGCGAAGGGAGCAAGGTGAATCATCTCTCCTACATCGGCGACACCGAGATGGGGAGCGGCGTCAACGTGGGCGCCGGCACCATCACTTGCAATTACGACGGCGTGAACAAGTTCAAGACCGTAATCGGCAACGACGTCTTCATCGGTTCAGACACGCAGTTGATTGCGCCCGTGAAGGTGGGCGACGGCGCAACGCTTGGAGCAGGCACGACCCTTTCGCACGACGCGCCCGCCGGAGAGCTCACCCTTTCGCGCGCCCCTTTGAAGACGGTGGAAGGCTGGGTTCGTCCCAAGGATCGCGCCTAAGGCGCCCGTCGTTTTCGAAAACAGGAGCGCTGTGGCGGCGCTCCTCACGCAAAGGACAATGAAACTATGTGCGGAATTGTGGCTGGCGTGAGCCGACGGAAGGTGATGTCGATTCTTCTGGAAGGCTTGCGTCGTTTGGAGTATCGCGGCTATGACAGCTGCGGCGTAGCGGTGATTGAAGGCGGAGAAATTCGCCGGGCGCGTTCGGTGGAGCGCGTGCATGAATTGGTTGAACAGGTTGAGAGCGAAAAGCTCGATGGCACGATTGGCATTGCTCACACCCGTTGGGCGACGCACGGTGGACCCGTGGTGCAGAACGCCCACCCTCATGTCGCGGGCGGGCGCATTGCGCTGGTGCACAACGGCATCATTGAAAACTACGCGGAGATTCGTGACGAGCTCGCAGAAAAGGGCGTCACTTTCGAGAGTCAGACGGATACGGAAGTGCTTGCGCATCTCGTGAACTTTTACTACGAGGGCGACCTTCTCGCGGCGGTGGAAAAGGCGCTGAACCGCGTGCGCGGAGCCTATGCGATTGCAGTGATGGCCAAGGACGAACCGGGGCGTCTGGTTGCCGCGCGACAGGGCTCTCCCATGGTGCTCGGCTTGGCCAGCGACGGCAACTTCGTGGCCAGCGACGCGATGGCTTTGGCGGGCGTTACGAACCGCTTCATTTTTGTTGAAGACGGCGACGTCGCCGACGTGACGATCGATGGGGTGAAGATCTTTGCGCACGAAGGGACGGACTACCGTCCCGTGACCCGCAAAGAGCTGCACGTCGAAGCCTTTACGGGCGCGGCGGAGCTGGGGCCCTATCGCCACTACATGCAAAAGGAGATCTTTGAGCAGCCGCGTGCGGTGGGAGACACCTTGGAAGGCGTGGCGGGCATTACGCCCACGCTTTTTGGAAAGGAGGCGGAAGCGGTGTTCAAGGATGTGCGCCGCGTGCTCATCATCGCCTGCGGCACGAGCTTTTATGCGGGGCTCACGGCGCGCTATTGGCTTGAGGCGGTGGCGAAAATTCCGTGCGACGTGGAAGTGGCGAGCGAATATCGCTATCGCGAGCCGATGACGGATCCTGAAACGCTTGTTGTCACGGTGTCGCAGTCTGGCGAGACGGCGGATACGCTCGCGGCGCTGAAGTTTGCGAAGTCCCGAGGCATGGAGAAGACGCTTGCGGTGTGCAACGTGGCGCAGAGCGCACTGGTGCGCGAAAGCCGTTTGCACTACATCACGCGAGCCGGGGTGGAAATCGGCGTTGCGAGCACGAAGGCCTTCACGACGCAGTTGACGGCGCTTTATCTTCTGACGCTTGTCTTTGCGAAGATGAGAGGACGCCTTTCGTCGGAGGCGGAGGCGGGGGCTCTGACGCAGCTTCGCCACATTCCGGCAGCGCTTTCTGCGGTGCTCGCGTTGGAGCCGCAGATCATCGCCTGGGCTGAGAAGTTTGCAAGAAAGGAGCATGCGCTCTTTCTTGGCCGCGGCATGCACTATCCGATCGCGATGGAAGGCGCCTTGAAGCTGAAGGAAATCAGCTACATCCATGCCGAGGCCTATCCCGCGGGCGAGCTGAAGCATGGCCCTCTGGCGCTTGTGGATGAGAACATGCCGGTCGTGACGATCGCTCCGAACGACGAATTGATTGAAAAGCTCAAAAGCAACATGCAGGAAGTGCGCGCCCGCGGGGGCGAGCTCTACGTGTTCGCAGATGGCGATTCGGGCGTGGAGCCCGCAGAGCACATGCATGTTATCCGGCTGCCAGAGAACTATGGCGACTTGTCGCCCGTTTTGCATGTGGTGCCGCTGCAGCTCTTGGCGTATCACACGGCGCTTGCTCGCGGAACGGACGTGGACAAGCCGAGAAATCTTGCCAAGTCCGTGACAGTGGAATAGGTGTCTTAAGTAAAACCGCCCAGAAATCGGGCGGTTTTGCCTTTTTAAGGGCGGTATCATCAAACGATCGCTTCCCGTTCTGACGGACGCTGAAGCGGACAGGTTTATTTGCAGTTTGTCGCTGGGCAGGGAGAAAGACGGGGGCAGGGCCCCGGCCGCCGCCCGCGGCGCGAAGAGGTACAAAACAATGGAAAAGAAGAATCTGGACTGGGCCAACCTTGGGTTCGGCTACACGAAGACGGACTATCGCTGGCAGAGCGAATGGAAGGACGGCGCCTGGAGCGAAGGCGGCCTCATCACGGACGAGCACATCAATCTGCTCGAATCGGCCTGCGTCTTCCACTACTCCCAGAGCTGCTTTGAAGGCATGAAGGCCTACACGACGAAGGACGGCCACATTGTCACCTTCCGTCCTGATCAGAACGCCAAGCGCATGGAAAACACGGCCGAACGCCTTGCCATGCCGGTCTTCCCTGCGGAGAAGTTCGTGAAGGCCGTGGAAGAGACGGTCCGCGCCAACGCTGCCTGGGTTCCCCCTTATGGCACTGGCGCCTCGCTCTACATTCGTCCTGTGATGATCGGCTCCGGTCCGCAGATCGGCGTCGCGCCCGCGCCCGAATACCTCTTCCGCGTTTTCGTGATGCCCGTTGGCTCCTACTTCAAGGGCGGCGTGAAGCCCATCAAGCTGCGCGTCTCTGACTATGACCGTGCGGCCCCCAACGGCACCGGCCACATCAAGGCGGGTCTCAACTACGCCATGAGCCTCTACCCCACGATGGAAGCCCACAAGGAAGGCTATGCGGAGAATGTGTACCTCGATCCCCGCACCCGCACCTACGTGGAAGAAACGGGCGGCGCCAACCTCATCTTTGTGGCTGACGACGGCAAGACCCTTGTGGTGCCGAAGAGCTCCTCCATTCTTCCGTCCATCACTCGCCGTTCGCTTGTTTACGTCGCCGAACACTACCTCGGCATGAAGATTGACGAACGTCCGGTGGCCTTCGATGAACTGAAGAACTTCAAGGAATGCGCTCTCTGCGGCACGGCAGCGGTTCTCGCCCCCGTGGGTGAAATCCATACGCACGACGGCGTCATTGCCTTCCCGTCTGGCATGGACAAGATCGGCGAAGTGAGCGCCAAGCTGCGCAACACCCTCACCGGCATTCAGGACGGCCAGATCGAAGCTCCCGAAGGCTGGATCGACGTCATCTGCTAATTTGCTGGCAGAAAGCCTCCCTGATCAAATTGGGGAGGCGAAACAAAAAAGCCGCCAAGACGCATGAAAGCGCCGGCGGCTTTTTTGTTTCCCGTGGAACAACTACATCGCGGATGTGATGAAGCTCTTGATGCCGGAACCCACGAACTGCACGCCGATGCAGATGAGGATGAAGCCCATGAGCTTACCCAAGACCGCCATGCCTGAGGGGCCGAGATGGTCCGAGCAGTATTCGCTTGAACGCAGCGTGAGCCAGGCGATGAGACTTGTGGCGGCGATGGCAAGCCCCGTCATGAGAAAAGCGGAGATCATCTGCGTCTTGGTGCCGATTTCTGCAATTTCCGTGGAGAAGCCGATCACGACAGCGATGGTGCCGGGGCCGGCGATGCCGGGCATGGCGATCGGAAAGAAGGCGTAGTCCTCTTTGTTGCGTCGCACCATTGGCGCGTTGTTGGGGGTCTGGCCGCCAAAGAGCATCTGGTAGCCGATGAGGGCGATCACGAGGCCGCCGGCGATGCGCATGGCGCTGTAGCTGATGCCGAAGAAGGCCAGAAGGAGGTTGCCTGCCATGAGACTCACCATCATGACGAGGAAGGAATAGATCGCCGCCCAGTTGGCCTGCTGATGGCGCTGCTCGCGGGTCATGCCGACCGTGAGGCTTACGAAGAGCGGAATTTTGGAGGGCGGGTTGGTGATCACGACAAGCGACACCAGAGCGCCGAAAAAGTACTGCAGATGGAGGGCTTCCAACATGGCGCAGCCTCAAAGGGGAAAGGAGACGGCCGGCGGCCGCTTTCAAAAGGCGGCATTCTAGACCAGGCTAGGTGCAATCACCTAGTCGCGTTTTCCGGGGAGGGGTTTGGTAGAACTCCTTAGTTCTTTTGGGTGAGAAAACGCAAAGACTTATGTGGCAGTTATTACAAACTGTAAATTCACCTTCCATCAAAGTGTTAGAACGTGTTTAAAATACTGAATCATCGTTCAGTCTTTGCACAGCCGCTCGTTTTTGACGCGGCTGTTCTTTCCTTCACGGCAGTGTGAGCAGGGACTGGATCATCCCTCACGGGCAATTGGCTTTACGGAGCTCACTGAAAAATGTTGTTTAAATATCAGCCGCGAATGGCTGCCGCTGCGGCCGCCGTTCTTGCGGCCGTTGTTCTTTCCGGTTGCGGCGACAAGTCCGCACAGACGGCGCAGACTCAGCAGCAGGCGCCGCTCACTCAGGTCGCAGTGACGGAAATGAAGCTTGACAATGCGGTGATCCGCGCAGAGCTTTCGGGACGCACGACGGCCTATCAGGTCGCGGAAGTTCGCCCGCAGGTATCCGGCATCATCGAAAAGCGCCAGTTTGAAGAGGGCGCTGAAGTGCAGGCCGGCCAGTCGCTTTATCAGATCGATCCGAGCATTTATGAGGCTCAGGTGAATTCCGCGGCAGCTTCCTTGAAGCAGGCTGAAGCCAGTCTTGCGCTGGCTCGCGCGGATGCAAAGCGCTCCACCGTTCTTGTGAAGACGAAGGCAGTGAGCCAGTCTTCGGACGATCAGGCGCAGGCGCAGTTGAAAGTGGCGGAAGCCAACGTGGCGTCCGCAAAGGCAGCGCTTGACACCGCTCGCATCAACTTGCGCTATACGCAGGTGAAGAGTCCGATCACGGGGCAGGTTTCGCTGTCGGAAGTGACGCCGGGCGCTTTGGTGACGGCCAATCAGGCCTCCCGCCTCACGGTCGTGCAACAGCTGGATCCCATCTACGTTGACGTGACGCAGTCCTACGACACGATGGACAAGATTCGCAGCAGCTTCAAGGACGGCAAGCTTGCCGAAGGCGGTTCGGAAGCGGAAGTGGAGCTCATTTTGGACAACGGCGCCACTTACGCCCACAAGGGCAAGCTCACCTTCAAGGACGCGCTCGTGAATGAAACGACGGGCACCGTGCGCATCCGCGCCGTGTTCCCCAACCCCGAGCGTCGCTTGATGCCGGGGCAGTACGTTCGCGCTGTGATCAATGAAGGCGTTCGCAAGGATGTGATCAAGCTTGATCAGCGCGCCACGATGCGTCGTACCAACGGCAATCCTTACGTCTACGTGCTCACCGCTGACAATAAGGTGGAGACGCGCGACATCGTTACGTCTGGCACGGAAGGCGCCTACTGGCTCGTTGAAAGTGGCCTCAAGGTGGGTGAGCGCGTGGTGGTCGAAGGCGTCTTGAAGATTCGTCCGGGGCAGACCGTGGCGCCGGTGGCGGCGGGTGCTCAGCCTCAGAAGACCAATACGCTGGCGAAGTAATTCGACGGGAGCGTAAGAAACTATGTTGAGCAAATATTTTGTCGAGCGCCCGATTTTTGCCTGGGTGGTCGCCATCGTGATCATGTTGGTGGGCGGGCTGGCGATTTTCAATCTGCCGGTTTCCCAGTACCCCAACATCGCGCCGCCCGAGGTGACGATCAACGCGCAGTATCCCGGCGCCTCCGCTGAAACGATGTCGCGCACGGTGACGCAGGTCATCGAGCAGGACATGACGGGCCTGGACGGCATGATCTACATGAATTCCACGTCGGACTCGACGGGGCGCATGACGATCACGATCACCTTTGAAGCCGGTACCGATCCCGATATTGCGCAGGTTCAGGTTCAGAACAAGCTGAAGAAAGCCGAGGCGAGCCTGCCCGAGACGGTGAAGCGTCTGGGCGTCACGGTGGACAAGAGCTCCGCCTCCTTTCTGATGGTGGTGGGCTTCATTGACAAGACGGGCCGCATGAATTCCGGCGACTTGGGCGACTTCCTCACGAACAACATCGAGGAGACGCTGGCTCGCGTGGAAGGTGTGGGCGAAGCCACGGTATTCGGCGCGTCCTACGCCATGCGAATCTGGATGGATCCGGCGCTTCTGAACAAGTACAACCTGATGCCGTCGGATGTGTCTGCCGCCATCGAGCAGCAGAACGTTCAGGTGGCCGCTGGCGACATTGCCGGCCAGCCAACGAACGGCAAGCGCATGATCACCGCGACGATTCGCGCCAGTTCGCTTTTGAACACGGCCGAGCAGTTTGAGAACATCGCGCTGAAGACTTTGGAGGATGGCTCGGTTGTTCGCATCAAGGACATCGGCGAGGTGGGGCTCGGGCAGGAAACCTACACGTTCCAGGGCACCTACGACGGCAAGCCTTCTTCGGGCATCGCCATCAAGCTGAGTGCGGGCGCCAATGCGTTGGGCACCGCCAACCGCGTGCGCGCTAAGATCGCTGAACTCTCGCCCTACTTCCCCGAAGGCGTGGAGGTCGTTTATCCGTTTGATACGACGCCTTTCGTGATTGCGGCGTTGGAAGAAGTGGTGAAGACCCTCATCGAAGCCATCATCCTTGTGGTGTGCGTGATGTACCTCTTCCTGCAGAACTGGCGCGCGACGATCATTCCGACGATCGCTGTGCCGGTGGTGCTGCTGGGTACGTTCGGCGTGCTGGGCGTGCTGGGCTACTCCATCAACATGCTGACAATGTTTGCCCTCGTGCTTGCCATCGGCTTGCTCGTGGACGACGCCATCGTGGTGGTGGAGAACGTCGAGCGCGTGATGAGCGAAGAGGGAACCGACGCGAAGACGGCCACCATAAAGTCGATGGGGCAGATTCAGGGCGCTTTGATCGGCATCGCGATGGTGCTCTGCGCTGTGTTCATTCCGATGGCTTTCTTCGGCGGCTCCACGGGCATCATTTACCGCCAGTTCTCCGTGACGATTGTTTCCGCGATGGTGCTTTCCGTCATCGTGGCCTTGACGCTTACGCCGGCGTTGTGCGCGCAGTATTTGAAGCAGGTGAAGGCTGGGCACAACGAAGAGAAGAAGGGATTCTTCGGCTGGTTCAACAACATGTTCAAGAAGCTCACGGGCGGCGTTCGCGCCTCTGTGGCGTCTCTCGTGAAGCACATTGCTCGCCTCATGGTGATCTATGTGGCGCTCGTGGCGGCGGTGGTCTGGGGCTACAAGAATTTGCCGAGCTCCTTCATGCCGAGCGAAGACCAGGGCGTTCTCATGATGATGATGCAGGCGCCGGCGGGCGCCACGGCCGAACGCACGGACGCTGCGCTTGAGCGCTTCCAGAAGATCGTTTCGAAGTCCGAAGAGAAGGACCTTGCTTCGCTCTTTTACGTGCGCGGCTTTTCCTTTGCAGGCACGGGCCAGAACAATGCCATGGGTTTCTTGAAGTTGAAGGACTGGGGCGAGCGAAAGACGCCGGACACGAGCGTGAGCGCCATCATGGGCCGCGTTCAGGGGCTGCTCTTCTCGCCGACCTTCAAGGATGTTCTGGGCTTTGCGTTCCCGCTGCCGGCCGTTCCGGAACTGGGCACGGCTGAAGGCTTTGACTTCTACCTGCAGGATCGCGGCGGCAAGGGACACGACAACCTCATGCAGGTGACGAACCAGTTCCTTGCGGCGGCGAACGCAGATCCACGCTTGACGCAGGTTCGCCACAACGGCATGTCGGACACGCCGATGCTTCAGGTGAATGTGGACTACGGCAAGGCGCGTGCGCTGGGGGTTTCGGATTCGACGATCAACTCGACGTTGAATTCCGCCATTGGCTCGAGCTACGTCAATGACTTCATGGATCAGGGTCGTCTGAAGAAGGTCTACATTCAGGGCATTGAATCGAGCCGCGGTGAAATTGAGGATCTGAAGAAGTGGCACGTCCGCAACAGCTCGGGCGAGATGGTGCCGTTCTCCGCCTTCCTCACAACCGAGTGGATCTACGGCTCGCCGCGCCTGGAGCGCTTCAACGCGATTGACGCCGTGAACATTCAGGGCAGCCCCGCAGCCGGCGTTTCGTCCGGCCAGGCCATGGATGCCGTGATGGAAATCATGCAGACGATGCCGCCCGGCTACTCCATTGAATGGAACGGTGTGTCTTATCAGGAACGCGTTGCGGGCAGCAACTCCGGTCCCTTGTACGCGATCTCGCTTCTCGTGGTGTTCCTTGCACTCGCGGCCCTTTATGAATCGTGGTCGATTCCGGTCGCCGTCATTCTCGTGGTGCCGCTGGGCGTGCTGGGCGCTCTGGGCCTCACCTGGATCTGCGGCAAGGAAAACGACGTGTACTTCCAGGTGGGTCTTCTCACCACGGTGGGGCTTGTTGCGAAGAACGCGATTCTGATCGTGGAGTTTGCCCGCGAACTCTATGAAAGCGGCATGGACGCGCTGGCGGCCGTGGTGGAAGCGGTTCGCCTGCGTCTGCGTCCGATTGTGATGACGTCGCTTGCCTTCGGTCTGGGCGTCGTGCCTCTGGCGCTTGCCCACGGCGCTGGCGCTGGCGCGCAGTCGGCGATCGGCGTGGCGGTGCTGGGCGGCATGCTGACGGGCACGTTCCTCTGCATCTTCTTCGTGCCGGTGTTCTACGCTCTCATCATTCAGATCTTCAATAAGAAAAAGAACCTGCCGGCGGCTGCGTCGTCGGTCGACAAGGAAAACAATCATGCGTAAGAGTCTCTGCCTTATTCCGTTGGTCTCAGCCCTGATGCTGACGGGGTGCGTGTCTCTCGCTCCCGACTATGAGCGCCCTGAGGCGCCTGTGGCGGCAGCCTGGCCCGCGGACGCGGCGACGAAGAATGCGGAAGTGCTCACCAACGGGCTCGCGGCCTGGAGTGACTTCTTCACGGACGAGCGTCTCGTGAAGCTCATTCATCTCGCGCTCGAAAACAACCGCGACCTTCGCACGGCGGTTTACAACGTGGAAAAGGCTCGCGCTCAGTACAACGTGAGTCGTGCGGACCTGCTCCCCTCCATCGCGGCGCAGGGCAGTGAAACGGCGTCGCATGTGGACAACCGGTCGCCGAGCGAAACGACGCACACCTACAGTGCGACGGCAGCGCTTGCCTCCTATGAGCTGGACTTCTTCGGCCGCGTGCGAAACACGAACGAACAGGCGCTGCAGGCATACTTCCAGACCGAAGCAGCCCAACGCTCTGCGCAGATGACGGTGATCACCGACACGGCGCAGACGTGGCTCGCGCTGGGAGCCGCCAAGAGCCAGCTAAAGCTCGCGGAAGACACCTTCAAGAGCCAGTCTGAAACTGCCCAACTCATTGAAAAGAGCTACGAAGCGGGTGCTTCGAGCCTCATTGACGTGCAGCAGATTCGCCAGAGCGTGGCGACGGCGACCGCCGCCAGAGTGCAGGCGGAGCGCTCCGTGGCGCAGTACCGCAATGCGCTCGCCCTCCTCGTGGGAGCGGCTTACGATCAGGCGCTGGAGCCAGATGGTCTGGCCGCAGCGAGCGTGAACCGCGTTTCCGCAATTTCGAACGTGCCGTCAGACGTTCTTTTGCAGCGTCCCGACATTGCGTCGGCGGAGGCGGTCTTAAAGAGCGCCAATGCCAACATCGGCGTGGCGCGGGCGGCGTTTTTCCCGCGCATCACGCTCACGGGCTACTACGGCACCAGTTCGACGGAGCTTTCGAACCTCTTTGATTCGGGCACCAAGGTTTGGCAGTTCGTGCCGTCGATTTCGCTTCCGATCTTTGCGGGCGGCGCCAATGTGGCGAACCTGAAGGCGGCAAAGGCGCAGCAGAAGGCGGCGCTTTCGTCCTATGAAGGCGCCATTCAGAAGGCGTTCAAGGACGTCTCTGACGCGCTGGCCACCGAAGGCACGGTGGAGGAGGAGCTGAAGGCGAAGAAGGACTTGGCGGACGCCGCGAGCGAAACCTACCGTCTTGCGCTCGAGCGCTACAAGACGGGGGCGGACAGCTACCTCTCGGTGCTGGACAGCCAGCGCACGCACTTCTCGGCGCAGCAGGGGCTCATCAGCGCGCAGCTCGCGCGTTCGGCGAGTCTTGTGACGCTCTACAAGGCGATGGGCGGCGGCTCGGTTCTCGAGACGGCTGAGAAGTAATGACGGCCGCCGCTCAAAAAGCGACGGAAGCCGGCGCCGGCGGGCGCCGGTGTCGTCGGCCGGGCGAGCCGACGCCGCGTGAAGTGACGCGCGAGCAGCGCTTCGAGCAGATTCTGCACGCGGCTTGGGTGTGCTTTACTAAAAAAGGATTTCACGGCACGTCGATGCACGACATCGCCAAGGAGGCGGGCATCAGCGTGGGGCATCTCTACAACTTTTTTGAAAGTCGGGATGCCATTGTGGAAGCCTTTACTCATCAGGAGCTGGAGAGGATTCGCGAGCAGGACCGCGCCTTTCGTGAAAGCAACATGCCGCCCGAGGAGATCTGCCGCACGTCCGTCTACGAACTTGCCTTGTCGAAGCTCGACAAGACGGCGGCGCGACTCACGTTTGAAATTCTTTCCGAGTCCACGGTGAATCCGCGCATCAAGCGGGCGGTGAAGCTTTACGACGCCACCTGGCATGAGATTCTGTTGCCCATCTACCGGCGAAGCGGCAGACTTTCTGAAGAGGAGGCAAAGACGCGCCTGGAGGCGGATCTCGCTCTTATGGACGGGCTCTACTTCCGCGCCGTCGGCAACGAAGCCGTGGATCGCGAGGCGCTCGCTCGACGTGTGTCGGATCGCATTTGGCTGTCACTTACCGGGGACGCTCCCGCTTGAGTTTTTTCATAAGCCGCTGGTCTTCGGATCTGCGGCTTTTTTCTGCGCAGGACTTTCCTTCTTGCAGCCGAAGCAGGTGCGAGGTGTTTTGTTTAAAAACAATCGATCGGCGTCGTAGCTTGGCGGTTTGTCTTAAGGGCGAATACGAGTGCTCGTCGTCTCATTTTCACGGGGCGAAAAATACCCGAAAGAGGTAATGCGAAATCCTCAGCCTTTTCGCTTGCGCGAGGGAAAAGAAACTGCAAAAATAGGCTGAGTTTGTAAAGAGGTCGGCGTGATTTGCCTAAGCGCAAGAGAAAAACGCTGTGTAAAGCGGCGAGTTTCAATCACGTGGGGGCAAGACGCCGGAATGAGAACAATCGTCGGGCCGCTTGAGCGGCCCGCTGAGGTAATGGGCATCATGAGCAAGAAAAGAACCCCGATATACAAGGTCCTTTATTTCCAGGTGATCTGCGCAATTATCTTCGGCGTCCTCCTGGGATACTTCTGTCCTGATATCGGCGCGCAGATGAAGCCGTTGGGCGACGGATTCATCCGCCTCATCAAGATGATCATTGCACCGGTGATCTTCTGCACGGTGGTGACCGGCATCGCCGGCATGGAAGACATGAAGAAGGTGGGGAAGACGGGCGGTCTCGCGCTTCTTTACTTTGAAGTCGTGTCTACCATCGCCCTCATCATCGGCCTCATCGTCGTGAACGTCTGCCAGCCGGGCGTCGGCATGCATGTGGATCCCTCGACGTTGGACAGCGGCGCCGTCGCCGCCTACACGGGACCGGGCAAGATGCAGACAACGACGCAGTTCCTCATGAACATCATTCCGCATACCGTGGTGGGGGCGTTTGCGGACGGCGAAATTCTGCAGGTGCTTTTCTTCTCGCTCCTTTTTGGGTTTGCGCTTCACAAGTTCGGCGGCCGCGGCACGCTCATTTTTGACGTGATTGAAAAGAGCTCCCACGTGCTCTTCCAGATCGTTGGCATGATCATGCGCGTGGCTCCGGTGGGTGCGTTCGGCGCCATGGCCTTCACGATCGGCAAGTACGGCATCGGGTCGCTTCTTCCCTTGGCGGAGCTGATGGGCACCTTCTACCTCACCTGCCTCCTTTTCGTCTTGGGCGTGCTGGGCGGCATCTGCCGCTGGCACGGCTTCTCGATCTTCCGCTACATCGGCTACATCAAGGAAGAGCTTCTCATCGTGTTGGGCACCTCTTCTTCGGAATCGGTGCTGCCGCGCATGATGGCGAAGATGGAGCATGCAGGCGTGAGCAAGCCCGTGGTGGGCCTTGTGATCCCGACGGGCTACTCCTTTAATTTGGACGGTACGGCGATTTACCTCACGATGGCGGCAGTCTTCATTGCGCAGGCCTGCGACGTGCAGATGACGATCATGCAGCAGGTGACGCTGCTCGCGGTGTTGCTTTTGACGAGCAAGGGCGCGGCGGGCGTGACGGGGTCTGGCTTCATTGTTCTGGCGGCGACGCTCTCGGCAGTGGGCCACGTGCCGGTGGCGGGGCTTGCGCTGATTCTGGGCGTTGACCGTTTCATGAGCGAAGCTCGCGCCCTTACCAACATGATTGGCAACGGCATCGCCTGCATCGTGGTCGGCCACTGGATGAAGGACGTCAATGAAGAGCAGTTGAACGAAGTGATGCATCCGGACAACCGGCACCTTGCGGAAGCGGCGGCGAGCGCTCAGGAAATGGAGCAGATCGCGTCCGCCAAGGCAAAGTATGAGCACAAGGACGGCGAGGCGGCAAAGTAGCTTTGACGGAGCCTGACGTTTGAAAAAACGAGCCGCTGTTTCACGGAAAACAGCGGCTCAAGTTTTTTGGGTGAAGAGGGCGCGGGAACCCTTCCGCGCCAAAAGAGCTTTACTTCAGGCGCACCGGGATGAAAATGCGGCTGCCCTTGCGCTGCACGAGGATGCGCAGGGACTTGCTCTTGGCGAGAATCGCGCCGAGATCGGTGCTCTTTCTCATCTTGACGCCGTTTACGTTGACGATGATGTCGCCTTCCTGAATGCCGGCCTTCTTGGCGGCGCCTTCGCTCTTGACGACGAGAAGGCCTTCGGTGTCCGCCTGCTGTTTTTCTTCGTCATTCAAGCCGCGCACCGTGACGCCCAAAGCTGCGGCCTTGGCGTGGCCGCCCTGCTTGCCGGTCTGCCAGTCGTCGTTGCTCGCTTCTTCAACCTTCACCTTGACGGACTGGGTCTTGCCGTCGCGAAGCACGGTGAGCGTAGCGGTTTCGCCGGGCTTCATCGCGCTGATGATGACGGGCATGTCGCTACTTGATTCGACGGTCTTGCCGTTTATGGCGGTGATGATGTCGCCTTCCTGCAGATCGCTCTTGGCGGCCGGGCCGTCCTTGTCGATCTGAGCGACGATGGCGCCCTTGGCGGCCTTGAGGTCAAAAGTTTCCGCGAGATCGGGCGTAATGTTCTGAATCATGACGCCGATGCGGCCGCGGGTCACCTTGCCCGTCTTCACGAGCTGATCCTTGATCTGCAGCGCGAGATCGATCGGAATCGCGAAGGAAAGGCCCATGAAGCCGCCCGAGGTGGAGAAGATCTGGGAGTTGATGCCCACGACTTCGCCGTCCATGTTAAAGAGCGGGCCGCCCGAGTTGCCCGGGTTCACGGCAACGTCGGTCTGAATAAAGGGCACGTACTGGTCGTTGGGAAGCTTGCGGCTCTTGGCGGAGACGATGCCGGCGGTCACCGTGTTGTCGAGGCCGAAGGGGCTGCCGATGGCGGCCACCCATTCGCCTACCTTGAGGTTGTCGCTGTTGCCCATCTTGAGAACAGGCAGGTCCTTTGCTTCAATCTTCACGACGGCAATGTCTGTCTTGGCGTCGCTTCCCAGCACCTTGCCCTTGAATTCACGGTTGTCCGTGAGGCGCACCGTGATGGTGTCGGCGCCGTCCACGACGTGGTGGTTGGTGAGGATGAGGCCGTCGGCGCTGATGATGAATCCGGAGCCCGTGCCGCGCTGTTCAGGCACTTCGCGCGGACCGTTGAACATGAAGGGCATCGGGAAGCCGAAGCGGCGGAAGATTTCCGCGCTCTGTTCGTCCATGCCGCCGAAGGGATCGGCGCCGGCCACCTGACGCGCTTCGCGAACGGTGGAGATGTTGACGACGCCCTTGCCGTATTTTTCCACGAGATCCACGAAGTTGGGGAGGGAGGCGCGGACGCTCGGGGCGTCGGCGGCGAACACCGGGGTCACAGTCGCAAGCGAGGTGCCCGCGATCAAGGCGGCGACGGCAAGCGCTGCAGCCGCCGGCTTCATCACATTTCTCATCATGGTTTTGTTTATCCGTAAAAAGGGCGGAGCGGTGAAAGCCGCAAGGCCCGAAAATGAGCATGACGGAAAGATACTGCAAAAGCCGTCTTTGCACGATGAAAAGCCCGCCGGGGCGTGTTTCAGAGCGGCTGAATTTGTAACAAAGCCGCAGAAAAGGCGAAAAAATAACGCCTCAAACGGAGCGAAGCCGCGGCTTTTGCAGGCGTCGGGCGGCCGGATCGGCGGGAGTGAGGGTGATCGTAAGATCGAGCGCCGCGGCAATCTGCATGAGGGCGTCTATCACCATCCGATGCGGTTTGTTTTCGGCGCGGCAGACTGTGGCGGTGCGCACGTGAGCCAGTCGGGCGACGTCGGCCTGCGTCAGTCCCCGGGCGCGACGGGCGGCGAGGAGTTCGCTCGCGATGAAGCGGGCGTAGTGCGGAGTGTCGGCGGCAAAGGAGGACATGGCGAAAGTGGCGGGCAAAGAAAAAGCAGGCCGCCCGAAAACCAGGACGGCCTGCTGTGAACTTTACCGCAAGGCGCTTCAGATGAGAGAAAGGAAGCGCGTCACCATGCGGATGCGCTCTTCAATCGTATCGACGCGCAGGAATTCGCGGTCCGTGTGGAAGCCGCCGCCCGCCGGCCCGATGCCGTCAAGAACCGGAATGCCGGCAACCGCCATGTGGTTGGCGTCAGAGCCGCCGCCCGCGTCCACCCAAGTGACGGCAAAGCCCTCAAGCTTCGCGGCTTCTTCAATCTGGCTCACGAGCTCCTTGGTGGCGTCCGTGCAGGGCATGGGCGGCGTGTAGTCCTGCTTTTCCACCGTGACGGTGATGCCGTCGCCCCAGTCGGACTGGGCGAGGTTGGCAAATCCTTCGTCAAGGCGCGCCGCTTCTTCTGGCGTCCAGAAGCGGGTGTCGATGAGGAGCACGCAGGTGTCGGGAACGACGTTGGAAACCGTGCCGCCCTCCTTCACGATGATGTTGACGCTCGTGCCCGCCACCCTCATGTCTTGAAGCTTGTCGGCTTCCAGCGCAAAGCGGCAGGCGGCGAGCACCGCCGAGCGCCCGTCCTGCGGGTTGTTGCCTGCGTGGGCGGAGACGCCTTTCACGGTGACGCGGTAGCCGAAGCGACCCTTGCGGGAGCGCACAAGCTCGCCGTTGGCGCGCGCCGCTTCAAAGACGAGGGCGCGCTTTGATTTCTTGGCCATGGCGATGAGCCAGTCGTGCGAATGGTGCGATCCCGTCTCTTCGTCGGGGTTGAGGCACACGGCGATCGAAAGCCGGTCAAGGTCCTCCTTCTTCGCGTTCTTGAGGGCGTAGAAGATGGCGAGGACGCCGCTCTTGCAGTCGGAGCACCCCGGGCCCTTCACATGATCGCCTTCGCGGCTCATGGGACGGGCGGCCGCCGTGCCGTCAGGGAACACCGTGTCAAGGTGGGCGTTAAGAAGCACGTCATAGGTTTCGGCGCCAGGCTTGTTGGTCGCAAAAAGACCGCGGCCCGCTTCGCTGCCGAGATCGACGAGTTCCGCGGCAAAGCCAATGGATTCGAAGTGACGCTTCATCACTTCAGCGGCAGACGTCACGCCGGCGCAATTCGCCGTTCCGCAGTCGCGGTTGACGAGTTCAGCGAGGTCCTTGAGATAGCTTTCAAGCATTCGTTCGCCCCTCCAAAGGGAATCAGAGAATGAGAATGCGCATGATAAGCATCGCCGCTGCGGCCGCGGCAATCGAAAGCAGCATCATGAGGGGGATCATCTTGCCCGCGACGCCCACGACGCCCAAGAGGCGCCCCATGTACTGCAGCTGCGAGCCCATGAGGTAGATCGCTGGCGTGAGAATCGCGATGTGCGTGCCGTCGATGGCGCCCTGACCAAAGAGGGCGACGGCAACACCCACGCCGCCGCCCATGCTCATCCAGGCCGCAAGTAGTACTGGCGCCGCTTCACCCGGAAGTCCGAAGAGCGCCATCACGGGGCCGCAGGCAATGCCGATCAGCTTCAAAAGTCCTGTGATCTGCAGCGCCTTGATGATGACGAAGGCCATCAGAACGTTGGGAAGCATGCTGCCGATGGCGATGCCCCAGCCTTGCTTGGCGCCTCGAACGAAGACGTCGGTGACCATTTCCTTGCTCGCCGCGTGCGGATCGGCGACAGCCGTTTTCACTTCACTCATTTTTTCTTCCTTTCTAGGGTTGTGTTTGCCGAAATCAGGCCGCCTTCTTGGCGGAGCGGATCATGAGAAGTCGCATCACGTTGGCGATCACGACCTTCATCACGAGGATGAGGCCGAGGCACACGCCGATCGAGGTGGGCACGGCGAGCGTGCCGTCCGCCGCGGTGAGCGTGAAGAGCACGGCGCCCGAGGAGAGGAAGTTGGTGATGGTGGCGTCCGCCGAGTATTGGAACTGGCAGAAGATGTTGGTTTCAGCTTCATTGATTTCCCCGGCGTCCTTCAGCTGGCGGGTGAGCGCTGCGCCGCCGTCCGTGGACTGCAGCGATGTGATGAGCGCGAGGCCGCAGGAGCCGGGAAGGCCCAGAAGCGGACGGAGGATCGGGGTGAGCAGCTTGCGGGCGGCTTCGAGCGCGCCGTAGTGTTCGAGCACCGTCACCATGGCGAGCGCGAACATCACGGTCGGGATGAGCGTGACGGCGAACGCAAAGCCGTCCATGGCGCCCGAGCCCCCTTTGCCGCGCAGCGTCGTCATGGCGGTGTGGATGCCGTCCGCGGTCTGGGAGACGGAGCCTACGACTTTGCCCAGCGTGCCGTTGAGGCTCGTGAAGTCAAAGACGCTCCACCAATTGTTGCCAGCGAGGACGCCGGAGAAGAAGATGCAGGCAAAGAGGAGGGAAAGGTAGGCGCCGAGGCCGACTTTCTTTTCCTTTACTGCGGCCTGAGGACTCTGGGTTTCAGACATGAATTGCTCCTTGTGGTTGTTTTTGAACAGCTGCTGTCAGAAGAAAAGGCGCCGTGGTTCCGAAATGACGAATGAATTTGGAAAAATCACGTCTCGTCAAGGCTTGAAACGGAAAGACGGCAGGCTTTCTAAGTCAAGCACCCTACGGGCAATTATGTAGAAGCGCCTGAAGGTTGTCCACCGAAGCGAGCATGCCGGCGGCAAGGCGCCGGACGAGCGGTTCGATACAATGGTTTCACCCCAACAGAATCGGCCGAGAGGCCGACTACCGTCATGACCAACCTTAGCTTTCTCACGGACGCCGACGGCCTGCGGCGTGAAACGCTTTTTGAACAGGTGAGCCGCAAGGTGGCGGATTGCATTCGAGAAGGGCGCTGGAAGCCCGGGGAGATGCTTCCCAACGAGGTGGAGCTCGCAGCCGCTTTTTCCGTGAGCCAGGGGACGATGCGCCGGGCGCTTCGCATGCTCACCGACAGCGGCGTTCTCATTCGGCAACAGGGGCGCGGCACGTTTGTGGCGGAGTTTTCCCACAACGAAGATCGGGTGTACCGCCGCTACATTTCGCTCGAGCCTGATGACGCAGCGAAGGCGGAGGCGTCGCCCACGGAAGCCGAGCTGGTCACGTTTGAGAGGGTGGCGGCGACGCCCCAGGTGGCGAAGGCGCTGGCGACGGTGGACGGCGTGCTGGTGATTCATGCCGTGAGGTTGCTGAAGACCTCGGCAGGGCTGGTGACCTACGACGAGCTCTGGTGCCGGCTGGATGACTTTGAGAAGCTTACGGCGGAGAATCTGGCGCATCACGAGGAGAAGATGCTCTACGCCTTCTATCAGCGGGCCTGCGGCGTCACCATCGTGCGAAGCGAGGAGTACGCCAAGGCGGTGTTGATGCCCGAAGATATCTGCCGGCGGTATGAGCTCACGAGCCCGCTGCCTGTGATTGAAGTGCAACGCATCTCCTTTACCTATGGGGACCGCCCAGTGGAGTATCGGCGGCAGCTGAGCATCACTGAGCACTACCACTACAAGCTCTGAGGGAGTAGCGTGCAAAAAAATCGTCCCGCGCCGGCTGGCACGGAACGAAGAAGCCGGAGGAGACAATGTCCGGATTGGAGGATCAGACGGCGGGCTGTTTCCCCTCGCGTCGCCGTCCGTTTCTAGTTTTTAGAAGTACTTCGTGACGCCCGTGAAGAAGTTCACGTTCTTGTCGGTGAGCTTCTTCTTGTTGTCCAAGCGGTTCCACTGCGAGAAGCCGCCGCCCACGTACATGTCCACGGTCTTTGACGGCCGGTAGATGAATTTCGTGGCGACGCCGATGGAGGCGCCGTCGTAGGACGAGTTGTCGCGGTGAAGCTCGTAGTCCTTCCAGTAGACCATGGACTGCCAGGAAGAGAGGCCCGAGAGCCAGAATTGGGTGCCGGCGTAGATGCCGTAGCCTTCGATGGAGCCCGCGGGCGTGTTGTCTGACTTCTTGGCTGAGAAGCCGTCCAACGTGTTGACGCCGTTGTAGTACTGCGCCTGCAGGTAAAGGGTGAGGGGCTCGAAGCGATAGGAGCCACCGAGCGTCACGGCCTTCTTGCTTGTTGAGGCGCCGGATTCGATTTGTGCCTCGTGCCCCCAAGTGATGCCTTCGTAGATGGCGACCAAGTTGAGCGGTCCGCGGTTAAAGCGCAGCGCGGCGCTGTAGTAGCGGTTTACGTCGCTCGTGTTTTCGTCGCCTTCGTCGTGGCCGTCGTTTTGCATGGAGTACTGAAAGGTGCCCTGAAGGCCTGCCATCATCGGCGTGCGCCAGGTGATCATGTTGTCGTAGCGCGCCGCCTTCACGGGAGAATTCCCCGTGCCAACCGTGCCGCCGCCAAAGGCGTCCATGTAGTACTGAAGGTCATAGGCGCCGGAGCCCGAAGAGGTGCCCGCCATGCGGCCAAGCGAAAGTTCGCCCAGCGTCTGGTTGACGACGCCGAGGAACATCTGGCCTCCGAACATGCGGCCTGACTTTCCTGTGGTGAAGGTCTTGAAGGCGCCGGTGTCGGAGGTGAAGCGGTTTTCCATCTGGTAGATCACCTTCGTCGTGTCGGTGAGCTGCTCGCTGCCCTTCAAGCCCCAGCGGGAGGCGGTGTTGGAGCCTGAGGCCATCGTGAGCGAGTTGCCCGGCGTCTTGGCGTCGCCCGCATTGTGGTTGAAGAGCAGACCTGTGTCAATGCGGCCGTAGATCGTGACGTCGGCGGCGCTCGCCGTGCCGATGGCGGCGAGAAGCGCGGAGCCGAGAAGCGTTTTCGCAAAGAGTTTCATGGTGTTTCTCCGCAGGAAGGAATCAAACGATGAAGTAGGCGGCAACGAGCATGATGAGCATCACGGGCGCCGAGCGCTTCACGATGTCGATGGGGGACACGCCCGCAATGCCGGCGACGAGAATGAGGCCGCCGCACAAGGGGGAGGAAAGCCGGCCGAAGGAGCCGCATACGACGGCGATGTAGCCCAGGGACGGAATCGACATGCCGAACTGCGGCGCATGGGGCGTCACGGCTTCATTGAAGGCGAAGGCTGCGGCGTCGCCTGAGCCGGTGAGAACGCCCATGACGTAGGGGCCGACGGCGCCGCCGATGCGAGCCCACTCGTTGGCGGAGGTGAGGGCGTCGACGAGAAGATCAACGAGTCCTGCGGCCTTGAGGCCGGCGGCGAAGACGCCCGCGGCGATGATGATGCCGAGGATGTTGCCGTAGCCTTTGCCCATGCCGTCAAAGAACTTCTTGGAGATTTCTGCCGGATTGGCGCGCGTCACGACAAAGGCGTAGATCGTGCCGATCAGCATGGCGGTGGCGACGGAAATCTTGGTGCTCGTAAAGAGCGTGACGTAAAGAAGAAGCGCCACGGGAACGAGCGGCGCGAGCGCCCAGAGAAGATTCACCTTCTGGGGGAGGTTGCTGTCGACAGCTTCATCGCCGTCCGCGGCGGCGGTCGCTGGCTTTTGGTAGTCACGGTAGGCAAAGCAGACGATCGTGAGGCCGACCACGATGGCAAGGCTCAGCCAGAGAAGCGGCAGGCCGATTGTCCCCAAGAGATCCATGATCTCGATGTTGGCGAGCTTGGCAACGAAGACGTTGTGCGAGACGCCTGGGTTGAAAAGCGCCGGCGTCGTGGAACAGACAATGGCTGCGGCGGCGATCGCCGGCCGAAAGCCCGCTCGGATGAGAATCGGAATCATCGAGGGGCCGACGGAAGCGCAAAGGCCGGCTGTGGACGGAATGGCAACCGCGCAGAAGCTGGTGACGATCATGCAGGCGGGCAAAAGGAGAACGCCCAGCTTCTTCAAGGGGCGGGTGAGGAGTGCAACGAGATGCACGTCGCATTTTGTGAGCGACACGACGGCGGCAAAGCCCATCGCTGAGCAGATGGCGATGATGAGCGAGCCGTTCGTCATCGACTTGTCAAACTGCTTGAAGGCGGTGAGGGGTTCAAGCGAGACGATCGCCATGGCGAGGCCGGCGGTGATGAGCACAAGCCGGGTTTCATAGCGCTTGATGAGCGCCCAGACTGTCGCACAGACGGCGAGGATTGCAAAAGCAATCGGTAGCGTCATTTTTAGATTCTCCTGCGGATGGTTGTGAATCCTCCTTTTTCGAGGAGGTTGCTGGACATTTTATTTTTTGATCAATCATTGATGCTATTGGGATTTTCGGTGCATCCGCAGTCCGATATCGGACTGCGGACATCGATTGCAGGGCAAATCCGTCTGTCGGAAAAATGGTCGGCTTTTTACGATGGAGTCCTCTTTTGACTGACTTCATCTCTGCCTCATGAACGCATCGGCTGACTTTATTCTCAAGCGGCGCAGCCGCTATCTCGCCGCCTTCTGTCTCATCAATTTCTGCACCGGAGCGCTCTACGTGTGGAGTGTTTTTGCCGGTCCTCTGTCAGAACGCCTTTCGCAGATCGCGGGCGCGGCGGTGACGACGGCGCAACTGGGAAGCGTGTTTGGGCTGGCGACCGGCATCACGCCGGTGCTGATGTTGGCAGGCGGCATCGTGAATGACCGGATGGGGCCGCGCGCCGTCATCAGCCTTGGGGGAATGGCGATTGCTGCCGGGTATCTCCTGTCAGCATTTGCGCCGAGCGCCGGGATGCTTTACCTCACCTACGGGCTTTTGGTGGGCGCTGGCACGGGGCTGGTGAACGGTTGCACCATCAATACTGCCGTGAAGTTTTTTCCGGACCGCCGGGGCTTTGCGGGAGGCGCTGTGACGGCCTGCCTGGGGATTGGCGCGGCGGTTTTGCCATTTGCAGCGCGGGGGCTCATCGACAGCATGGGCATCGAGACGACGTTCATTGTCTTCGGACTGGTTTCCGGGGGCGTCATCGTGGCGGCGGCGCTTGCCACGGCCAAGTGCCCAGACAACTTCGCGGCGGCTTTTGCTGCGACGGGGCGCGGGAAGTCCGCGACCTCAGCGGACCTCAACTGGCTCGGGATGCTGAAGTCGCCCACTTTCGTGCCGCTTGCCGTCCTTTTCATCATGTCGACCACGATGGGGCTGATGCTTCTTTCCAACATCGCCAACATTGCCAAGACTCAGGTGGGCGTTTCTGCGGCCGCAGCCGCCATGGCGGTGTCGGTGATTTCGCTGGCAAACACCGCCGGCCGCTTTGTGTCGGGGTCGCTCTCTGACCGGCTCGGACGCATTCCGACGCTTTCCATCACGCTCGTTCTGGCGCTTGCGGGCTTTGCGTTGCTCGCGGCGGCGGGGACCGGGGACGCGGCGCTCTTTTTCACGGGCATCACGGCGATTGGACTTTGCTTCGGGGCGTTCGTGGGCATTTATCCGGGGCTCGTTGCCGACGAATACGGCGCGCGGCACAACAGCGTGAATTTCTCGGTGATGGCCTTTGGGTATTCAATCGGGGGCTTCGCGGGGCCGATGCTGCTGCGCTGGGCTGACACGGGCGAGGGATTTTCACGGGCGTATGTCGTTTGCGCTGCGGCGGCGGTAATTGGCCTCGCGTGCGCCGGAGCCTACCTTTTAATCAAGCGCCGCCTTTCGTCTCGCGGCGGCTTTTAAACTGACAGACACAACGGAGTCTGAAATGGAACAAAACTACACCGATGACATGGTGGCGAACCGTCGCCATTTGCACAAGCGTCCGGAAGAAGGCTGGACTGAATTTGAGACGACGTATTTCGTCTACCAGTACCTGAAGGGGCTGGGCCTGCCTGTGACGATCGGCAAGGCCAACGTGAACGAAAAGGAAGTGCTGGGGCGCGACGAGAAGCTCGTGGCCGACGGCATGAAGCGGGCGCTCGCGCATGGCGTGCCGCAGGAATTTTTGGATGCAACCGAAGGCTACACGGGGTGTGTCGCAACGCTGGACACCGGGCGCCCGGGGCCTGTGACGGCGTTTCGCAGCGACATGGACTGCGTGCTTGTGCGCGAGACGGACGATCCGGAGCATCTGCCCAACAAGCTGGGCTTTGCGAGCGAACGTCCGGGCTTCATGCATGCCTGCGGCCATGACGGCCACACGGCGGTGGGGCTTGAGGTGGCGCGCTGGCTCGTGGACAACAAGGAGAAGCTCTGCGGCAAGTTTAAGTGCATCTTTCAGCCGGCGGAAGAGGGCGTGCGCGGGGCGCGCGCCATGGCCGCGGCTGGCATCGTGGACGATGTGGACTACTTCATCAGCGGCCACGTCGGGGGCGCCGCAAAGCTGGGCGAAATCGGCGTGATGGACGGCGGATTCCTTGCGTCCACGAAGTTTGACGTTGATATTGAGGGGACGCCTGCTCATGCGGGCAACGCGCCGCAGCTCGGGCACAGCGCCCTTATGGCGGCCTGCGCCGCTTCGATGATGCTTGCGGGCATTCCCCGCCATGGCGACGGCGAGACGCGCGTTTCCGTGGGCACGCTGCAGGCGGGCGAAGGCCGCAACGTAGTGCCGGCGCACGCTCGGATGCAGATGGAGGTTCGCGGCGAAACGGAGGAAGTGAACCAGTACATGGGAAGCTACGTCTACGACATCTTCGCGGGCGTGGACAAGGCCTATCGCGTGAAGTCCACGGTGACGAAGGCGGGCGAGTCCACGACGCTCATTGCCTGTCCCGAGTTGCTGGATGTGGTGGAGGACGTCATGAGGACGGTGCCCAATGCGAGGGTCATCCCCCGCGTGCACGTGCCGTCTGGGTCGGAAGACTGCGCGCTCTTCATTCGTCGTGTGGTGCAGCACGGTGGTCAGGCGGCCTTCATTCTTTTTGGGTGCAATCACCATGGACACCATCGTCCGAACTTTGACATTCAGGATGCGACGAGCCTGCCGAACGCCTTTGCGGTCTACACGGGCTTTGCGCTCAAGGTGAACGGCCGCAAGGCGTAGCTGAAAGTTTCTCTGGGGAGAGAAAGTCGCGGGGCGCTGCCAAATGCTGGGGGCGCCCCGTTTTGCGTCAGGCGTCAGTGCAGCGACGTGCGGGTGAGGGGAAGGCGAATCACAAAACGGGTTCCGCAGCCGTCGTCCCCTTCATGCGGAAAGCCGTCCTCGATGTGAATTTCAGCGCCGTGGATGGCGACGATGCGCTGCACGATCGCTAGGCCCAGCCCCGTGCCCTGCACCTTGGTGCCCAGTGCTCGGTAGAAGCGCTCGAAGACGCGCTGGCGTTCTTCGGGGGCGATGCCCAGGCCGTTGTCGGTGACGGTGATGACGGCGTCGCCCGCTTCCTCCCGGAGGCCGATTTCAATGCAGCCGCCTTCCGGGGTGTAGCGGATAGCGTTGTCAGCCAAGTTGGCGATCATGAGCCGCAAGGCGTCGGGAAGTCCCATCGCGGTGACGGGCGCCGGGGCGTCGGCGGTGAGGGTGATGCGCTTGGTTTCCGCAATGGGCGAAAGGTCTTCGACAACGCTTTTCACGATGTCCGCAAGGTGCGCTTCCGCCATGGGCTTTTGGGAGGCGTCGGGGTCAAGGCGCGCAATGGTGAGAAGCTGCTCCACGAGACGCGTGGCGCGGCTTACGCCCTGCTGCAGGCGGCCTGAGTACTTGGCTCGGTCTTCGTCGGTTTGGGCGCGGGAAAGGAGCTGGGCCTGAAGCTTGATGCCGGCAAGCGGCGTTCTCAATTCGTGGGCGGCGTCGCTGGCAAAGCGCTGTTGCGCCGTGAGGCTGTCGCCCAGACGCTGCATCAGTCGATTGATGGCGTCAACAAGGCTCTTCAATTCAAAGGGAAGGCCCGTAGTTTCAAGCGGCGTGAGCGACGAAGGAGACTTTTTTGAAACGGCTCGCGCTGTCTTGTTCAAGGGCTGCAGCACCTGAACGATCACGAACCAGATGGCGATGGCGAGAAATGCGATGAGAATTAGCACGGGCTGCAGAATGCGCAGTGCGGCGGAGGCGGCGAGCCGGTTTCGCACCGCCAGGGGCTGCGCCGCCTGCACGATGCGGGTTCCGACGGCAGCGGCGAACTGGCGCCAGACGCGGCCCGCGTCGTCGGTGAATTCAGAAAATCCCGGCGTTTCGGCGATGGTGAGCGGTACGGCATGCCGATCTACGTAGAGGCGGTTCACGGCGGCGTCGTAGACCTGCAACGTGATTTGCTGCTCGGGCGCCTGGCCGATGACGGCGACCGACGTGACGTCAAGCCGCCCGCTTTCAGCGAGCTCAAGCGCGGAGTGCTTTAGTTGCGCGTCAAAGAGCGCGGAAAACTCCATGCGGGTGGAGTAGTAAGTCGCCACCGACGCCACGACGCCCGCGATGACGAGCGCTGAAACGAGAAAGAAGACGAGCTTGCCGCGAATGCTGAGCATGAGGGCGCGAACTAGGTTTCGAGCAGGTAGCCCACGCCGCGCACGGTCTTGATGGCGCCGTCGGCGAGCTTCTTGCGAAGGTGATGCACGTGCACTTCAATGGCGTTCGAGCCCACGGTGGAGTCCCAGTTGTAGAGCTTTTCTTCGAGCTGGCCGCGGGAGAGGACGACACCTGGACGGTCCGCGAGCGCCACTAAAAGGGCGTATTCCTTTGAGGAGAGCAGGATCGGTTCGCCGTTGTAGAAGACTTCGCGTGTTTCGGGCTTGATCAAAAGCGCCCCGCGCTCGATCGTGGGCTCGCTGCGGCCCGAGGAGCGGCGCAGAAGGGCGCGGATGCGTGCGGAGAGCTCATCGAGATCAAAAGGCTTCACGAGGTAGTCGTCGGCGCCGGCGTCCAAGCCTTTCACGCGGTCGGCGATGGTGTCGCGGGCCGTGGTGACGAGCACGGGGATGTGCATTTTCTGAGCGCGCACTTCCTGAAGCACTGTGAGGCCGTCTTTGCCCGGAAGGCCCAGATCGAGAATCACGAGTGAGAAAGGCGTGGTGCGCAAAGCGATCAGAGCGGAGTTGCCGTCCTGAACCCAGTCGATGGCGTAGCCCTCGGCCTTGAGGCCGTCCACGACGCCTTCACCGATCATTTCATCGTCTTCAACGAGAAGGATTCGCATGATGTGTATTGCCTTGTGTCTTGGAGCGCGGCGCCGCTCGGACGCCGCGTTGAGTGAGGTAGAGTTTAGCCGAAGCAGGGGCCCTTTTTTCTGAAAAATCGTGGCTGTCATGCGCCTGTCGCAAACGTTTGTTAAATTGATCCGAATGACCGGGGCTTGAATGAAGACAAAGCGGCGCACCTTGCGCCGCAGCCGGGTCCCGATGGAGAAAGAAATGACGGTGGAAGGCACCCCCAAGGAAGGCCGCGCGGCGGAAAAGAAGAAGGTAGTCAAGGCGGAAAAGAAGAAGGTAGTCAAGGCGGAAAAGCTGGCAAAGTCTGAAAAGGCTGTGAAGGCGGCGGATCTGACGGCCCCGTCCCTCTACCTGAATCGAGAAATCAGCTGGATTGAGTTTGACCGCAAGGTGCTTGAGACGGCGATGGACAAGAAGGTGCCGCTGATCGATCGAGTGAAGTTTCTCGCGATCTTCTTCAATAACCTCGATGAGTTCTACATGGTGCGCGTCATGAACCTGCAGCGTCAGGCGCGCAGCGGGGTGGCGCCCACTGGAGCGGATCAGATGCCGCCCGCGCGGCAGCTCTCCGAAATTCGCAAGCGCGTGCAGGGGATGCTCGATGCAGCGGAAGACCTCTGGTTTGAGGACTTGAAGCCCGCGCTTGAAAAGAAGGACCTGCGCTTTGTGAAGTACGGCGACCTCACGACAAAGCAGAAGACGGCGCTTGATCGTTATTTCGATGAGCAGATCCTGCCGATTCTGACGCCGCAGGCGGTGGACGCGGGGCGCCCCTTCCCGATGATTTCCAACACAAGCCTCAACTTCGTGATTGAGCTCACGCCCGCCGCCAATGACGACGAGACGAGCGTGCGATTTGCCCGTGTGAAGTGTCCGAACAACCTGCCGCGGCTTCTCTTTATTCCTGATGAAATTGATGCGGACAAAAAGCTCACTTTCAAGTATGGGGAAGACACGAGCCGCATCTTTCTCGTGGAGGACTTGATCGGCGAGCGGCTGGAGACGCTGTTCCCGGGCTACCGCGTGAAGAATTACGGGCTCTTTCGCGTGACGCGAAACACCGACGGCGAAATCGAAGAGGACGAGGCGGACGATTTGCTTTCCGCCGTTCGTGACTATGTCGAGCAGCGGCGCTTTGGGTCCATCGTGCGTCTGGAGCTGGCGCGCGGCTGTCCGCGCCGCCTGCAGGAATTCCTTTTTGAGCACTTGGATCTGCAGCCCGGCCAGGTCTTCAAGTCGAAGATGCCGCTTGGCTTCTCGGAATTCATGGCGATTCTTGCTGTGGACAAGCCGAGCCTCAAATACGTGCCGCGAAAGCCGCATTTGCCCGCCGCGTTTGATCCGGACGGGGATGTGTTTGCGGCCATTGCCGAACGAGATCAGGTGGTCTACCACCCCTACGATTCCTTTGGGTGCGTTTTGCGCTTTCTGCAACAGGCGGCTTTGGATCTCAACGTCGTTGCCATCAAGCAGACGCTTTATCGCTGCGGCAGCCAGTCGCCCGTGGTGCGAAGCCTTCTTGAAGCCCGTCGCCGCGGCAAGCAGGTGACGGCGGTGGTGGAATTGAAGGCTCGCTTTGACGAGGAGCAGAACATCAATTGGGCCGAGGAGCTGGAGCGCGCTGGGGTCAACGTGGTTTACGGCTTTGCGGGACTCAAGATCCACGCCAAGCTGTGCCTTGTGGTGCGGCGCGAGGGCGCCGGCATGCGCCGCTACGTGCACATCGGCACCGGCAACTACAACGCGTCGTCGGCGAAGATCTACACCGACCTGGGGCTCTTCACCGCGAATGAGTCGATCTGCAGCGATGTGCAGGATCTCTTTAATGTGATGACGGGCTACGGCATCATGGAGCGCTACCGCGAGCTCTTTGTGTCGCCGAAGCTCTTGCGCCGCAACATTTCTGCCCTGATCGAGGAGGAGATTAGTCTGCACAAGGCGCAGGGAAACGGCCACATCATTTTGAAGTGCAACCAGCTCGTTGATCCCGACATCATTGCGCTCCTTTACAAGGCGAGCATGGCGGGCGTGAAGATCGAATGCATCGTGCGCGGCATCTGCTGCCTGCGGCCGGGCTTGAAGGGCATTTCGGAAACGATCACCGTGCGCGCCATCGTGGGCGAACTTTTGGAGCACGCTCGCATTTACTGGTTCCGCCACGGCGGCGACGAGCGAATGTACATCGGCAGCGCGGACATGATGATGCGCAATCTGAACGGCCGCATTGAAGTGCTGACGCCGATTCTGGACGCCGACATCCGCGTGAATATTCTGAATCAGATCGTGAAGCCGCAGCTCTCTGACAACATCCACGCTTGGGTGCAGTTGAGCGACGGCAGCTACAAGAAGCTCTCGCCCAAGGCGGGCGAGGCGGTCTGTAGCTCGCAAGACGAGATTGGACGGCACTTGAAGCTCATGGCGCGCGGCACGGCGAAGCCGGCGGTTCGTTAAGAAGCGCAAAGCTCCGAAAGAATTTCGGGCGCCGGCCGGTGACGGGCGCCGTGGTGCGCTATAGTGGGCTTCATGCAGGACGCGAAGGGCGGTTCTTGTCGGGCCGCTTTTTTCGCATCGTTCTTCAGATTTTCTCTTTGAGGCCGCCGTCATGGAAAACGTTCCCGCAGTTTCGTCGCAGTCCGCGTCGTCCGAGTCCCCGTCGTCTTCTGAGCGCTGGCAGGACATTGACGAAACGGGCGGACACCGGCCGCCCGCGTCCATCGTGACAGTGGCGAAGGTGGTTTATGCGCTTCACGCGGTGTCGATTGTGATCGGCATTGCGACGGGGGCGTCAATTGTCGGGGCGTTTCTCTTTGGCTGGCCGTCGATTGCTGCTGTGGTGTTGAATTACGTCATGCGCTCCGAAGCCTGCGGCACCTATGTGGACAGCCACTTCTCCTGGCAGATTCGCACCTTCTGGTACGCGATGGTCTGGGCGATTCTTGTGGGGATCGTCGGGTTCTTCCTCTCCTTTGTGGTGGTGGGCTTCTTCGTTTGGATCGCGGGCTTCGTGGTGATGGGGATCTGGGTGGCCTACCGCATCATCCGCGGCTGGATTCGACTGGCAAATGGCGAAACGATGCCCGATTGATCAGCCGGCGGGATGAAGCGGTTCATCCGCACGGATTAACCTCGCAAGGGACTCGAGGGGTAACTCCCGAGAATTCGCTGGCGTCACAAAGTGTTTCTCACGACACAATTGCCGATCGGTAAAGAACAAGAACCGATCGGCTTTCTTTTTTGGCTCCTGCAAAGGACGGCCGTTCGGGCAGAAGCGATGTGCCGCAAGTGCAGTCGCTTCCAAGCTTATGGCGCCGCCTGGAATCGTCGGGCGAAGACGCCTTTTGGAGAACACTGGTGAAACACTTCACGCTGAAACTCATGGCTGCCGCGACGCTTGCGGCGGCGTTTTCGTCGGCTGCCACCGCGGGCGGCTTCATGCTCACCGAACAGTCGGTGGCCGGTCTCGGCCGCTCCTATGCGGGCGCGGGCATCGTGGGCGACGACTTGTCCGCTGTTTGGTACAACCCGGCCGGCATGTCGCTTCTCTCCGGCACGGCCTTCCAGATGGGCGCTGTGGTGGCGGATCTTGACCTTCCGGTGACGACGGAAAGCGGCCAGAAGGAAAATGGCCGCAAGCATGGCGTGCCCGTGCCTAGCATGTATTTTGTGCACCAGATCAAGGAAGACATGTGGTTTGGCTTTGGCGTGACGGTGCCCTATGGCATGGCGACTGAATACAATAAGAATTGGGAGCTGGGTGACAAGGGGTGCAACGCCGAAGTGAAGACGTTTGACTTCAACCCCAACGTGGCGATGAAGTTGACGGACACGCTGTCCTTTGGTGCAGGTGTTTCTCTGCAGTATGTGACGGCGCAGTTTGAGTCGACAGCAAATCTGGTCAAGGGGCATCCTGAGTCTGGGCATATGCGTGTTCGATTGAACGCGGACGGCTGGGCTTGGGGCGGTAATTTGGGTTTCATGTGGGAGCCGACGGAAAACGTGCGCGTGGGGTTGGCTTATCGCTCTCAGGTGAACCACAAGGCGGATGGTTATCTTAAGGCGGGGTTAGAGACATCTGATGGGCAGCCGATTCCTGGCTATCAGTTCAAGACGAATGATGGACATGCCGAGATGTCGGGGCCTCACACGATTACGTTGACGGGAACCTGGAAGGCAACCCCTGCTCTAAGATTGTCTGGGTTGGTTCGCTGGGCCAATTGGGGAAGTTTTAAGAATCTTCCGATTAGTGGTAGTTCAATGTATAGCGCGACTTATGCGGCTAACTACAGTGCTTACTACCAAGCTTACAAAGCTTCTTCGACAACTGCTTCGGATCAGGATGCTGTTGCGTATGCAACCCAAATGGCAAAAGAGAAAGCTACGAGTAAAACAGCACCTGAGTACAAGTGGAAGGATTCCTGGCTTTTCACAGTCGGTGCTGACTACGACATCAACGAAGCGTTTACGGTGCGCGGTGGCGTAGGCTACGAAATCTCGCCGGTGGATGACGATCGGTATCGCTCTGCGACGATCCCGGATACGGACCGCCTGTGGCTTTCTGTGGGCGCTACTTGGCGCGTCAACAAGCAGCTGCAAGGCGATTTCGGGTTGGCGTACCTGCGAGGTGTTGGCAACAAGGATTTGTATTCCGAAGATGATCGAAATACGAAGGTCGGTGAATTTGACCGACTTGACGCCATCCTCTGGGGCGCTCAGTTCGTCTACAAGTTCGACTGATCGACTGCTTAGTTGATTGCAAGAAAACGCTGTTTCGGGGCGACTCAGGGCAGCGTTTTTTTGTTGGACGTTCGCCCGTGAGGGTGGACGCGAGGCGAGCGGCATCCGATAATTGACTGTTTTCCTGCCGGAGGCGAAGGCTCGGGGGAGTATGGAAAATCGGAAGCCATGAATCTATTTC